>JAOASR010000068.1:33918-56743 GCA_030158585.1 Microcella sp.
CGAGCGGCGACGTGTTCCTGCGGGTGCGCACCGGCAGCCAGACGATCGACGTGCCCAACACGGGCGCTGCCGGAGTCGCACTGTTCGAGTTCGACCTCTCCACCCTCGCGGAGCAGGGCACGTGGTACGACCTTCTCATCGGGGTCACCTCGGCGAACACGCTGGTCGACCTCACCACCGGAGTCTTCGGTGGGCCGATGCCGAGTGACATCGTGATCGACGGCCAGCAGTACGGCTTCCGCGAGTGGGAGAGCGACCTCAAGGTCGTGCGCTTCCCCGTCTGACCTGTCGGTCGCTCGTCGCGGATGCCGCCAGGGCTCCCCGCGACGAGCGACCGTCAGCCGACTCCGTGGCCCGCGCCGAGTGCGGCGGCGCCTACCGGCTCGCTGACCGAACGGCCCCCGCACTCGCGGCGATGATCACCACGATCGCCGCGAGCTGCAGCGGCGAGAGCACCTGTCCGAGCACGACCAGCCCGGCCAGAGCGGCGACGACGGGCCCGAGGCTCGAGAGCACGCCGAACAGGTGCGTCGGCATCGTCTTGAGCGCGATGAACTCGAGCGCGTACGGCAGCGCCGAGGTCATGAGCGCGATGCCCGCGAAGACCGCGAGCACGGTCGGGTCGGCGACGACTGCGGCGGTCGCGGGAACGGCCCCGAATGGCACGACGAGCACGGCGGCGACGACCATGGAGACGGCGAGTCCGTCGACCCCGCGCACGCTCGTCGCGCCGAGTCGCGACGACGCGACGATGTAGAGCGCCCAGAAGCCCGCCGCGCCGGCGGCGAACACGAGGCCGAGCAGCGCGACCGATCCGTCGCTGTCGAGGGCGAGCATCCCCACCCCGACGGCGGCGAGCGCGACCCACAGCAGGTCGCGCACCCGACGCGCCCCCGCGACGGCGACGGCGAGTGGGCCGATGAGCTCGACGGCGACGGCGATGCCGATGGGCACGCGCTCGATCGCGAGGTAGATGAGGCTGTTCATGCCCGCGAGGCCGATGCCGAGGGCGACGACGCCGAGCCAGACGCGCCGGGTCCAGCCGCGCACCGACGGACGCAGCACCGCGACGAGAATCACGGCCGCGAAGAGCAGGCGAAGGGATGCGGCGCCGAGAGCGCCGACCTCGGCGAACGTCGAGCCGGCGAGCGCGTTGCCGAACTGCACCGAGACGATCGCCGTCAGCGCGAGGGGGAGCGGGCCCAGCCGCCGGCGCCGCGCATCCGGGGAGGTCGCAGCGCCGTCGGTCGTCACTCGACGAGTATGCCGCCCGCACGCAGAACCGCCCCGCTCCGAGCAGGGAGCGGGGCGGTTCCGGTGTGCGTCTGCCGCACCCGAATCGCGGCGACGCGGAGGAGGTCGGCGGCCGTCAGAGCGTGTCAGCAGCAGACGGACGTCCGACGTGAGTCACGCGGTGATCAGTCGTCGGTGCTGTCGTCGCTGTCGTCGCTGTCGTCGTCGACCGACGCGGGCGAGACGGGCGAGACCGGCGACGCGGGCGACATCGGCGACGCGGGGGTGACGGGCGACGGCACGCTCACCGGCGAGGCGGGCGTCACGGGCGACGGCACGCTCACCGGCGAGACCGGCGAGACGGCCGAGACGTCGGCGGCCGAGATCGGCGAGACCGGGCTGACGGTCGTCGCCGGCGACGGCGTGACGATGCTGTCGCTCGAGACGTCGAACGTGACGTCGGCGCTGCCGCTGCCGTTCGAGACGTCGTCGGTGCTCGACAGGCCGGGCACGCGGGTGTCGTCGCTCGTGAGGCTCATCTGGTTGGCGGTGGCGGCGGCGCCGCCCGCGATGACGCCGAGGCCGAGGGCCGAGGCGGCGCCGACGGCGATCCAGGTCTTCTTCTGCATGATGTTCTCCTTCTGTCGGTTCCGGGTCTGAGGGGGAGGGGGCTGTCCTCCCGATGACTCAAGACTCGGGGCCGCGCATGAGACGCGAAGGAGGCGGAGGTGAGAGGGTTCTCATCCTCGCGCCGAGGCATCCCTCGCCTGCTTCGCCGCCTTGACCGCCTCGTAGGCGTCGAGCGCCGCCTGTCGCGACTCGCGCAGGTCGACCATCGGCTCTACGTACGCATCGGTTCCCGCCTCGGGCACCCAGCGGTGCACGTACTCGCCGCGCGGGTCGAACTTCTTCGCCTGCAGCTCGGGGTTGAAGACTCTGAAGTAGGGCGCGGCGTCGGCGCCCGACCCCGCGACCCACTGCCACGACGCCGCATTGCTCGCCTCGTCGGCGTCGACGAGCGTGTCCCAGAACCACTCCTCGCCCGTGCGCCAGTCGATCTGCAGGTTCTTGCACAGGAAGCTCGCGGTGATCATGCGCACGCGATTGTGCATCCAGCCCGAGTGCCACAGCTGGCGCATGCCCGCATCGACGATCGGGATGCCCGTGCGCCCGTGCCGCCACCTGTCGACGACGTCGTCCCCCGGGTTCGCCCACGGAAAGTAGTCGAAGTCGCCGCGATAATTGCGCGTCGCGAGGTCGGGGCGGTGGAAGAGCAGGTGATAGCTGAACTCCCGCCAGCCGATCTCGCTCAGGAACTTGGCCCGGTTCTTGGCCGCCGCCGCGTCGAGGCCGCCCCGCATCCGATGCCACACCTCGAACGGGCTCACCTCGCCGAAGCGCAAGTGGGGGCTCAGCATGCTCGTCGCGCGCAGGCCGGGCTCGTCGCGGCGGTGGTAGTCGGCGAGCACGGTCTCGGCGAACTCCTCGAGGCGGTCGTGGCCGCCCGCGGCGCCGGGCGTCCACGTCTCGCGCAGCCCTGCGGCCCAGTCGGGGCGGGTCGGCAGCAGACTCCAGCGCTCGAGTGCGTCGCCGCCGGGCGCGAGGCCCTCGATGCGGTCGGGGGCCGGCAGGGGCTCGCGCGGCTCGGGGCGGTTCAGGCACGCCTTCCAGTAGGGGGTGAAGACGCCGTAGGGGCCGCCGGCGCCGGTCGTGATCGTCCACGGCTCGAACAGCAGCGAGGCCTGGAAGCTCTTCGCCTCGAGGCCGTCGTCGGTCAGCCGCGACTTGAGAGCGGCATCCGTCTCGCGCGCAGCGCCGTATCGGCGGTTCCAGTAGACGGCATCGGCGCCCGTCTCGGCGATGAGAGCGGGGATGCTCGACAGGGCCTCGCCGCGGCGAAGCGTGAGCGCCCCGCCGATCGCGGCCAGCTCCTCGTGCAGTCGTGAGAGCGAGTGGTGCAGCCACCACCGGCTGGCGGCGCCGAGCGGCCGCACGCCCGGAGATGACTCGTCGAGCAGGTAGAGCGCGATGACCGGCCCGCCTCGCTCGACGGCGGCGGTGAGCGCCGGGTTGTCGGCGATGCGCAGGTCGTCGCGGAACCACACGATCGATACGGGGCCAGCCATGCGCTCAGGCTATTGCCGCCCGCGATAGCCTCACTGAGAGGTGACCGATGGTTCGAGCGATGGAGCCGCCCGAGGGCGTCGACCCGCGTGATGCCCGGTGGGCGCCGGGGGCCGCGTTCCACGCTCCGTCAGAGCTCGTCGAGCGCCCGCTGCCCGATGAGCCGCGCGCGCGAGCCCGTCACGAGCAGTTCGGGCGGGCCTTCGACCTCGCCGACGAGCACGGGGTGCGCGCCCTGCTCACGGGCTTCCTCGTCTTCCCCGCCAACGGCTTCGGCTCGCCGCCGCTGCGGCCCGCCGCGAACGTCGTCGTCGACCCGGCGGCCCACCCGCGACTGGTCGCCGCGCTCGGCGCCGAGGGCTGGAGGCCGGCTCGCACGCGCGGCCGCGGCACGATCCTCCCGCCCGCGATCATCGCTCTCGAAGAGCCGGCCTCGGGCGCCGCGCTCAATCTCATCCCGCTGATCCCCGGATTCTTCAGCGACCCGCAGCGCGTCTTCGAGCACGCCTGGCGGCGTCGGGGGCGGATGCTCGTCTTCGGCCGCGAGACGGCCATCACCGATCGCCTGCTCACGATGATGCTCTCGGTGCACGATGCCGCCGGGCCGCGCGCCAACGCGCCCAGACCGGAGTCGGAGACGGCCGCGCTCATCGACCGCTACCGCGCGGTCATGACGAACGACGAGCTGGAAGAGCTGCCGGCTCTCGTGCGCCGGTATCGCGCCGAGGGCGTCATGCGCCGTCTGCTCGGTGGGCTCGGTCTGCCGGCCTCGCCGACGCGCATGCCCTCGCCGCGCTACGCCGAGCGGCGGTTCGGCGCCGTGACGAGCACGACCCCGGGGGGCGCGGCGAGCAGCGCTGTGCACGTCGGCGCGCGCCTCCTGCTGCGCTCGCTCGAGACGAGCCCCGGCTACCCCGGCGGCGTCGCGCGCGATGTCATGGCCGCTCGACGGTGGTTCACCCCGCGCGCAGTGCCCGAGTCGGTGCGGCTGGCGGCCTTCGTCGCCATGGCGCACCGCGCCCGGCGCGTGAGGGTGCGGCGCATGCTCGCCGGCAAGGGCGACACGGTCGTGACCGCGCCGATGCCGACGGCCGGCTAGCCTCGCAGCCGCTGGCAGAGCTCGGCGAGCTGCGCGAGCTCAGCCGGCGAGAGAGAGCCACCCACGCGCTGGGCGATCGACTCGGCGTGCACGACGGCGACGCGCTTGAAGAGCTCCCAGCCCTGGGCGGTCAGGGCGACGATCGTGCCGCGGGCGTCGTTCTCGTCGGGCAGCTTCTCGACGAGACCGCGGGCGGCGAGCCGGTCGATGAGCCGCGAGACGCTCGGCTGGCTCAGCAGGAGGTGGGGGATGAGGTCGCGGATGCGCATGCGACGCTCGGGCGCCCTGCTCAGGTTGAGCAGCACGTCGTACTCGGTGAACGAGATCTCGCTCGACGGGAACTCGGCGGTGAGCTGCCGCAGCACCGAGACCTGGGCGCGGAACAGCGCCTCCCAGGCATCGAGCGCGAGCGACTTGTCGGTCATGGCTCAACTCTATGCACACGCATGGGCGTGCACGTCGTTCCAGTCGTCCGGAATGTCCCGCAGACGTGACAAAGGCCCGGCCGCCGAGGCGAGCGACCGGGCCTTTCCCTTGCACCAAGAGTGTCCTGCAATCACATTCCGCGGCAGTTGCCACAGCAAACAACTGACGCTCTAAGAATGTATAACGGTGAGGTAACGGTGTCTAGTTATCTGTTCGTTATTTTTCTGCGAGATCTCTATGAGCACTCGAGGGCGGTGTCATAAAGCTCGCAACGCGCGCGGATGCTCGGGCACGAGAAAGGCGGCGACCGGGTCTCTCCTCCCGGCCGCCGCCTCGTCTCCGTGCACCGCCGTGGTTACGGGCGGGTGGGTCGCGACGTCGCCGTAGCGCCGCCTGCCGGCGGCAGCTTCTGCGTCGGCGCCGAGCTGCTCGACGTGCCGCCACGCAGCTCGTCGGCCTTGCTGCGCAGCTGCTCGCTCGCGCTCGGGCTCGAGCTGGCCTCCTGCTTGATGCGGGGCGCCTCGGCCTCGGCCTTGTTCAGCCAGTTCTCCCAGCGCGCCTGCATCGGCTTGATGAGTCCGCCACCGGCACCGACGATGATCACGCCGCCGATGATGGCGAGCACCGTGATGAGCACGGGCGTCGTCACGGTCGTGGCGATGTCGACCTGGTTGAGCGCGGCGGTGATGCCGAGGAACAGGATGAAGATGCTCGCGATGTTGGCGATGATCTTGCCGTACGAGAGCCCGCCGAGCATGCCCTGGATGAGGGTCTTGGCGCCGGCGGCGATGGCCGCGGCCACGATGATGATGATGATCGCGACGATGATGCGCGGCAGGAAGGCGATGATGCCCTCGAGCAGGTCGCTCACCGGGTTCGGGCCGAAGACACCGAAGGCGAACTGCAGCACGAACAGCACGAGCGTGTAGTAAACGATCTTCGCGATGATGTCGCTCGCGTCGAACTTGGACCGGTCGAGCACCTTCTTCACGCCGCCGCGCTCGACGAGGCGGTCGAAGCCGACCCGCTCGAGCAGCTTGTCGAGCCCCTTCGCGATGAGCTTCGCGACGATGAGGCCGATGACGAGGATGACGATGAAGAGCAGGAGCTTGGGCAGGAAGTCGATGACATTCGCGAGCCCGTCTCTGACGATGACGTTGACGTCGTTCATGGGAAGCCTTTCGATGAGTGCTGTGCTCATCGAGAGTGCCCCCCGAACGGGGGGAGCGGGCAGGGGCTTGCGCGCGACGGGATCGTGGCCCACTATCGCGCGCACGCTGCGGGGTCTTTCTGCCCTGGTCGCTCCGTCGGGCCCGGCATACCCTGGAGGCGTCGGCGAGGATGCCGCGATGCCAGGAGGGCAGAGCCATGATGTGGTGGGGCGATGGATGGATGATGGGGTGGGCCTGGGTGCTGGGTGTGATCGTCGTCACGGGTCTCGTGATCGGCGCGGTCGCCCTGGCCGTGATGCTCGCTCGCCCGCGAAGCGGAGGCCCGCACGGAGGGTCGGAGCCGAGTGCGGTCGGCGCGAGGAGGATCCTCGACGACCGCTACGCGCGCGGCGAGATCGACACCGCGGAGTACGAGGAGCGGACGAGGGCGCTGCAGCGACCGTGACGGACGCGCGCCGCTAGAAGAAGTCGGGCGAGGGCGTCGAGGAGTACGTGATCGAAACGTCGGCGTGGCGGTCGAAGCGGTAGCCCGCGCCGCGGACCGTCCGCACGATGTCCTCGTAGCCGCCGAGCTTCGAGCGCAGGCGCCGGACGTGCACGTCGATCGTGCGCTCGTTCGGCACGTCGCCGTCGTCATCGGCACCCTCGGCCCACAGTGACGAGATGAGCTCGCTGCGGTCGATCGTCCGGCCCTCCCGCAGAACCAGGTACTGCAGGAGCTCGAACTCCTTGTAGGTGAGCGGAGCGGTCTCGCCGTCGAGGACGACGCGCTTGCGCGAGATGTCGATGACGACGCCGGGGACGACGCGCTCGGCGGGCGCATCGGTGCGGCGGTAGCGCGCGAGCGCGGCCGGGTCCTGGAGCGCGAGGCGCACGACGTCGACGTCACGGCCGCCCGCGCCGGTGGGAGCGAGCGCGACGGCGGCGTGCGTCTCTGAGCCCGGGGCGAGCTCGGCCGTCACGCGCTTGAGCTCGCTGACGAGACGCCCGAGCTCGATGCCGGCGGCGGCGGCCTTGCGCTCGTCGAGGCCCACGTAGAGCACGAAGCCGCGGGCCTCGCTGCCTGAGGGCATCGCGCGCGGCCGCGCACCCTCACCGGTTGCGGGCCGGGCGGTCTCGGCGGAGTCGAAGGGTTCGTGTCGGTCGATCATCGGATTCCGATGCGGGAGGCGATCAGCGGGCGGCGGGCGGCGGTCACGCGCGCGGTCGACGCGGATCGTCCGTGCGCGGCGGCATCATGCCGGCGTTCCCGAGGGCCTCGAGGGAGGTCGGGGGCAGCGCGTGGACGGTCATGCCCGCCAGTATCCTCGCCGCGCTCGCGCGCGGTCAAGGCGCCCCGCCGCCGCGCGACACACGCCGACACACGCGAGCGCGGTTCGCGATCGACGGAGCGGGAGGCGCTCAGCCGACCGTTCCGTAGAGGCGATCGCCGGCATCCCCGAGACCGGGCACGATGTAGCCGTGCTCGTTGAGGCGCTCGTCGAGAGCGCCGAGCACGATCGTCACGTCGCGGCCCTCGACGGCCTTCTCGATCGCCGCGAGGCCCTCGGGGGCGGCGAGCAGGCAGATCGCGGTGACGTCCTGCGCTCCGCGGTCGAAGAGGTACTCGATCGCCGACAGCAGCGAGCCGCCCGTCGCGAGCATCGGGTCGAGCACGAAGCACTGACGGTTCGACAGGTCGTCGGGCAGGCGCTCGGCGTAGACGCTCGGCTCGAGGGTCTCCTCGTTGCGCACCATGCCGAGGAACCCCACCTCGGCGCTCGGCACGAGCTTGACCATGCCGTCGAGCATGCCCAGGCCCGCGCGCAGGATCGGCACGATGAGCGGGCGCGGTTCGGCGATCGCGAGGCCGACGGTCTGCGTCACCGGCGTCGTGATCGTGACCTCCTCGACGCGCACGTCGCGCGTGGCCTCGTAGGCGAGGAGCGTGACGAGCTCCTCCGTCAGCGCGCGGAAGGTCGGCGAGGGCGTGCGCTCGTCGCGGAGCACCGTGAGCTTGTGGGTGATCAGAGGGTGGTCGGCTACGTGCACTCGCATAGGCTCAATCTAACGGAGGTGGCGATGACCGCAGTGCCCGAGCGCGACCGCGAGGCGATGCGCGAGGCGCTCGCCGAGGCCCGCGCGGCTCTCGACTCCGCGGACGTGCCCGTCGGCGCCGTCGTGCTCGACGCGCAGGGCCGCATCATCGGTCGGGGGCGGAACGAGCGCGAGCGCCTCGCCGACCCGACCGCCCACGCGGAGATCGTCGCCCTGCGGGAGGCGGCCACGGCATCCGGCGACTGGCAATTGAGCGGATGCTCGCTCGTGGTCACTCTCGAGCCCTGCGTCATGTGCGCCGGGGCCATCCTGTCGGCGCGCATCCCGCGCGTCGTCTTCGGCGCGTGGGATGAGAAGGCCGGGGCGGCCGGCAGCGTGCTCGACGTGCTGCGCGACCGCAGCCTGCCGATCCGCGTCGGCGAGGTCGTCGGGGGAGTGCTCGCCGACGAGTGCGCCGAGCTGCTCAGCCGGTTCTTCCGGGAACGGCGCTGAAGCCCGGCTCGATGTAGATGACGCGCGCGTGCGGCACGGCTGCGCGCAGTTCGGCCTCGAGCGCGTTGATGTCGGTCGCGACCTGCTCGACCGACGCGCCTTCGCCGAAGGCGACCTTCGCGGCGACGAGCAGTTCGTCGGGCCCGAGGTAGAGGGTCTTCATGTGCACGAGCTTCGCGACCGAGCCGTGCGCGGCGATGACCTCGCGAATGCGGGCGTCGTCGGCGCGCGAGGCGCCCTCGCCGACGAGCAGGCTCTTCGTCTCGATGCCGAGCACGATCGCGACGACGACGAGCAGCAGGCCGATCATGATCGTGCCGATCGCGTCCCAGATGGCGTCGTCGGTGACGATCGTGAGCCCGACGCCGAGCAGCGCGAAGACGAGGCCGAGCAGCGCGGCGACGTCTTCGAGCAGCACGACCGGCAGTTCGGGCTGCTTCGCGCGGCGCACGAACTGCACCCACGACTGGGTTCCGCGCACCTTGTTCGACTCGCGCACGGCCGTCCGCAGCGAGAAGGTCTCCAGCGCGATCGCGATGACGAGCACGAGGATCGGCAGCCACGCGTTCTCGAGCGGATGCGGGTCGCGCAGCTTCGCGACGCCCTCGTAGAGCGAGAAGACGCCGCCGACCGAGAACAGGATGATCGACACGACGAACGCGTAGACGTAGCGCTCGCGGCCGTACCCGAAGGGATGCTCGCTGTCGGCGGCGCGGCGAGCGCGACGCCCGCCGAGAAGCAGGAGCACCTGGTTGCCGGCGTCGGCGACCGAGTGCACGCTCTCGGCGAGCATCGCGCTCGAGCCCGAGACGAGGAAGGCGATGAACTTCGTGATCGCGATGCCGGTGTTCGCCAGCAGCGCGGCGACGATCGCCTTCGACCCGCCCTCGGTGCTCATGGTCTGCTCATCACCAGAAGACGGCCAGGATGATGTTGACGACCGCGAGACCACCGGCGGCGTGGAAGAACGGCTTGATCGAGCGGTCGTTCGTGCCCGAGCGGGCCTTGCGCCAACCGAGCAGCGCGGCCACGAAGACGATGAGCGTGATCACGAGCTTGGTGATGATCTTCGCGTAGTCGAGGTCGTAGTCGACGGCCTCGGCGAGGCCCGTCATGGCGATGCCGGTGACGAGCTGCGTGATCGCTCCTGCGAAGACGGCAGTGATGGCGAAATCGCCGTTCTTGCGCATCTGCAGGAGGAACGGGCCCACGATCGCGGCGAGGCCGATGAAGTGGGCGACGACGAAGAGAGAGAAGACGATGTCCATGGCCGAATCCTGGCAGAGCCTGACTAGTCGGCGCCGCGGATCACGATGACGTCGGTCGGCGTGTCCATGTCGTCGCGCGGGCCGGCGAGCATCGGCTCGAGCACGATCGAGGTGACGCCCGAGATCGCGGCGGCGATCGCGACCTTGACCTCGCGCATGACGGCGACGACATCGGTGACGGGGGTCGAGGGCCCGAAGCCGAGAATGGCCGTGACGAGGATGCCGTCGTCATGGCGGTGGACCACGACCTCGCCGACGCTCTGCACGCCCGGCGTCATGACGAGCGCTCCGCGGATCGCCGCGGCCTCGCGCGGATCGATCGTCGTGCTGTCTCCGGTCGCGCTCATGCCTTCGTCCTCCGTCGGTCGGTCCGCCGCTTGCCCGTTGACCCACCAACCTACACTCGTGGCATGACCTCGCGACTGCCCTCCACCGCCATCCTGGGAACCGGCTCGATGGGGGGTGCGATCCTCTCCGGGCTTCGCCGTCCCGAGGTCGACGTCGAGCGCGTGCGCGTCACGACCCGCACCGACGCCTCCGCCGCGGCACTCCGCGCGCAGGGCTTCGAGGCCCGCGCGGTCGAGCACGACAGCGCGGCCAACGAGTGGGCCGTCGACGGTGCGCGCGTCGTCGTGCTGGGCGTCAAACCTGCGCAGATCGCGGACCTCCTGGCCGAAGTCGGCCCGTACCTGGCACCGGATGCTCTGCTCGTGAGCGTCGCCGCCGGCGTCACGACGGCCTCGATGGAGGCGCTCGTCGGCAACCCCGTCGTGCGCGCGATGCCCAACACGCCGTCGCTCATCGGCCGAGGCGTCACGGGCCTGAGCGCGGGCTCGCGCGCCGATCGGGCCGAGCTCGCCCTCGCGACCGAGCTCTTCCGCACCGTCGGCACGGTCATCGAGCTGCCCGAGTCGCAGATCGATGCCCTCTCGACCATCTCGGGCTCGGGCCCCGCCTACGTCTACCTCCTCATCGAGGAGCTCACGCGGGCCGCGCAGGAGCACGGCTTCGATGAGGACATCGCGCGACTCATGGTGCAGCAGACCTTCGTCGGGGCGAGCCTCCTGCTCGAGGCGACTCAGGCCGACCCCGAAGAGCTGCGGCGTCGCGTGACGAGCCCGAAGGGCACGACCGAGCGCGCGATCGCGGTGCTGCAGGAGGCCGAGCTCGCCGAGCTCTTCACGCGCGCCACGAGCGCCGCGCTCGCGCGGGCGCGCGAGCTCGCCGCGGGCGCCTAGGGGGCCGCTGCTCCCTGAGTGGGGCGCTCTGACGCGCTCTAGTTGTCGAGCGAGGCGAACCGGTCGATGTCGGCTTCGGTGCCCGACACGATGATGAGGTCGTGGTTCGACACGACCGTCTGCTCGGTCGCGTAGGTGAAGGGCTTGCCCGGGCTCTTCACGCCGACGACCGTGATGCGGTACTTCGAGCGCACCTCCGACTCGCTGAGCGAGAGCCCGCGGATCGGCTTCGGCGGGTACATCTTGACGAGCACGAAGTCGTCGTCGAACTCGATGAAGTCGATCATGCGACCCGAGACGAGGTGCGCGACGCGCTCGCCGGCCTCGGCCTCGGGGTAGATGACGTGGTTCGCGCCGATGCGGGCGAGGATCTTGCCGTGCGACTGGCTGATCGCCTTCGCCCAGATCTGGGGAATCTTGAGGTCGACGAGGTTCGCGGTGATGAGCACGCTCGACTCGATCGACGAGCCGGTCGCGACGACGGCGATCGAGAAGTCCTGCGCGCCGATCTGGCGCAGAGCGTCGATCGAGCGGGCGTCGGCCTGCACGGCGTGGGTGATGCGGTCGGCCCACTTCTGCACGAGACCGGCGTCTTCATCGACGGCGAGAACCTCGCGGCCGAGTCGCTGGAGCTGGCCGGCCGTGGCGGCGCCGAACCGGCCGAGGCCGATCACGAGCACGGGGGCGTCGTGGCGAATGCGCTCAACCAACGATGGGCCTCTCTTCGGGGCGGCGGAACAGCTGTCGCCGCTGGCTCGCGGCGAGGGCCGCCGCGAGGGTCACTGTACCAACGCGCCCCGCCCACATCGTGGCCGCGAGGACGTACTTCGCCGACTCCTCGAGCTCGGGCCCCGTGAGACCGGTCGACAGGCCGCACGTCGCGAAGGCCGAGATGACGTCGAAGAGCACCTGATCGAGCGGCGCCTTGGTGATGTGCAGCACGATGACCGACGCCGTCGAGACGATCGTCGCGCCCCACAGCACGACGCTGACGGCGAGGCGCAGCACGTCGACGGGGATGCGGCGCTCGAACGCCTCCATGTCTTTCACGCCGCGCGCCTCGGCGAACGCGGCGAGGAACAGCACGGCGAGCGTCGTGACCTTGATGCCGCCGGCGGTCGAGGCTGAGCCGCCGCCGACGAACATGAGCATGTCCATGACGAGCAGCGTCGAACCGTGCATCTCGCCGACGTCGACCGTCGCGAGGCCGCCCGAGCGCGTCATCATCGACATGAAGCCGGCGGTGAGCGGGCGGTTCCACGGGTCTTGCCCGCCGAGCGTGCGCGTGTTGCTCCACTCGAGCAGGCCGATGGCGATCCAGCCCACGGCGAGCAGAGCGAGCGTGGTGAAGAGAGTCAGGCGGGCGTGCACCGAGAGCCGTGCGCGGCTCTTGACCCAGCGCGCGAGCGCGAAGATCACGGGGAACCCGATCGCGCCGAGGAACACGGCGATCGAGAGCACGGAGAGCATCCAGATGTCGCTCGCGAAGATCTCCATCCCTTGCGGGAAGGGAACGAAGCCCGTGTTGGTGAAGGCCGAGAGCGAGAGGTAGAAGCCCATCCAGATCGACGACCACACGTCGAAGCCCTCGAGCAGCAGTCGCGGCACGACGAGCACCGTGATCGCGAGCTCGATGATGATGGCGCTCAGCGCGACGGTCGCGAGCAGCGTGCCGATCTCGCCGAGGCGCACGGCCTGCGACTCGGAGACGGGGCCCGCGTGCACGCGCGAGGGGTTCGTGTCGGAGGCCGCGACGAGCTTCGCGCGCAGCCCCATGCGCTTCGCCACGACGAGACCGAGGATGCTCGCCATCGTGAGCACGCCGATGCCGCCGATCTGCATCGCGAGAATGATGACGACGTTGCCGAAGACCGACCAGTGCGTCGCCATGTCGACGACCGTGAGGCCCGTGACGCAGATCGCCGAGACGGCGGTGAAGAGGGCGTCGACGAGGGGAGTCCACTCGCGCTCGCCGGCGCGGGCGATGGGCAGGGTCAGCAGCAGCGTCGTGATGAGGATGAGGCCCGTGAAGACGACGATCGCGAAGCGCGCCGGAGAGGTCGTGGTCACATTGGCGACGGCGTTGCGCGCGCGGCGCAGCGGGCTGACCCCGTCATCGCGGCGCAGGCCCGGCCGGGTCGCTGTGGACATGCCTTCTCCCCTCGGCCCCAGGGCCGGTGTCATGGTACTCCCGCCCCGCGCTGAACTAGGTTTGACCCATGGCCGACATCTTCGACGTGATCGCCGACGCCACGCGTCGTGAGCTGCTGGAGCACTTGCGCGAGGCCGCGACCGCGACCGCGCGCGGTGAGCTCAGTGTGGGTGAGCTCGTCGAGCGCATGGAGGCGACGCAGCCGACCGTCTCGAAGCACCTGAAGGTGCTGCGCGACCACGGCCTGGTGCGCGTGCGCGACGAGGGCCAGCACCGCTACTACTCGATCGACGTCGAGCCGCTCGAGGAGGTGGAGGACTTCCTTCTTCCCTTCCTCGCTCTCGACGACCTGCAGTCGGGCGCCGGCAGCCCCGTGTTCGCGGCCTGGGCCGGAGCCGACGTCGAGCAGGCCGGCAGCAACGTCGGCCGCGCCGCCGCCGACGCGTCGTTCCGCGCCCGGTCGGCCCTGCACAACGCGCAGGAGCGCCTCGCCGACGCGCAGGAGCAGCTCGCCGACGTGCAGGGCAAGCTCTCGCGCCGCCTGCCGTGGCGCCGCGACGCCGACTGATCCCGAGCGGATCTCGGCGACGCTGCGTTCTGCCCCGCGCACGGGGTGCAATCGAGCCGATTCACCGCCGCGAACAGCCCCCGTTCGGGTCGCTTTACACCAGTAACACCAGCCCCTACAGTGACAACGCGTCACCCCTTCAGCCCGAGGGGAGTGCGCTGATGGAGGATGTGAGCGCATGACCCGCGATCTCTCAGAGGTGAGGTTCCTCACCGTGGCCGAAGTGGCCGAGATGATGCGCGTCTCGACGATGACGGTCTACCGTCTGGTGCACGCGGGCGAGCTTCCTGCCATCCGCTTCGGGCGTTCGTTCCGCATTCCCGAGTCGGCCGTCGCGGCCGCCGTGCAGCCTCCCGTCGCCGACGTCGGCTGACGCACTCGTTCCTCCGCTCGGCCGCGCGCCGAGCATCCGTCGCCGCATCGTCAGCACGGCGCGCCTGGCGCCTGCGCTAGACTTCTGCGGTACATGACCGGGTCTGAACGGGCCACCGGTTCGTTCAGGCTGAAGATCAGAGGTTTTCTATGGGTTCTGTCATCAAGAAGCGCCGCAAGCGGATGGCGAAGAAGAAGCACCGCAAGCTGCTGCGCAAGACGCGTCACCAGCGTCGCAACAAGAAGTAGAGCATCCGCTCACGCAAGCGCTCGACCCTCGAGGTCGGGCGCTTTTGCGTTGCCGCGGGCGGTGTCGGGGGGTCTGGCCGGGCGAGCGTCAGGGCTTGCGCTCGGAGCGGATGACGGCGCGCGCCTCGCGGCGGATGCGCTTGCGAGCCGCGCGGATGCTCGCGACCCTCGCCGTCAGCACAGGCCACGCGTGCGCGTGCGCGTGGCGAGACAGCGCGCTGTCGGGGTTGACCACGACGCGGTTGCCGACGAGCGCGAGCAGCGGGATGTCGTTGCGGCTGTCGCTGTAGGCCCAGCAGTCGGCGAGGCGGGCTCCGCGCTCGGCCGCGAGGCGCTCGGCGACCTCGGCCTTGCGGGCTCCGTGCATCACGTGGCCGTCGAGCTCGCCCGTGAACACGCCCCCGATGCTGCGGATGCGCGTGCCGATCGCCCCCGTGAGGCCCAGCCGTTCGGCCATGACTGACGCCATCGCCTCGGGCGTCGCACTGAGCAGCCACACCTCGTGGCCCTTCGCGCGGTGCTCGCGCGCGAGGGCGACCGTCTCGGGGATGAGCCGCTGGTGGATCGAGCGCTCGTAGCTGTCGATCGCGAGGCGGCTGAGCTCGCTCTCGGTGCGTCCGGCGACGAGGGCGAGAGCCCGCTCGCGCACGGTGAGCTGGTGCTGCGTGTTCTCGCCGACCGCGATGAAGCGAGCCTGCGCCCAGACGAAGCCGAGCACGTCGCGCAGCCGGATGAAGCCCTCGCGCCACGCGGCCGTGCCGATGTGGAAGATGCTCGCGCCGCGCATGAGCGTGTTGTCGATGTCGAAGAAGGCGAGGATCGGCGTCGGCGACGGCCCCGCGGAGGGCTGGTCGGCGGCGCTGCCGGGCGTGGTGGACATCGGATTCAGCATACGTGCGGTCGTAGGCTGGGCCGGTGCCCGCGACGACCGTGACGCTGCTCAGCCGACCCGGCTGCCACCTGTGCGACGACGCGCGCGCGATCGTGACCCGAGTCGTCGCCGAGGTAGGCGGTGTCGAGCTGCTCGAGCAGAGCATCCTCGACGATGCGGCGCTGCTCGAGCGCTACCGCGACGAGATCCCGGTCGTGCTGATCGACGGCGACGTGCACACCATCTGGCGGGTCGATGAGGCCCGTCTTCGCACCGCACTTCTGGAGGATCAGTGATCAGGCACATCGTCTCGTGGACTCTGCAGGCGTCTGACGCCGAGGGCAAGGCCGCCGCGATCGAGGGCATGCGCTCTCGCTTGGAGCCGCTTGTCGGCGTGATTCCCGGGCTGCAGTCGCTCGTCGTGCGCGCCGACATCGGCCAGGTCGAGTCGAACTGGGACGTCGTTCTCGTCTCGGAGCACGACAGCGCCGAGGCTCTCGCCGCCTACCAGGCGCACCCCGACCACGTCGCCGCCGGCCCGTACGTGCGCAGCGTCGTGGTCGACAAGTCGTGCGTCGACTACGAGTTCTGACGTTCTGCTGACGGGGGTTCGCGATGTGCGGTCGGTACGCCAACACCAAGAGCGGTGAGGAGCTCGGCCGCTACTTCGAGGCCGACGAGGTCGACCAGGTGCGCCTGCCGCCGAGCTGGAACATCGCGCCGACGCAGCAGGTGCATGTGGTCGTCGACACGGTGCCGCGCGATCTCGCGGGGTCGGGCGGTTCAGCGCCGGTAACGCGGCGAGTGACGACGGCGCGCTGGTCGCTCGTGCCGCGCTTCGCGAAAGAGCTGACCTCGAAGTACCCGACGTTCAACGCGCGCAGCGAGACGGCGGCCGAGAAGCCGACGTTCCGCTCGGCGGTCGTGCGCAGCCGGGCGCTCGTGCCGGCCGACGGGTACTACGAGTGGCTGACGGTGGGCAAGACGAAGACGCCGTACTTCGTGACCGACCCTGTCGAGGGCGAGCTCGCGTTCGCGGGGCTGTACTCGTGGTGGCGGGCGGCGGCCGGTGCTGGTGCCGTTGCCGGTGCAGGGTCGTCGGAGTCGGAGGGCGCCGAGCCGGAGCCGTGGGTGCTGACCGCCACGATCCTGACGCGGGCGGCGGCGGGGCCGGCGGCGCGCATCCACGATCGGATCCCGGTGATGCTGCCCCGCTCGGAGTGGGACACGTGGCTCGACCCGACCATCGCGGGCGACCACGCGCTCGTGCAGCACGCGGTCGCGGCGTCGCAGCCGGTGATCGAGCGGCTCGCGGTGCACGAGGTCGCGCCACTGCGGGGCGACGGGCCCGAGCTGATCGCGCCGCTCAACCCGCTGTAGGGGAGCGGAATTCGTACTGTTCGGGGCGCGTCGTCCTGGATGGGGCGTACGAAGTGCCCCGAAGAGCACGAAGCGCGGCCGAGCCCCTCGCGGCCTGCGGGGTTCGCAGTGCGGAGCGCGTGAGTCGGATTCGCGCGCTCCGCACTTTCAGAAGCGTGGCGCCCGGCGCTGCCGAGGGCGGCGGTGTCGCATGCCGCCACCTACCAGGCGCGCTCCGCGGCGATCACGGGGCGGGGCAGACTCCCCAGAGGCCGCGGCCAGCCTCGCGGGCGGTGCGCTCGGCGGCCTGCAGCTCGGGCCAGTAGCGGTCGTTGGGCTCGACGAGCAGCGCCTCGGCGTAGCCCTGCTCGACGAGCTCGAGGTTGATGAGCGTGCCGTCGGCGGCGAAGAGGTACATCAGCTCGCGCTCGTAGCGATCCTGCGGGTCGCGGTCGTAGGCGTACCCGACCTCTGTGCCGGGCGGCGCGAGCGCCTCGAGCGCGGCCGTCGCCTCGGGGCCGAAGCACTCGAGCGGGTCGCGCAGCTCAGGAGTGTCGAGTCCGATGAGCCTGACGCGCAGCTCGCGGCCCTCGACGAGCATCCGCACGGTGTCGCCGTCGGTGATCGACACGATCGTGCCCGTCGCGGTTGGCGCGCCCCCGGAGCCGTCGTCACCGCCGTCGGTGAGCGGGGCCGAGGGGCCGGTCGCGGGGTCGGCGGAGTCCAGCTCGAACGGCAGGAGCGAGCAGCCCGACACCGACGCGATCACGAGCAGGGCGACGGCGGCGGAAGCGAGCAGGCGGGGCACGCTGTGAGGCTACCCGGGGCCATCCGACATCGAAGCGGCCGGTCGTATGCTGGCGCCGACGGAAGGACCCGCCGTGACCGACGACCGCTCACAGGGCATCGACCCACGATTCCCCGAGGTGTACCAGCGCTCGGGAGCCGACGCGCCCGTGGTGGTGCCCAGCCGCAGCCCCCGCGCGAGCGCGCCCGCACCGCGCCCCGTTCTCGATGAGGGGATGGCGGCGCCGAGCGCCGCTCCCGGCGCGGGTTCTGCTGTCGCCGCGAGCGGCCCGACGCGCGTCGACCGGTCGGATCGCGGCCTCGAGCTCGTCGTCGTCGGCAACCCCTGGCTGCGCGCGCTCTGGCTCGTCGGCGGCGTGACGCTGCTGCTCGGCATCGGGGCGATCCTGTACGCGCAGAACGCGTTCCTCGACGCGAGCACGACCGGGTTCGACCGGGCGTCGCTCGTGCTGCCGACGATCGCGAGCGAGCTCTCGGGGCCGCTCGTCACCGGTGGCGTGCTCGCGCTCGTCGCCGCGACGTGCCTGCGCATCGCGGCGTGGCGGCCGAAGGGGTATCGCGCGCTCGAGCAGGTCGAGTAGCCGTAGCCGCGGCAGCGCTCGGCAGGGTGCCGGCGGGCGCCCGTGCTCAGTTCTGGCAGGTCGGGCAGTAGAACGTCTGGCGCTCGGTGAGCGCGTCGTCGCCGAGATGCCCCATGCGGATGCGCGTGCCGCAGCGCCGGCAGGGCTCGTGCTCGCGGTGCGCGACCCACAGGCGCCGACCCTTGCGCAGGTCGCCGGTCGTGACGCGCTCGACGCGATCGCGGTTGGCGCGGATGAGGCGCACGGCGAGGTCGAGCACGGGCGCGGCATCCGTCTGCCCAATGGGCGTCTCGGGCAGGATGCCGCGCAGGAACAGCACCTCGTTGCGGTAGTCGTTGCCGAGACCGGCGACGTTCCGCTGGTCGAGCAGAGCGAGCCCGATGGGCCGGTCGGGGTCGGCGGTGAGTCGGCGCAGGGCCTCGTCGCGGTCGAAGCTCGGCCCGAGCGGGTCGGGGCCGAGGTAGCCGATGATCGACTCCTCGTCGCGAGTCGGCACGAGCTCGAGCTCGCCGAGCGCGAAGCCGACGGCCTGCCAGCCGGGGTCGGGCAAGTCGGTCGCGTCGGCCGCGCTGGCAGCATCACCGTCGGCTGCCCCGACTTCGAGCACCATGCGCGCCTCGAACGCCGGCCGCCGCCACCGGCTGCCGGGCCGGTAGACGTGCCACGAGCCCTCCATCTTGAGGTGCGAGTGCACGGTCGTCTCGCCGATGCGCATGAGCAAGTGCTTGCCGACGGCGACGACCTCGTGCACGCGCTCGCCGCTGAGGTCGACGGTCGCGAACGCCGGCACGCGGATGTCGCACCGCGTCACCTCGCGCCCCGCGAGCACCTCGTTCAGGCGCCGCGCGGCGCGGTGGACGGTATCGCCTTCGGGCATCGCGCCTCCTCCCGGTCTCGACCTAGACCTAGACCCGCAGCCGCAGGCCCTGCGGCGTCGCGACGAAGCCGGCCTCCTGCAGCGCCTCGGCGAAGGCCGTGCCGAACACGCTCGCGCCGTTGACGCGCTCGATGCGCAGTGACCGCAGTCGAGCGCGCACGACCGCGGCGATCTCGCCGGCAGCCGCCGCCAGAGTCGCGGCTTCGTCGGTGAAGGTCAGCACGCTCTTGCCGCCGCGCTCCAGGTAGGCGACGAGGTGCCCGTCGACGAGGGCGACGAGGGCGCCGGCTTTGCGTCCGGGCCGGTGCGCGGGAGCGCCCGCGACCGGGTCATCGGAGGCGCCTGGCCAGGGCAGCGCCGCGCCGTAGGGGTTGGCGGGGTCGGTCGCGGCGAGGACGAGCGGCGCCAGCGCCGGGGCCGCATCCGCATCGCGCACGAAGGTGCGCAGCCGGTCGACCGTCGCGGGCGTGCCGAACTGCGCCGCGCCCAGGTGCTCGACGAAGTAGCCGCGGCGCACGCGGCCCGTCTCCTCCATGCGAGCGAGGACCTTGTAGAGCAGCGCGAAGCCGCCGCGCACGCCCTCGGCCTGCACGGCTCCGCGGGTGACGACGCCGTGCCGCTCGAGCAGGCCGTCGGCGAGGTGCGCGCCGCGGCGGGTGGCGTCGAGGTCGCGCTCGGGCAGCAGCGACCAGCGCCCGACCGTCGAGGGCGGGCCCGAGCGGGCGGGCATCGAGGGCCGCGCGTAGCCGCGATACGCGCGCGACCGCGGCGCGCGAGCGGGCGCGGCCTTCTTCGCACCGCCGAGCATCGCGCGCACGGGCGCGAAGGTGTCGTTCGTGATGAGCCCGGCCCAGACGAGCTGCCAGAGGTCGTCGGCGAGGCGGCTGTCGTCGGTCGCCCCGGTCGCGTCGGCGAGCTGGCGGAAGAAGAACCCGCCGCCTCCCGCGAGAACGGCGAGGATGCTCTGCTGACGCTCGGCAGCGGCGGCATCGACCTCGAGCTCGGCTAGCTCGGCGAGGCTCAGCGGGGCGAGATGCGGCAGGTGGATGCTCACCCAGCCGTCGCTGCCCGGCAGGGCTCCCGTGCCGGCCCAGACCAGCTCGCCGCTCGCGGTCAGCTCGTCGAGCCACGCGGGGGAGTAGTCGCGCACGCGGCTCGGCAGCACGAGGGTCTCCCACGCCGAGGCCGGCAGCGCCACGCCCTGCAGCTGCTCGGCGGCCTGCAGCACCCCGTCGAGGCCGCGCAGGGCGCCGCCACCGCGCGACACGTGCTGCCAGGTCGGCAGGAATCGGCCGAGCGCTCCCGCGCTCACGGGCTCGATCTCGGCGCGCAGCGCCGCGAGGCTGCGCGTGCGCAGGCGGCGGAGCACCTCGGCGTCGACCCACTCGGTGCCGGAGGACCCGGGTCGGAACTCGCCCTCGATGACACGTCGGTCGGTCGCGAGCCGGCGCAGGGCATCCGTCACGATCGCGATGCCCAGCCCCAGCCGGTCGGCGACGTCGTGCGCCGTGAACGGGCCGTGCGTGCGGGCGAAGCGCGCGACGAGGTCGCCGAGCGGGTCGGGCACGGGGTCGAGGAACGCGCTCGGCACGCCGTGGGGGATGGGCGTGCCGAGAGCGTCGCGGAGGCGCGCGGCGTCTTCGACCACGGCCCAGCGCTCGACGCTCGCGCCGGTCGCGTCGCGCACGGCGAAGCGGAAGACGCGGTTGCTGCGGGCGAGCTCGACGAGCCAATCGGCGATCGGGGCGGCGTCGGCGGTTCGGGCGGCGAGCTCGTCGACCGAGTGCGGGCCGAGGATGCGCAGCAGGTCGACGACGCCTTCCGCATCGCGAGCCCGGCGGTCGGGGGCGAGGCGCTGCAGCTCGGCCTCGGTCTGCGCGATGACCTCGGGGTCGAGGATCTCGCGCAGCTCGGCGCGGCCCAGCAGCTCGGCGAGCAGGGTCGAGTCGACGCTGAGGGCGGCCGCGCGGCGCTCGGCGAGGGGGCTGTCGCCCTCATAGAGGAAGGCCGCGACGTAGCCGAAGAGCAGCGAGCGGGCGAAGGGCGAGGGGCTCGGCGTCTCGACCTCGATGATGCGCAGCTCGCGCTGGTCGATCGCGCGGGCGATCGTCGTGAGGCCCGGTAGGTCGTAGACGTCGCTCAGCACCTCACGGATCGTCTCGAGCACGATCGGGAAGCTCGGAAACTCGCGCGCGACCTCGAGCAGCTGGCTCGCCCGCTGCCGCTGCTGCCACAGCGGCGACCGCTGCGACGGGTTGCGGCGCGGCAGCAGCAGAGCGCGCTGCGCGCACTCGCGGAAGCGCGCCGCGAACACCGCCGAGCCGCCGACCTCGCTCGTGACGAGCGCCTCGAGCTCGGCCGGGTCGAAGAGGAACAGCTCGGCTCCGGGCGGCTCGGCCTCGGTGTCGGGCAGGCGCACGACGATGCCGTCGTCGGCGGCGATCGCGGCGCCGTCGAAGCCGTGCCGCTCGCGGATGCGCGACGAGATCGCGAGCGCCCACGGCGCGTGCACGCCGAGTCCGAACGGCGAGTGCAGAATGACGCGCCAGTCGCCGAGCTCGTCGCGGAAGCGCTCGATCACGAGGGTCGAGTCGGTCGGCAGCTGGCCCGTCGCGGCGACCTGCTCGGTGAGCAGCGCGTCGAGGTTCATGACGGCGCGGTCGTCGAGGCCCGCGGCGCGGAGGCGCTCGTGCCGAGCATCCGTCGACGCAGCCGCGAGCTCGCGCGTCGTCGCGCCGAGCGCACGCCCGAGCTCGGCGGGGCGGCCGAGCCCGTCGCCCTTCCAGAACGGCACCTTGCCGGGCTGCCCGAAGGCGGGGGTGACGACGACGCGGTCGTGCGTGATCTCCTCGATGCGCCAGCTCGTCGCGCCGAGCGCGAAGACGTCGCCGACGCGCGACTCGTAGACCATCTCCTCGTCGAGCTCGCCGACGCGGCGGCCCGCGCCCTCGCCCGCGAGGAAGACGCCGAAGAGCCCGCGGTCGGGAATGGTGCCGCCGCTCGTGACGGCGAGCCGCTGCGCTCCGGGGCGGCCGGTGAGCTGGCCGCTCACGCGATCCCACACGATGCGCGGGCGCAGCTCGGCGAAGCGGTCGCTCGGGTACCGGCCGCTCAGCAGGTCGAGCACGGCGTCGTAGGCCGAGCGGGGCAGCGTGGCGAAGGGGGCGCTGCGGCGCACCGTCTCGAACCACTCGTCGATGTCGGCCGGGTCGAGGGCGACGTGCGCGACCGTCTGCTGCGCGAGCACATCCAGCGGGTTGGCGGGCACGCTGAGCTGCTCGATCTGGCCGGAGAGCATCCGCTCACTGGCGACCGTCGCGTGCAAGATGTCGGCGCGGTGCTTGGGCACGATCACGCCGCGGCTGATCTCGCCGACCTGGTGGCCCGCGCGGCCGAGGCGCTGCAGTCCGCTCGCGACGCTCGGCGGCGACTCGACCTGAATGACGAGGTCGACCGCGCCCATGTCGATGCCGAGCTCGAGGCTGCTCGTGGCGACGACGGCCGGCAGCCGCCCGGCCTTGAGGTCCTCCTCGATCAGCGACCGCTGCTCCTTGCTCACCGACCCGTGGTGGGCGCGCGCGAGCACCGTGGGCGCACCGCCCGTGGAGCCGGCCTGGCCCATGAACGCCGCCGGCGACCCGCCGGTGGTGCTGCACCTGCTCGCCGGGGTGCAGGCACCCACGCGGGGGTCGGTCGTGGTGCTCGACCGTCCGGCGGTCGACCTGCACGACTGGTCGCTCGTCTCGCTCACGCCCCAGCACTCGACCGTGGCGGGGAGCCTCAGCGTGCGGGAGAACGTGCTGCTGCCGGCGGCGCTTCGCAGCGTCGACGTCGACGACTCGCTCCTCGCCGACCTCGCGCTCGACGCGATCGCCGACCAGCCCGCGACCGGCACGAGCC
>JAOASR010000069.1 GCA_030158585.1 Microcella sp.
GCGGCCGGCAGGCCGGTGCCGGAGGCCGCCGCGGCGCGCGCGGCCGCGAGCGCGCCTGGGAGCGCGAGTGCGGCCGTCCGCTGCTCGGGCGACAGGTACGCGTTGCGGCTCGACAGCGCCAGACCATCCGAGGCGCGCACGGTCTCGACGACGTCGATGCGCGTCGGCACGTCGAGGTCAGCCACCATGCGCTGCACGAGGAAGACCTGCTGGGCATCCTTCTCGCCGAAGACGGCGACGTCGGGCGCCGCGATCATCAGCAGCTTCGCGACGACCGTGAGCATGCCGTCGAAGTGGCCTGGGCGGGATGCTCCGTCGAGGATCTCGCCGACCGCTCCCGCCGAGACGCGGGTCTCGATGGGTCCGCTCGGATACATCTCCGACACGGTCGGCGCGAAGACGACCGCGACCCCCCGACCCGTGAGCGCCGCGAGATCCAGGCTCAGGTCGCGCGGGTACCGGTCGTAGTCCTCCGACGGCCCGAACTGCAGCGGGTTCACGAAGATCGAGACGACGACCTCATCGGCGAGCGCCGCGGCACGGTCGACGAGCGCGAGGTGCCCCTCGTGCAGCGACCCCATGGTCGGCACGAGCGCGACGGTGCGGCCCGCGGCGCGCGCGGATTCCAGCCGGGCGCGCAGGCCGTCGATCGTGGTGTCGACGGGCGGCGGGGTGGGGCTCATGCGTCTCCGGAGTCGGGGCGGTCGTCGCGCGGATCAGGCCCGGCGGGAGCATCCGCCCCCGCATCGCCGAGCGCGGTGAAGTCGATCGTATCGACGGCCGCCGCCCGCAGCGCGTTCTCGACCGCCGAGCGCACGACGGCGCCGAGCACGCGACCCGGCTCGTCGACGCCGATCTCGCGCAGCGCGCCCATCGCCTGCGCGACGATCGCGGTCGAGAAGTCGGAGGCCGACTGGATGGCGTCGGCGTAGGCGGCGCGGTGCTCCTCCGAGACGACGATCGGCTCGGCGCCCATCTCGACGACGAGGGCCTGCGCGATCGGCAGCACGGGGCTCGGCGCGGTCACGGCGCACCACGCCTCGCGCAAGCGGACGAGATCGATCGACGTGCCGGTGAACGCGAGGGCCGGATGCACCGCCAACGGGATGATGCCCGCGGGCCGCGCGGGGTCGAGCACGCGCACGCCGTGCGCCGCCGAGGTGTGCATGACGAGCTGGCCGGGCTGCCACACGCCGAGCGCCGCGAGCCCCGAGACGAGGCCGGGCAGCTGGTCGTCGGGCACGGCGAGGATGACGAGCTCGCTGCGCTCGATGATGGCCTGCACCTCGAGGTGCGGGACTCCGGGGAGGATGCTCGCCGCGCGCTCGCGCTCGTCATCGGTGCTCGCCGAGATGCCCGTGATGGCGTGGCCGGCTCCGGCGAGGGCGGCTCCGAGCACGGGGCCGACGCGGCCGGCACCGATGATGCCGACGCCGAGGCGTCCGTCGCGGGGGGTCATGCGGGGGCTCCCGTCGGGTCGGTGGGGGCGGGGGCGGCCGCGGGCGCCGCCCCGGCGGGCGCGCTCGCCCGCCAGCGGTGCGTCGTGTCGGTCGTCGCCTCGCGGATCGCCGCCGAGGCCACCGCCGTGAAGAGCCCGAGCGCCGCCTCGCGATCGATCGCCCCGAGCCTCGCCGTGATCGGACCGGTGACCGTGTGCACGTGCACCGACGCGAGGCGCAGCGGCCGCAGGACCGGCCCCTGCCGCACGCTCACGCTCTGCATGCGCGGGAACGGCACGATCGTCAGCGCGCGCCAGATCGCGCCGGTGCGCAGCAGCACTCCCGCGTCGGTGAGCGCGAACCCGTTGCGCCGCTGCGAGAACCAGCGCAGCCCGCGCGCGCGCCGGGGCGAGTTGACGAAGCCGTCGTCTCCGCCGGGCGAGAGAAGCCCGCGCTCGAGCAGCGGCATCGCCTCGTCGGTCGCGATGCCCGGCAGCAGCAGCCGCAGCACCGTGCGCACGTCGTCGAGGTTGCCGACGGGGAGGATCGTCGTCTGCTGCTGGCCCGCCGCCCCCTGCTGCGATGAGCGGGATGCGCGGTTCACCGCGATCTGCCACCAGCCGAACGGCCGCCACAGCAGCGGCTGGCTCACGCGCACCGAGTGGATGCGCCCGGGCGGCAGCGTCTCGTTCGAGGTCGACAGCAGCCCGAAGCCGACGCGCACGCCGTCGGGCGTCGCGGCGATCGAGTAACGCAGCGAGCGCACGATGCGCGTGATGAGGAACCAGCCCACACCGAGCAGCGCGGGCAGAATGCCGAACACCAGGAAGATGTCGCCCGTGATGGCGATCGCGACCGCGAGACCGATCGAGGCGATCACGAGCCCGACGGCGGCCTCGCTCAGCACCGTCGAGCCGATGAGCCGCCCGGGGTGCATGTGCACGACCGACTCGGGCTCGACGAGCGAGGGGTCGAGCTCGGGGGCGAGGAACTCGCGCGCGCGATCCTCGAGCAGCCCGCCGACGCCACCCGCCGCGCCAGCAACAGTCGGAGCACCCGTCGCGTCGAGCACGGGCGCGCCGGAGGGGTCGAGCACCTCGCTACCCGGCACGACCTCGTCCGCGATCGCCGACCGCCGCGCACCCGACGCGAGCAGCAGGATCTCGCGGCGCAGAGCATCCGCATCGCCTGATCGCAGATACGACAGCTGCACGTTCGCATCGTTGCCGGCCACAGAGACCTCGAGCTTCGCGGCGCCGAACAGGCGCGGGATGAACGGCCGCGAGATGTTGATGCCCTGAATGCGGTCGAGGCGGCCCTTGCGATTGGTTCTGAAGAGGATGCCCGACCGCACCTCGACGACCTCGTCAGTGATGCGGAACGTGTGCATGCGCCATGACAGCCAGAAGCCCCCGACGATGAGCAGCAGCACGAGCGCCGCGCCGCCGAGCGCGACGAGGATGAGGTTCTCGCGCACCAGGTACTCGAGCGCGTCGGCCTCGAAGTCGGCCTCACTCGGCACGCCGAAGTCGGGCTCGCCGAAGAACAGGTCGATGAAGCGGTCGCGGAAGTTGCCGATGATGACGCCGGCGATGATGAGCACCGCGAGCCCGCCGCGGAAGAGCGGCGTCGCCCGATGCAGTCGATGCCACTCGCCGTCGGCGAAGTCGGTCACAGGCCCGCCCGGCGGGTCTCGGCGACCGCGACGAGATGGTCGCGCAGGCGCTCGGCGTCGGCGAGCGGCAGGCCGGGGATGAGCACGCCCGTCGACGCGGCGGCCGTCACGAACTTGAGCTCGGCAAGGCCCACGGCGCGCGCGATGGGGCCGCGCGTGATGTCGACGAGCTGCATACGGCCGTACGGCACGGCGACGACGCGCTGGAAGAGGATGCCCCGGCGGAACAGCAGGTCGTCGTCGCGCAGCGCGTAGCCGATGGCCCGCACGCGGCGCGGCGTGAGCGCGATGACGGTGAGGAACAGCACGGCGAGCGCGATGCCGAGCAGCAGCGAGGGCTGCCAGCCGCTCACCCAGTACGGGATGAACCCTGCCGCCGTCATGATGCCGCCGAACACCAGGTAGCCGACGATGTCGACGGTGATGTACTTCGGCGAGACGCGCTGCCAGTCGGTGCCGTCGAACTCGATCGAGCGCGGAACATCGTGCGCCTCGTGCGCCTCGGTCGCCTCGCGCGCCTCGGTCTGCTTGGTCACTCGCGCCCCTCCGGTGGTCGTCGACCGCGGCCTCAGGGAGCGGCCGCGGCGGCCTCCTCCGTCTCGTCGTCGTCGGGCGGAAGACTGCAGAAATGCTCCGCGACGAGCGCGGCGATCAGGAGGATCACCGCCGCGACGAGGGTTCCCGCCGCGGTCAGCGTCGAGCCTAGCGGCACGACCGCGCGCGACAGCAGGTAGATGAGGATGCCCCCGGCACCTCCCAGAAGGAGCGCCGCGGCGAGCGCGCTGGCCTTCGCGAGCACGACCACGCGCGTGGCGTAGAAGGGGTCGATGCGTTTCTCGCCCTTCGCCGCGCGGCGCACCGGCCAGGCGAGCGCGATGAGCAGCGCCGCGATCAGCACGAGCCCCACGGCGAGCGAGGGCGGCGGCACGAAGACCGGCTCGCCGCGCATCGCGAGGGTCGCGTCGATGCCGAAGGCCAGGGCGAAGCCGGCGAGCGCGAGCAGCGCGAGCGGCAGCGGCCTCGAGCGGGTCACGCCGGGCCTCCGCCTGCTGCCGGGTCGGCGCCCGCGCCGGGCTCGGGCCGCGATCGCAGCGCGAGCAGCAGGTCGGCGATGCGTCCGTGGCCGGCGAGCTCAGCATCCGGATCGATCTCGAACCAGGGCGCGAGCACGAAGTCGCGCTCGTGCGCGCGGGGGTGCGGCACCTGCAGCTGCTCGGAGTCGATCTCGAGCGCCCCGAACGCGATGAGGTCGAGGTCGAGAGTGCGGTCGCCCCAGCGCTCGGCCCGCTCGCGGCCGTGCAGGTTCTCGATCGCGCGCAGCCCGTCGAGCAGCTGGAACGGGTCGAGCCGCGTCTCGAGCAGCGCGACGCCGTTGAGGTACGCAGGTCTTTCGGGGTCGGGGCCGTCGACCGTGAGTGCGACGGTGCCGTGCCACGACGACACGGCGCGGATGCTCGACTCGGGCAGCGCGCCGAGCGCACCCACGGCGCTCTGCAGCGTCGCCTCGCGGTCGCCGAGGTTCGAGCCGAGGGCGATGACGGCGATCGCGGTCATGCGCGGCTCCGCTCGATGGCGACGGCGACGTCGGCGAACGGCACCGGAATCGGCGCCTCGGGCTTGTGCACCGTGACCTCGACCCGCTCTACGGCGCGGTGGGCGAGCACGACGGCGGCGACGCGCTCGGCGACGGTCTCGATGAGGTCGACGGGGTCGCGCTCGACGGCCTCGACGATTGCGACGGCGAGCTCGCCGTAGTGCACGGTGTCGGCGACGTCGTCGCTGCCGGCCGCGCGCGCGAGATCGAGGTGCGCGGTGACGTCGATGATGAAGGGCTGGCCGTCGCGGCGCTCGTGCTCGTAGACGCCGTGGTGGGCCTGCGCGCGCAGGCCGGTGAGGACGATGCGGTCGCTCATGCGGCGGCCCCTCCCCTGGCGGCGACGACCCCGCGCCACGCAGCCCACACGTCGAGCGCGCGGCTCGTCGCGGCGGCGTCGTGCACGCGCACGGCCCGCACGCCCGCGTCGGCGCACAGCGCGCTCACGACCGCCGTCGGCAGATCGCGCTCGTCGACGCTCGCGTCCTCGGGCAGCAGCGCCCCGAGGAACCGCTTGCGCGACGCCCCGACAAGCAGCGGGAAGCCCAGCTCGGCGAGCGCCGGCAGCCGGCGCAGCAGCTCCCAGTTGTCGGCGCCGCGCTTCGCGAATCCGAGCCCGGGGTCGAGCCACAGGCGGTCGGGCGCGATGCCTGCCGCGAGCGCGGCGTCGGCGCGCGATCGCAGCTCGTCGCGCACCTCGGTGACGATATCGGCGTAGTCGCTCACGGCATCCCACCGATCGCTGCGGCCGCGCCAGTGCATCGCGACGTAGTCAACCTCGAGGGCTGCGACCGTCGAGAGCATGGCGGGGTCTTCGAGCCCGCCGCTCACGTCGTTGACGATGGCGGCCCCGGCCTCGACGGCGGCGCGTGCGGTCGCGGCGTTGAGGGTGTCGATCGAGACGCGGATGCCCGCCTCGGCGAGCGCGCGCACGACCGGCACCACGCGTGCGGATTCGTCGATCGCGGTCACGGGCTCGGCTCCGGGCCGGGTCGACTCGCCCCCGACGTCGATGACGTCGGCGCCGTCGTCGACGAGCCGGCGGGCCTGCGCGACCGCGGCCTCGGGGTCGACGAAGCGGCCGCCGTCGCTGAACGAGTCGGGCGTGACGTTGAGCACGCCCCACACCTCGGGCCGCACGGGCCCGAGTGCGGTGGTCATGCGGCGCCCCGGCCGATGAGCGCCATGACCTCGGCGCGCTGCACGGGGTCGGCGAGCGACCCGCGCGAGGCGACGGTCACGGTCGTCGACTCGGCGTAGCGCACGCCGCGGGCGGCGACGCAGCCGTGGCGCGCCTCGATGACGACGAGCACGCCGACCGGGTCGATCGCGGTTGCCAGCGCCTCGGCGACGTCTTCGCCCAGTCGCTCCTGCAGCTGGGGTCGGGCCGACACGATCTCGACGAGCCGCGGGATGCGCCCGAGCCCGATGATGCGATCGCCGGGAACGTAGGCGACGTGCGCGACGCCCGTGAACGGCAGCAGGTGGTGCTCGCACATCGACCGCAGCGCGATGTCGCGCAGCAGCACGAGCTCGCCGCGCTCGT
Source organism: Microcella sp. (assembly GCA_030158585.1). GTDB lineage: Bacteria > Actinomycetota > Actinomycetes > Actinomycetales > Microbacteriaceae > Microcella. Next base: position 6,255 of record JAOASR010000069.1, read on the forward strand.
CCGGGCTCGTCGCCATTTCAGCGCCGTCCTGCAGCTGCGGCACGGGGTCGACGCCGACGCCGGCGAAGAAGTCGGCGTAGGCCGCGGCGATGCGCTGAGGCGTCGTCGCGAGCCCCGGCCGCTCGACGTCTTCGCCGATGGCGGCGAGGATCTCGGCGACCGCCGCCTCGATGCGGGGGATGTCGATGTCGGGCATGAGCGTCAGCTCGCCGGGGAGGTTCCCGGGTCGGCCTCGCTGCGCGCGACGCTCGCGGGCGCCGAGTGGTCGCTCGCCACGCCGCCGTCGGTCACGGCCGGGTCGATCGGCGCCTTCGCGGGCATCGGCACGGGAGGCAGGTTCGGCAGGGGGCGGTCGTCGCTCGAGAGCCACTGCGGGCGCTCGGGCAGCTTCGTGAGCCCCTCGAAGATCTCGGCGAGCTGGATGTGGTCGAGCGTCTCCTTCTCGAGCAGCTCGCTCGCGAGCCGATCGAGCACCGCACGGTTCTCGTTGATGACATGCCACGCCTCGGTGTGCGCCTGGTCGATGAGCGCGCGCACCTCGGCGTCGACGCGATCGGCGAGCCGCTCGGAGTAGTCGCGCTGGTGGCCCATGTCGCGGCCGAGGAACACCTCGCCGCTCGACTGGCCGAGCTTGACCGATCCGATCTCGGCGCTCATGCCGTACTCGGTCACCATCTTGCGGGCGATGTTCGTCGCCTTCTCGATGTCGTTGCTCGCGCCCGTCGTCGGGTCGTGGAAGACGATCTCCTCCGCGACCCGGCCGCCCATGGCGTAGGCGAGCTGGTCGAGCAGCTCGTTGCGCGTGACCGAGTACTTGTCGTCGAGCGGCAGCACCATCGTGTAGCCGAGCGCGCGACCGCGGGGCAGGATCGTCACCTTGGTCACGGGGTCGGTGTGGCGCATGGCCGCGGCCGCGAGCGCGTGACCGCCCTCGTGGTACGCGGTGATGAGCTTCTCGTGGTCGCGCATGATGCGGCTGCGGCGCTGCGGGCCGGCCATGACGCGGTCGACGGCCTCGTCGAGGTTGCGGTCGGTGATGATCTCGCCGCCCGTGCGCGCCGTGAGCAGCGCGGCCTCGTTGAGCACGTTGGCGAGGTCGGCACCGGTGAAGCCTGGCGTCTTGCGCGCGAGCACTTCGAGGTCGACGTCGGGCGCGATGGGCTTGCCCTTGGCGTGCACCTCGAGGATCTTCTTGCGGCCCTTGTGGTCGGGCGCATCGACCTGGATCTGCCGGTCGAAGCGGCCGGGGCGCAGCAGCGCGGGGTCGAGGATGTCGGGGCGGTTGGTCGCCGCGATCATGATGACGTTGGTCTTGGGGTCGAAGCCGTCCATCTCGACGAGCATCTGGTTGAGCGTCTGCTCGCGCTCGTCGTGCCCGCCGCCCATGCCGGCGCCGCGGTGGCGGCCGACGGCGTCGATCTCGTCCACGAAGATGATCGCGGGCGCGTTCTCCTTGGCCTCTTTGAACAGGTCGCGCACGCGGCTCGCGCCGACGCCGACGAACATCTCGACGAAGTCAGAGCCCGAGATCGAGTAGAACGGCACGCCGGCTTCGCCCGCGACGGCGCGCGCGAGGAGCGTCTTGCCGGTGCCGGGAGGGCCGTAGAGCAGCACGCCCTTGGGGATGCGCGCGCCGACCGCGAGGAACCGCGTCGGGTCTTTCAGGAAGTCCTTGATCTCGTGCAGCTCCTCGATCGCCTCCTCGGCGCCCGCGACATCGTCGAACGTCACCTGCGGGCTCTCCTTGCTCACGAGCTTCGCGCGCGACTTGCCGAACTGCATGATGCGGCTGCCGCCGCCCTGCAGGTTCGACAGCAGGAACCAGAAGATGACACCGATGATGAGGAAGGGAATGAGCAGGCCGAGCAGGCTCACGAACCAGTTGGTCTGCGGCACCTCGTCGTCGAACTCGTCGACGTTGGCGCGGTCGATCGCGTCGACGATCGCCTCGCCGCGCGGCGTCACGTACTGGAACTGCACCTTGTCGCCGTTGTCGCCGTCGGGCTCGCTGAGCTCGAGGTCGACGCGCTGCTCGCCGTCGATGATCGTGGCCTTCTCGACCGTGCCGCCCTCGAGCAGCTCGAGCCCCTGCTGCGTCGTGATCGTGCGGAACCCACCGCCGCTGAGCAGGCCGAAGCCCACCCAGAGCGCGATGGCGCCGACCAGGATGTAGAGGAACGGGCCTTTGACGATGCGCTTGGCATCGAACTTCTTACGGGCCATGGGGCGAGCCGCACCTTTCTGCGAGCGTGCGTTCGTGAGCTCGGGGTACGAGCAGAACCTCTTAACGCTATCGGGGTCGTCTTGAGAGGGGCTGATCTGTTCGCGGTCGGCGCAGACCCCTTACGGCATTCAGGATGCTCGTGCTCGGGTGGAGCGCATGACCGAGATCACCGTGCCGAACCCCGACCGCTTCCGAGACCTCCGCGCCGTCGTCGTCAACACGACGCTCAAGCGGAGCCCCGAGCTCAGCAACACGCAGGGGCTCCTCGACCGCTCGATCGCGCTGCTGCGCGCCAACGGCGCGACCGTCGACACCTTCCGCCTCGTCGACCACGACGTCGCCCCGGGCGTCATGCCCGACATGCGCGACGACGGATGGCCGACCGATGTGTGGCCGACGCTGTGGCCGCGCATCGCCGAGGCCGACATCCTCATCATCGGCAGCCCCATCTGGCTGGGCGAGCAGTCGAGCGTGACCCGTCGCCTCATCGAGCGCCTCTACGCGCACTCGAGCGAGACGGTCGAGAGCGGGCTGAGCCCGTTCCACGGCAAGGTCGGCGGGGTGCTTGTGACCGGCAACGAGGACGGAGTGAAGCACGTCGCCTCGTCGCTGACGTTCTCGCTGCAGCACCTCGGGTACACGATCCCGCCGAACGCGGACGTCGGCTGGATCGGCCCCGTGGGCCCCGGCCCGAGCTACCTGGACGACGAGTCGGACGGCCCCGAGACCGACTTCACCAACCAGGGCACGACCTTCATGACGTACAACCTGCTGCACGTCGCGCGCCTGCTGAAGGATGCGGGCGGGTTCCCGGTGGGCGGCAACCAGCCCGAGGCGTGGAGCGAGGGCGAGCGTTTCGGTTTCAACGCGCATCCGCAGCCGACGCAGCCGCAGAGCGAGCCGACGCAGACGGCGAACCCCGAGCACGACTAGCGCGCGGGGCTCGCGCCGTATCGGTTACTCGTAGACGTGCGGCGCGAGCACGCCGATCGCGCGCAGGTTGCGGTAGCGCTCGGCGTAGTCGAGGCCGTAGCCGACGACGAACGCGGGCGGGATGTCGAAGCCGATGTAGTCGACGGGCACGTCGACCTTGATCGACTCGGGCTTGCGCAGCAGTGCAAGAATGCGCACGCTCTTCGCGCCGCGCGACTCGAGATTGGCGCGCAGCCACGACAGCGTGAGGCCCGAGTCAATGATGTCCTCCACGATGAGCACGTCGCGGCCCGCGATGTCGGTGTCGAGGTCTTTCAGGATGCGGACGACGCCGCTCGACTCGGTGCCCGCGCCGTAGCTCGAGACGGCCATCCAGTCCATGTCGATGTGCACCTGCAGCTCGCGTGCGAAGTCGGCCATGACCATGACCGCGCCCTTGAGCACGCCGACGAGCAGCGGAGTGGTGCCCTCGAAGTCGGCCTCGACCCGGCGCGCGAGCTCGGCGAGCTTGGCGTGGATCTCCTCCTCGGTGATGAGCACCTCGGTCAGATCGGCGCGGATGTCCTCGACGTCCATCGGTCTCCTCAGGGGGTGTCGACGCGAGCGCCGGCGGTGTCGTCGGGCGCCGCCGTGAAGACGATGCGGCCCGCAGTGCGTTCCACCCTAATGCCGGGCAGGTGCACCGCTTTCTGCCCGTGCCAGTCGGTCGCGAGGCGCGCGACCTCGAGGGTCTGCGCGCGACTGAGTGCCGACCCGAACTCGACGCGCGCGACGAGCCGGATGAGCCGGTGCCGCAGCGCCGCCGGGTTCGCCGCGAGCCACGCCGCGGGCACCGAGCAGCCGCCCTCCTCGAGCTCGACGAGCTCTTCGGCGACCTCGTCGACCATCTGGTCGAGCGCCTCGGCATCCTCTCGCGCGATCTCGGCGGTGCGGGCGAGCGCTTCGGTCACGCCCGCATCGAGCTCCGTCTCGAGCATCGGCAGGATGCTGCGCCGCACTCGCACGCGCGCGAACCTCTCCTGCTCGTTGTGGGGGTCGTGCCACGGCGCGAGCCCCGCGTCGGCGCACGCCTGGGCGAGCACGGCGCGGCGCACCCCGAGCAGCGGCCGCCGGTACAGCCCGGCCCGCGCGGCCATCCCCGCGAGGCTCGCCGTGCCGCTGCCGCGCGCGAGGCCGAGCAGCACGGTCTCGGCCTGGTCGTCGAGGGTGTGGCCGAGCAGCACGGCCGCCGCGTCGAGCTCGCGCGCAGCATCCTCCAGCGCGCCGTATCGCGCCGCGCGCGCCGCCGCCTCGGGGCCGCCCGCCGCGCCCACGTCGACGCGTCGCACGAGCACCGGGTCGAGCCCCAGGTCGCGAGCGGACTCCGCCGCCCGCTCCGCCACCTCCGCCGACCCCACCTGCAGTCCGTGATCGACGACGACCGCTCCAGCACGAAGCCCGGCGCGCGGCGCCTCGAACGCGGTCGCCGCGGCGAGCGCGAGAGAGTCGGGGCCGCCGCTGAGGGCGACGAGCACGAGCGCCCCCTCCGGCAGGTCGGCGAGCTGCTCGCGCACCGCGCGGCGCGCGTCGGCGATCGCGGGCGTCAGGCGCGGACGCCGGGAGCCGTCTGACGGCCGCTCGGGGGGCATCCACTAAGGTTAGAGCCGCCTCCGGCAGGGCCGGGGCCGTCAATCTTCCCCTCCCGTCTGGAGCGTTCATGAGTGCCTACACCGCCGTCATCGAGATCCCCAAGGGCAGCCGCAACAAGTACGAGGTCGACCACGAGACCGGTCGCGTGTACCTCGACCGCGTGCTCTACACGACGTTCGTCTACCCGACCGACTACGGCTACTTCGAGAACACGCTCGGCCTCGACGGCGACCCCGTCGACGCGCTCGTGCTGCTCGACTACCCGCTCTTCCCGGGCGTCGGCGTCTCGGTGCGCCCCGTCGCCGTCTTCAACATGACCGACGACGGCGGCAGCGACGCGAAGGTCATCGCGGTTCCCGCGAAGGACCCGCGCTGGGCGCACATTCAGGATCTCAACGACATTCCGGAGTTCACGCGCAAGGAGATCGAGCACTTCTTCGAGCACTACAAAGACCTCGAGCCCGGCAAGTGGGTCAAGACCGAGGGCTGGGGCGACGCCGCCGAGGCCGAAGCGGTCATCCAGGCCGGCATCGCCGCCTACGTGCCGCCCGCGGGGCACTAGCCCGCGACGACCTAGCCCCGCAACGACCTAGCCGCTCGGGCGGGCGACGAGCCCGACACGGTCGTAGCTGCGCACGGGCACGATGCGCACGGGCTTGCCCGGGTACGGCGCCTCGATCATCTGGCCGCCACCGATGTAGAGCGCCACGTGGTACTTCGACGCGGTCATCGAGCCGCCCGTGCTGTAGAAGATGAGGTCGCCGGGCTGCACCTGGCTGTACGGCACGAGCAGACCGCGCGATGCCGCCCTCGTGTACTGCGCCGATGAGCCGTGGCCGCCGATCGCGAGGCCGGCCGCCGAGTAGGCCATCATCGTGAGCCCCGAGCAGTCCCACGCGGAGGGGCCCGCGGCGCCGAACTGGTACGGCTCGCCGACCTGCGCGCGCGCGAACGCGATCGCGGTCGCCACGGCCGCGGCGTTCGGCTGCGGCCCGGATGTGGGCGGCGGCGCCGATGGCGGCGGCGTGCCAGAGCCGGAAGG
>JAOASR010000070.1 GCA_030158585.1 Microcella sp.
AGCAGAACAACATCGAGTGGGCGCGCAAGCTCGAGAAGGCGGGCGTGCACGTCGTCTACGGGCTCGTGGGGCTCAAGACGCACTGCAAGCTCGCGCTCGTCGTGCGGCAGGAGAAGAACGGCGAGCTCAAGTACTACTCGCACGTCGGCACGGGCAACTACAACCCCAAGACGAGCCGCCTCTACGAGGACCTGGGGCTCTTCACCGCCGACCCGCAGGTGGGCAAAGACCTCACGCGCCTGTTCAACGAGCTCTCGGGCTACGCGATCGAGAAGAAGTACAAGCGCCTGCTCGTGGCGCCGCGCTACCTGCGCCGCGGGCTGCTGCGCGGCATCAACGGCGAGATCAAGGCGGCCAAGGAGGGGCGCGAGTCGGGCATCCGCATCAAGGTGAACTCTCTCGTCGACGAGGCGATCATCGACGCGCTGTACCGCGCGAGCGCCGCGGGCGTGCCGGTCGACATCGTCGTGCGCGGCATCTGCGCGATCGTGCCGGGGCGCGAGGGGCTGAGCGAGAACATCCGGGTGCGGAGCGTGCTCGGGCGCTATCTCGAGCACTCGCGCATCTTCTCGTTCCGCAATGGCGGCGACCTGCAGGTCTGGATCGGCAGCGCCGACATGATGCACCGCAACCTCGACCGCCGGGTCGAGGCGCTCGTGCGGCTCGTCGACCCGCTGCACCTCGCGCAGGTCGACGCGCTGTTCGACCTGTCGATGAGTGACACCACGAGCGCGTGGACGCTGCAGAGCGACGGCGACTGGCAGCGACGCTCGGTCGACGAGGCCGGCCACGCGCTCGGCGACATGCAGAATGTCGTGATGAGCGCCGTCACCGCCCGCCGCCGCATCGGCGGAGCCCGATGAGCCCCGCCGCCGAGGCGCTCGCGACCGACGCGGTCGTCGCCGCCGGCGCCGTCGTCTGGAAGCTCGTCGACGGCAAGGTGCGCGTGCTGCTCGTGCATCGCACGCAGCACAAGGACGTCACGATCCCCAAGGGCAAGGTCGACCCGGGCGAGACGCTGCCCGAGACCGCCGTGCGCGAGATCGAGGAGGAGACCGGCTTCGCGGTCGACCTCGGCGCCCCGCTCGGCACCGTCGAGTACGCGCTGCCCGGCGGTCGGCCCAAGATCGTGCACTACTGGTCGGCCGAGGTCGACCCCGGCGCTGCCGAACGGCACACCTACGAGGCCAACGGCGAGATCCTCGCCCTCGAGTGGGTGCCGCTGTCGAAGGCCGCGAAGAGGCTGACGTACGAGCACGACGCCGACGTGCTCGACCGCTTCGCCGCGCAGGTCGAGGCCGGTCACGCGCGCACCTTCGCGCTCGTCGTGCTGCGGCACGGCAAGGCCATGCCGCCCGAGCAGTGGGACGGCCCCGACCACACGCGCCCGCTGCTGCACCGGGGCATCGAGCAGTCGATGTCGGTCGCCCCCGGCATCGCGGCCTACGGGCCCGAGAAGCTCGTCTCGTCGACGGCCGCCCGCTGCCTCTCGACGATCGCCCCGACGGCCTCGGTCACGGGACTCGACATCAAGGTGTCGACGACGCTCAGTCAAGACGCGTACGAGTCAGACGGCGCTGCCGTGCGCGCGGCCGTGGCGAAGCGGCTCGCCAAGCGTCAGTCGGTCGTGATGTGCTCGCACGGCCCGGTGATTCCGCAGATCATCGAGGCCGCGGCATCCCTCGGCGGGGTCGAGTCGGTGTCGCGCGACCTGCGGCGCAGCGCGGGGCTCGGCACGGGCGACTACTCGGTGCTGCACTTCGCGCTCGAGTCGGAGCGGCCCTGGCTCGTCGCCGTCGAGACGCACGAGGCCGCGTTCTAGCGACGTTCTCCGACGCTCGCGCGGGGTGACGTTCCCGGCTCGTTCACCTTCCGTTCACCGACGAGGACGACGGTGGACACCAGCGCTTCGTAGCGTCGGGCTTGCACGGCCTCCCTTGCGCCGCGCACACACCCGTCACCATCCCCCGAAGGGAACACAGTGAACATCACGCGTGCAAGCGGCTTCACCGCTTTCATCGCCGCCAGCGCTCTCGTGCTGACCGGCTGCGCCGCCAACGAGATGACCGGCAACGAGACCGAGGGCGAGGCTCTCTCGGGCACCCTCGTGGGCGCCGGATCGTCGGCCGTCGGCGCGGCGCAGGAGGTCTGGATCGCCGACTTCCAGCTGAGCAACGACGGCGTGACCGTCAACTACGACCCCACCGGCTCGGGCGCGGGCCGCGAGACCTTCCTCGCCGGCGGCAGCGACTTCGCCGGCACCGACCGCGCGTTTAACGACGAGGAGATCGCCGCAGGCGGCTTCGCCGCGTGCGCGACCGACTCGGGCATCGTGCAGCTGCCCCTCTACATCTCGCCCATCGCGGTCATCTTCAATCTCGAGGGCATCGAGCAGCTCAACATGAGCCCCGCGGTCATCGCCGGCATCTTCGCCGAGACGATCACCAACTGGAACGACCCGGCGATCGCCGCGCTCAACGAGGGCGTCACGCTGCCCGACCTGGCGATCACGCCCGTGCACCGCTCGGACGACTCGGGCACGACC
>JAOASR010000071.1 GCA_030158585.1 Microcella sp.
GGCTCGATCGTGCCGTCGAGCACGAGCGGGAGCAGCTGCGCGACGTAGTTGCGCACGGGCGCGACGCCGCCGGCGACTCCGACGTTCAAGCCGAAGAGCGTTCGGATCGGCAGCTCTGCTCCCCCGCTCGGCACGCCGACGTAGCCGACGTGACCGCCGGGGCGGGCCGACCGGATCGCCTGGTCCATCGACTCGGCGGTGCCGACGCACTCGAGTACAGCATCCGCCCCGAGGCCGTCGGTGAGCGCCTGGACACGTTCGATTCCCTCGTCGCCGCGCTCGGCCACAATCTCGTCGGCGCCGAACACGCGGGCGAGCTGCTGGCGCTCGGGCGTGCGCGACATCGCGATGATGCGGGCCGCGCCGAGCTGCTTCGCGGCGATGATGGCGCACAGCCCGACGGCGCCGTCGCCGACGACCGCGACCGTCGAGCCGGGGCCGACGCCGGCCGAGACGGCGGCGTGCCAGCCCGTGCCCATGACGTCGCTCAGGGCGAGCAGGTGCGGCACCATCGCGTCGTCGATCGGGCCGGGCACGACGACGAGCGAGCCGTCGGCGGTCGGCACGCGCACGAGCTCGCCCTGCGCTCCGTCGGCGAAGTGGCCGTCGCGGTCATCACGGCCCCACCAGTTGCTGTTGAGGCACGACGGGCTGACGCCGTTGCGGCAGTTCGCGCACGTCATGTCGCAGTCGTAGAACGGGGCGATGACGAAGTCGCCCGGCTTCACGGCGCTGACGTCATCGCCGACCTGCTCGACGACGCCGACGAACTCGTGGCCGATGCGGCGCGGCTCCTTCGTCTCGGTGACGCCTCGGTAGGGCCACAGATCGCTGCCGCACACGCACGCGGCGACGACGCGCACGATCGCGTCGCGGCCGGTGCCGCTCAGCTGCGGGTCGGGCACGTTCTCGAGGCGGATGTCGCGGGGGCCGTGGATCACCGTTGCACGCATGGGGCCTGAGACTAGCGAGCCGGCGTGAACGGCGACTGGGTGCGCGGTCTGGCTAGGCGTGCTCCTCACCCGGTATGCGGACGCTGCAGCGGATGCCCGGAACGGCGGCCAGCCGTCGATCGAGCGTCACGAGCGAGGTCGAGAGCTCTTCGGCGAGCGCGAGGTACGCGGCGTCGTAGGCGGTCGCATTGTCGGCGAGTGCCACGACGCGAGGAAGCAGCGGCGCCGTGGGCCAGATGTCGAGTCGCCACTCGAGGAGCGCCTGCACCGCGTCGCCCAGCTGCGCCCGAGAGAGTCTGCCGCTCAGCCACCCGCCCCGCACCGCATGCACGGTCTCGATCACCGCGTGCTCGGGAACAACCCAGTGCGGGTCGTCGAGCAGCCACTCGATCACCGTTGCGGTCGCCGCATCTCCATCGTCGAGCAGCACGGCCGTCAGCACAGACGCGTCGACCACGATCATCGACGCTCGCGCGCCTCTCGGATCACCGCGACGATCTCATCCGCGCCCATCCCGCTGCGCGGTCGCGTCGAGTCGGATCGGTGCTTCTCGAGCCAGCGTCGGTTGTGAGCGTTGGCGGCCTCGCGCTCGAGCACGTCGAGCAGATACCCCTGGAGCGATGTGCCGCGCCTCTTCGCCTCCTCGGCGAGGAGGTCGCGCACGTCGTCGGGTACGTCACGGATCTGCAGGGCAACCATACGGGCAGGATACGCCGCGTGCATGCAGATTCGCATGCAGCATCCACGGGCCAGCCTGTGGTGAGCACCAAGGCTTCGCGGGCGGGCGCCCACGACCATTTCGCGGCCGTATCGGTCAGTTGTTGCGACCTTCGGTCGCAGCCGCCGCAACCCGTGACCGATAGACCGGCTCTCGCACCGCTGCCGGCGCCCGGCGGGCGGGCGGCAGAGCGGGCGGGCGGGCGGCAGAGCGGGCGGGCGCACGGCGGGCGGGCAGGGGCAGTGGGGCGTGCAAGCAAGCAGGCGGCCAGGCGGACAGCACCTACAGCGTCGGCACGTCCTCCATGCGCGCGACCACGAGGCCGTCGCCCTCGACATCGACGCGCACGACGTCGCCGTCGTCGATGCCTCCGCTGAGGATCGCCCGGGCGAGGCGGTCGTCGATCTCGTGCTGCATGAGGCGGCGCAGCGGGCGCGCCCCGTAGATCGGGTCGTAGCCGCGCTCGGCGAGCCAGCTGCGGGCATCCGGCGTCACCGCGAGCTGCAGGCGGCGGTCGCCGAGGCGGCGCTCGAGGCGGTCGATCTGCAGCGAGACGATCTGGCCGAGGTCGCCCGTGGTGAGCGGCGAGAACACGACGATGTCGTCGAGCCGGTTCACGAACTCGGGCTTGAACGACTGCCGCACGATGTCGTTGACGCCGCGCACCTTGTCGTCCCAGTCGAGCGACGGGTCGATGAGCAGCTGCGATCCGAGGTTCGAGGTGAGGATCAGGATCGTGTTGCGGAAGTCGACCGTGCGACCCTGCCCGTCGGTGAGGCGGCCGTCGTCGAGCACCTGCAGCAGCAGGTCGAACACCTCGG
>JAOASR010000072.1 GCA_030158585.1 Microcella sp.
GGAGGGTCGAGACCTCCGAGCCGGCCTGCGTGAAGCGGAAGATGTTGTCGATGAAGAGCAGGACGTCCTGCTTCTGCACGTCACGGAAGTACTCGGCCATCGTGAGGGCCGAGAGGGCGACGCGCAGACGCGTTCCCGGCGGCTCGTCCATCTGGCCGAAGACGAGGGCGGTCTTGTCGAAGACGCCCGCCTCCTCCATCTCGTGGATGAGGTCGTTGCCCTCACGGGTGCGCTCGCCGACACCGGCGAACACCGACACGCCACCGTGGTCCTGCGCGACGCGCTGGATCATCTCCTGGATGAGGACGGTCTTGCCGACACCGGCACCGCCGAAGAGGCCGATCTTTCCACCCTGCACATACGGGGTGAGGAGGTCGATGACCTTGATGCCGGTCTCGAACAGCTGCGTCTTCGACTCGAGCTGGTCGAACGACGGGGGCTTGCGGTGGATCGGCCAGCGCTCGCTGACCTCGACGGCCGCACCGGGCTCGCCGTTGAGGACCTCGCCGAGCACGTTGAAGACCTTGCCCTTGGTGACGTCGCCGACGGGGACGGTAATCGCCTCGCCGGTGTCGCGCACCTCCTGTCCGCGGACGAGTCCGTCGGTCGGCTTGAGGGCGATCGCGCGCACGAGGTCGTCGCCCAGGTGCTGGGCGACCTCGAGCGTGAGCACGGTCGACTCGTCGCCGATCGTGATCGTCGTCTGCAGGGCGTTGTAGATGCCCGGGATCGCGTCGTGCGGGAACTCGATGTCGACAACAGGGCCCGTCACGCGAGCGATGCGGCCGACGCCGGCGCTCGTGGTGGGGGCCTTCTCGGCCGGAGCAGTCGTGGTCATGGGTTCGTCCCTTTTTCTCGGTGCTTACTTCGCCGAGACGAGGGCGTCAGCGCCGCCCACGATCTCGGAAATCTGCTGGGTGATCTCGGCCTGGCGAGCGTTGTTCGCCAGTCGGGTGTACTCGCGGATGAGCTTGTCGGCGTTGTCGGTGGCCGACTTCATGGCTTTCTGACGCGCCGCGTGCTCGCTGGCCGCCGACTGCAGCATCGCGTTGAAGATGCGGCTCTCGATGTAGACGGGCAGGAGCGAGTCGAGGACGGCGTCGACCTCGGGCTCGAACTCGTACAGCGGCAGCACATCGGCCTGGCCGGGCTCCTCGACGCCGTCGACGACCTCGAGGGGCAGCACACGCACGATCTCGGGCGTCTGCGTCACGAGGCTCACGAAGCGGTTGTAGACGATGTGGATCTCATCCACCCCGCCCTCGCTCTCGCCACCGGCGATGAACGCCTCGACGAGCGTGTCGGCGATGTCCTTCGCGGTCTCGAACGTCGGCTGGTCAGTGCCGCCCATCCACTCCTTCGCCGCGACGCGACGACGGAAGGCGTAGTACTGCACGGCCTTGCGACCGACGAGGTAGTTCACGACCTCGCGACCCTCGCCCTCGAGGCGCGTGCGCAGCTCGTTCGCCTCGCGGATGACCTGCGAGCTGAACCCGCCCGCGAGACCGCGGTCGGAGCTGAACACGACAACGGCCGCGCGGCGCGGGTTGGCGCGCTCGGTCGTGAGGACGTGGTCGACGTTCGAGTACGTCGCGACGGCCGAGACGGCGCGCGTCACGGCGCGGGCGTAGGGCGCCGACGCGGCCATGCGCGCCTGAGCCTTCTGGATCCGCGAGGCGGAGATGAGCTCCATCGCACGCGTGATCTTCTTGGTCGTCTGGGCAGACCTGATCTTCTGCCGGTAGACCCGAAGCTGCGCTCCCATGTCTCTCTTTCTGTCGGGGGTGAGGATGTCCGGTGCCGGTGCGCGGCGGGCCCTGCGCCGCTGGAGGTGCGGGCCCGCCGTCGCGACCTAGCGCTTGCGGCGGACGATCTTCTCCTGGTTGATGTCTTCCGCCTCGGTCTCGTCGAACTCCTCGTGACCGGCGTGGACTCCGCCATTGGCGCCGCCCTGGAACTCGAGCACGAAGGCGTCGACGGCCTTCTCGAGCGCAGCCTCGGTGTCGGCGTCGAGCACGTTGGTGTCGCGCAGCGTCGTCAGGATCGAGGTGTTGCGGTGGAGGTGATCGATGAGCTCGCGCTCGAAGCGCAGCACGTCGGAGACCTCGAGCGTGTCGAGCTTGCCCTTCGTGCCGGCCCAGATCGAGACGACCTGCTCCTCGACGGGGTACGGCGAGTACTGCGGCTGGCGCAGGAGCTCGGTGAGGCGCGCGCCGCGAGCGAGCTGACGACGGCTGGCCGCGTCGAGGTCGGAAGCGAACATCGCGAACGCCTCGAGCGAGCGGTACTGCGCGAGCTCGAGCTTCAAGGTTCCGGAGACCTTCTTGATGCTCTTCACCTGCGCGTCGCCACCGACGCGGGAGACCGAGATTCCGACGTCGACCGCGGGGCGCTGGTTGGCGTTGAAGAGGTCGGACTGGAGGAAGATCTGGCCGTCGGTGATCGAGATCACGTTGGTCGGGATGTACGCCGAG
>JAOASR010000073.1 GCA_030158585.1 Microcella sp.
ACGTCGAACGCGCTCACCACGACGAGCTCGGGCACCTCGCCGAACGTCATGTGCAGGAAGTTCGCCGAGTAGCCGAGGTCATCCCGCGGCTCGACCATCCGCTCGTCGCGCAGGCGGCGCTGCGCGTAGGCGACGATCGCGGGCAGCTGCGCGAACAGGCGGATGCTGCGCTCGAGCGTGAGGTCGAGATCGATCCACGTGCGATCGGTCGTGAGCGACTCGTCGAGCGCTCCGAGCACGCTCACGGCGGTGCGCACGACGTCCATGGGGTGGGCCGAGAGCGGCAGAGCGTCGATCGCGGTCTTGACCGTGGGGTTCAGGTGGCGGTGCGCACGCTCGAGGGTCTCGAACTCGGCGAGCTGGGCATCCGTCGGAAGCTCGCCGTGCCAGAGGAGGTAGGCGACCTCCTCGAAGGTGCACTGCGCGGCGAGCTCCTGCACGGGGTAGCCGCGGTAGAGCAGCGAGTTGGTCTCGGGGTTCACCTTGCTGACGGCGGTGTGGTCGACGACGACGCCGGCGAGGCCCTTGCGGATGTCTTCGGTCATGGTGGCTCCTTGCTGCGGTGCGTTGTGAGCGGTGCGGGGCGGGGCGGCGCGCTCAGCGGCCGGTGTAGGTGAAGATGCCCTCGTCGAAAGCGTTGTACGCCTCGTAGTCGAGCAGCTCGTAGAGCCTGCCCCGAGTCTGCATGCCGGCGACCTCGCCGTCGAGCGTGCCGGTGGCGAGCAGCGTGTCGAGCCCGCGCTCGATCGCACCGAACGCGATGCGCAGCAGCGAGACGGGGTGGATGACCATGTTCACGCCGACGTCGGCGAGCTGAGCGTGCGTGAAGAGCTGGCTCTTGCCGAACTCGGTCATGTTGGCCAGGATCGGCACCTCGACGGCCTTGCGCATCTGCTCGAACTCCTCGAGCGTGCCCATCGCCTCGGGGAAGATCGCGTCGGCACCCGCATCCTGCAGGGCTTTCGCGCGGTCGATCGCGGCCGGCATTCCTTCGACTCCGCGGATGTCGGTGCGGGCCATGATCACGAGGTCGGGGTCGCGGCGGGCGTCGACGGCGGCGCGAATGCGCTTGATCGCCGTGTCGGCATCCACGACCGCCTTGCCGTCGAGGTGGCCGCAGCGCTTGGGGTTGACCTGGTCTTCGAGGTGCAGTCCGGCGACGCCCGCGTCTTCGAGCTCGTGCACCGTGCGGGCGACGTTCATGGGCTCGCCGAAGCCGGTGTCGGCGTCGACGAGCGTCGGAAGGTCGCTCATCCGGCTGATCTGGTGGGCGCGCTGCGCGACCTCGGTGAGCGTCGTGAGGCCGATGTCGGGCAGGCCGAGCTCGGCGGCCATGACGGCTCCCGAGATGTAGGCGCCGTCGAAGCCCTTCTCCTGAATGAGGCGGATGCTCAGCGGCGTGAACGCGCCGGGGAAGACCTGCAGGTGGTCGCTTGCGAGCCCCGCCCGGAAGGCCTGGCGGCGCTGCGACGGCGTCGTGGTGGTCGACAGCATCAGAAGAGTCCCTTCGGGGCGGCGGGCGGCGGGGTGAGCGGGGTGACGGTGAGGCCGCCGAGCTCGTCGGCGGTGAGCTCGGGCAGGCGGGCGGCGAGAGCGAGGAAGCGGTCGACCTCCTCGTCGGCCAGGACGCCGTCGGCGAGGATGCGGAGCTTGTTCTCGTACTCGGCACGGCCGAACGGGCGGGCGCCGAGCGGGTGCGCGTCGGCGACGGCGATCTCGTCGACCACGCGCTCGCCGTTCGTGAGCTCGATCTCGATGCGGCCGCCGAACGCCTTCTCGCTCAGGTCGAGCGAGTGGTACCGGCGGGTCCACTGGGCGTCTTCGGTCGTGGTGATCTTCTGCCACAGCGCGACGGTGTCGGGGCGGGCCGCGCGCTCGGGAGCGTAGGAGTCGACGTGGTGCCAGCGGCCGTCCTGCAGGGCGACGGCGACGATGTACGGGATCGAGTGGTCGAGCGTCTCGCGGCTCGCGGTGGGGTCGTACTTCTGCGGGTCGTTCGCGCCCGAGCCGATGACGTAGTGCGTGTGGTGGCTCGTGTGCAGCACGATCGCCTTGATGTTGGCGGGGTCGCGCAGCTCGGGGCGCTCGGTGCCGAGGCGGCGCGCGAGGTCGATCCAGGCCTGGGCCTGGTACTCGGCGGAGTGCTCTTTCGTGTAGCTGTCGAGGATGCCCGTGAGCGGCTGACCGCTGTCGGGCAGCGGAACCTCGTAGCGGGCATCCGGGCCGCTGAGAAGCCACGCGATGAAACCGTCTTCGCCCTCGTAGATGGGGCTGGGGCTCGTCTGGCCGCGCATGGCGCGGTCGACGGCCTCGACGGCCATCTTGCCGGCGAAGGCGGGGGCGTGCGCCTTCCAGGTCGAGATCTCGCCCTTGCGCGACTGGCGCGTGGCGGTCGTGGTGTGCAGGGCCTGGCCGATGGCCTGGAAGATCGTGGCCCGGTCGAGGCCGAGCAGGGTGCCGATGCCGGCGGCGGCGCTCGGGCCGAGGTGGGCGACGTGGTCGATCTTGTGCTCGTGCAGGCAGATGGCGCGCACGAGGTCGATCTGGATCTCGTAGCCGGTCAGCAGGCCCTTGAGCAGCTGGGCGCCGTTCTGCCCGGTGTGCTGCGCGACGGCGAGGATCGGCGGGATGTTGTCGCCGGGGTGCGAGTAGTCGGCGGCGAGGAACGTGTCGTGGTAGTCGAGCTCGCGCACGGCGACGCCGTTGGCCCAGGCGGCCCACTCGGGGCTGACCCTCCTTTGGGGAGCGAGCCCGAAGACGGTCGCGCCGGGGCTGTAGGGGTGCGCCTCGGCCTGGCCGCGCGCGCTGACGACGGGGGCGCGGCCGATGCTCGCGGTGGCGACGGCGGCGTTGTCGATGACGCGGTTGATGACCATGTCGACGGCGGCGTCGTCGAGCGGGCGGTCCTGCTCGGCGGCGAGCGCGGCGAGCTTGCCGGCGAGCTGGTTCTCTGCGCTCAGCGGTTCGCTGCTCTTGTAGGTGCGGACGGTATGCGTCGTGGTCATGCTCGCTCTTTCGTCGGGGCCGCGATGCTGGTCGTGGCGGCCGGGGGCAGGTGGCGGTGGATGCTCGTGAGGGCTTCGTGCAGGTGGAGCCGGGTCGCGGCGGCGGCACGCTCGCCGTCTCCGTCGGCGATCGCGCGGGCGATCGCGCCGTGCTCGGCGGCACTGGCTGCGAGGCGGGCGTCGTCGTCGCGGGCGAGGCGCCGCACGCGGGCGAGGTGGACGCGCGTGCTCGCGATCGCGGCCGCGAGGTAGGGGCTGCTCGCGAGCGCTGTGTCGAGGGCGTCGTCGAACTCGGCGACGAGGGCGTAATAGCCGTGGCGCTGGGCGTCGTCGGCGGCGAGGGTCGCGGGGGTGACGGCGCGGAAGCGGTCGGCGAGCACGCTGAAGGCGGCTGCGGTGCTCGCGTCGGCGCGGGCGCGGTCGGCGGTCGCGCGGTCTGTGGGCGCGCGCTCGGCCGCGACGCGGGCGGCGGCGAGGCGCGCGGCCTGCTCGTCGAGCGCCCGGCGCAAGTCGAAGAGGGCGGTGACGTCGGCGGCGTCGATGTCGGAGACGACGAGGCTCCGCGGCCCACGCTCGGTCGCGAGCCCGGCAGCGATGAGCCGGGCGAACGCCTCACGCACGGGAGTGCGGCTCACGCCGAGGCGCGTCGCCTGCTCGACCTCGGCGAGCGCGGCGCCGGGCGCGAGCTCGCCCTCGACGATCTGCGTGCGCAGCGTCTCGAACGCGCGCTCGGCGGAGGTGAGGGCCGTCGCCCGCTGCACCGCCGCATCCTCTGCCATGCCCTCAATGTATACATTGACGCCAGGCTGCGCCACTCATGCTGGCGATTTTGCCGGTGACGTATACAGAGGCCGCCGCGCCGGACCAGGAATTGTGTTCGTCGCGCTTCGATAAGTACGGAACGCGTGAGGGGCTTTCACGCGCTCCGTACTTATCGAAGGCGCGCGACGGGACCGCGCAGCTGCGCGGGGCCGACGAGAACGCAGATGCGGGAATCTAGACTGAAGGGCTCATGACCGACCCCGCCGCGCTGCTGCGCATCACCTACCCGGAGGACCTGCCGGTCAGTCAGCGGCGCGACGACATCGCCGCCGCCATCCGCGACAACCAGGTCGTCATCGTCGCGGGCGAGACCGGGTCGGGCAAGACGACGCAGCTGCCGAAGATCCTGCTCGAGCTCGGCCGCGAGCGCATCGCTCACACGCAGCCGCGCCGCATCGCCGCCCGCACGATCGCCGAGCGCGTCGCCGAAGAGCTCGGCACCCAGCTCGGCGGGCTCGTCGGCTACAAGGTGCGCTTCACCGACCAGGTCGGCAAGACCACGCGCGTCACCCTCATGACCGACGGCATTCTGCTCGCCGCCCTCCGCGGCGACCGCGAGCTGAAGAACTACGACGCGATCATCATCGACGAGGCGCACGAGCGCAGCCTCACGATCGACTTCCTGCTCGGCTACCTCAAACAGCTCCTCCCCCGCCGCCCCGAGCTCAAGGTCATCATCACCTCGGCGACGATCGACCCGCAGAGCTTCGCCGCGCACTTCGCCGCCGCCGACGGCACCCCCGCCCCCATCATCGAGGTCAGCGGGCGCACTTTCCCCGTCGAGATCCGCTACCGCCCCCTCGTCCCCGACGGCGTCGACACCGACAATCTGACCGACCCCGACAGCGACGAAGACGGGCCCAGCACCCCCGGCGAGGCCATCGACATGATCGATGGCGTCATCGCCGCGGTCGACGAGCTCGGCCGCGAAGGCGACGGCGACGTGCTGGTGTTCTTCAGCGGCGAGAACGAGATCCGTGACGCGACGGATGCCCTGCGCGGCCACTTCCAGCGGCAGGGCGCCCGCGGCTCCGCGACAGAGGTTCTGCCGCTCTACGGCCGGCTCAGTGCGGCCGAGCAGCACCGAGTCTTCGAGCGGGCGCCCGCGGGCATCCGCCGCCGCATCGTGCTGGCGACCAACGTCGCCGAGACGAGCCTCACGGTGCCGGGCATCCGCTACGTCGTCGACACCGGAACCGCCCGCATCAGCCGCTACTCCGCGCGGGCGAAGGTGCAGCGCCTGCCGATCGAGCCGATCTCGCAGGCGAGCGCCAACCAGCGCTCGGGCCGCTCGGGGCGCACGAGCGACGGCATCGCCATTCGCCTCTACTCAGAGCTCGACTACACCAAGCGGCCCGAGTACACCGACCCCGAGATCCTGCGCACCAACCTCGCAGCCGTCATTCTGCAGATGATCTCGCTCGGGCTCGGCGACATCGAGCGCTTCCCGTTCCTGCAGCCGCCCGACAAGCGCGGCATCAAAGACGGCCTCGATCTGCTGCTCGAACTTTGCGCGCTGGAGCTTGGAGGATCGCATCGCGATCCCGCGACGCCAGCGCCGACGGCGCCAGCCGCCGTCGGGGCCACCAGCTATCGAATAACCCAGCTCGGCCGCGACCTCGCCCAGCTGCCCCTCGACCCCCGCTACGGCCGCATGGTGCTCGAGGCGAAGAAGCACGGCGTCGTTCGCGAGGTCATGGCGATCGTCGCCGGGCTGTCGATCCAGGACCCGCGCGAGCGGCCCGCCGAGAAGCGCGAGCGCGCCGACCAGCTGCACAACCGCTTCCGCGACCCGAACAGCGACTTCATCAGCCTGCTCAACCTCTGGAACCACCTGCAGGAGCGCCAGGCCGAGCTCAGCGGCAACCAGTTCCGCAAGGAGGTGCGCAGCGAGTTCCTCAACTACCTGCGCATCCGCGAATGGCAGGACGTCTACCGCCAGCTCACCCGCCAGGGCCAGCAGCTGCGGCTGCTCACGAAGGACGAGGCTCGCACACCGGCGGCGAAGGGCGGCGACGCCGACGGCATCCACAAGTCGCTGCTGAGCGGCCTGCTCAGCCATCTCGGCATCCGCGACCCCGAGAAGCGCGACTACCTCGGCGCTCGCCAGCGCCGCTTCGTGCTCTTCCCCGGCTCAGGGCTCGCGAAGAAGCAGCCGACCGCGATCATGGTCGCCGAACTCGTCGAGACCAGCCGCCTCTTCGCGCGCACCGTCGCCGCGATCGACCCCGCGTGGGCCGAGCCGATCGCCGGCGACCTCGCGAAGCGCCAGTACAGCGCGCCGCGGTGGGAGAAGCGCCAGGGCGCCGCGGTCGTCGACGAGAAGGTGACGCTCTTCGGGGTGCCGATCGTGCCGCGCCGTCGCGCGCAGCTCGCCCGCATCGACCCCGCCCAGGCGCGCGAGCTGTTCATCCGGCACGCGCTCGTCGAGGGCGACTGGGATGTCTCGCGCATCGACAAGCGCCTCACCGCCTTCCTGCGCGACAACCAGCGCACGCGCCGCGAGCTCGAGCAGCTCGAGGAGCGCACGCGCCGCCGCGACATCCTGCTCGACGACGAGCGCATCGTCGACTTCTTCGACGAGCGCATCCCCGCGGACGTCACCGACGTGCGCCGCTTCGAGAAGTGGTGGCGGGATGCCCGGCGCGAGCATCCCGATCTGCTCACACTCACCCGCGACGATCTCGTCGAGGCCGACGAGATCGCGGTCGACGACGACGCGTACCCCACGAGCCTCACGCTCGGCGAGCAGACCCTGAGCGTCGGATACCGCTTCGAGCCCGGCACCGCCGACGACGGAGTCACCGTCACCGTGCCGCTGCCGCTGCTGCCGCGTCTCGACACCGCGGGCTTCGACTGGCTCGTGCCGGGGCTGCGCCTCGAGCTCGTGACGGCGCTGCTCAAGTCGCTGCCGAAGGCGATCCGCCGCAACGTCGTGCCGGCCGCCGACTGGGCCGCGAAGCTGCTCGCGGCGGTGCCCGAGGGCGCCGACCTGCGCGAGCTGTCGATCACCGAGTTCCTCGCGCGCGAGATCCGCCGGCAGACGTTCACGCCCGTCGAGCCCTCCGACTTCGACCTCGACCGGCTGCCGTCGCATCTGCGCATGGGCTACGCCGTCGTCGACGAGCGCGGATCGCGGCTCGCCCGCGGGACCGACCTGGGCGAGCTGCAGTCGAAGCTCAAGGAGCGCACACGCGACTCGGTCGCCCGCGTCGCCACCGCGGCGACCCGCAGCCCACTCGAGCGCGGCGGCATCACCTCGTGGGACGACTCGATCGGGCAGGCCGGCACGCTGCCGCAGGTGCTCGACGCGCGCCGGGGCGACACGACGATCCGCGCCTTCCCCGCCCTCGTCGACGAGGGGTCGAGCGTCGCGCTCAAGCTCTTCGCGACCGCCGACGACCAGCGCCGCGCGCACCGTGGCGGCGTGCGGCGCCTCGTGCAGCTCGGCGTGCCGTCACCGCTGAGCTACGTGCAGGAGCACCTGACGACGCCCGAGAAGCTCACGCTCGCGGCCTCGCCGCACCGGTCGACGGCCGCGCTCATCGACGACGCCCTGCGGGCCGTCGTCGAGGCGGAGATGGATGCCGCGGCTGGCCTTCCCTGGGATCGCGCGTCGTTCGAGGCCCTCCGCGATCGCGTTAATGCCGGGCTGCCCGATCGCCTATTCCGCATCGTGGCGAGCTGCGCCGACGTGCTCGCCGCCGCGCGCGAGGCCGATGTCGCGATCGGCCGCGCCTCGTCGCTCTCGCTCATGGCGCCGCTCGCCGACGCGCGCGAGCAGCTCAACCAGCTCGTCTTCGATGGCTTCCTCTCGCGCACGGGCCTCGAGCGTCTGCCGCGCATCGCCGTCTACGTGCGCGGCATCACGCACCGCGTCGAGCGCCTCGCCGACGACGTCGGGCGCGACCGGCAGCGCTCGGCCGAGCTGCAGGAGGCGCTCACGCTCTTCACGCGCGCGGGCGGCTCGCTGCCCCTGCCGGCCGAGGCGCGACCCGACCTCGTGACCGCGCGCTGGATGCTCGAGGAGCTGCGCATCTCGCTCTTCGCCCAGCCGCTCGGCGCGCACGGGCCGATCTCGGTGCAGCGCATCCGCAAGGCGCTCGGCGGCTGATCGCCGCTGCCCGGCATGGAGTGGATCTACGAGCGCAGTGACGACAACGCCGCGCGCTTCGTGCTCGGCACGGCGGGCGAGAACCCGCTCGTCTGCGTCGGTCTGAACCCGAGCACGGCCGAGCCGTCGGCGCTCGACCCGACGCTGAAGCGGGTCGCGAAGGTCGCCGCGGCGAACGGTCACGACGGCTTCCTCATGCTCAACCTCTACGCCATGCGGGCGACGGATCCGAGGCAACTGCCGCGGATCGCGGACCCGGCGCTGACTGCCGCGAACGCGGACCGCATCGCGAAGGCGATCGGCGGTCGGCCGCTCACCGTCTGGGCCGCCTGGGGAGCGCTCATCGCGACACGCCCGTACCTGCCCGGCCTGCTTCTCGACATCGCCGCGCTGCCGGCTCTCGCGCAGTGCCGCTGGCACTCGAGGGGCGCCCTGACGATGGCCGGGCATCCACGCCACCCGCTCTATGTGCGCGATGCCGAGCCGCTCGTTCCGTTCGATATCGCCGCCTACTGCGCGAGACTCGCGCGTTAACGCGCTCGCGGGCTGAGCGAGGCCGACCGGCCCTGCTCAGCCCGCGAGGCTCCTGTGGTGCTGCGCTGCTCTGCTGCTGCGCTGAGGACTACGCCGAAGTCTTGGCGTTGACCTCGTACGAAGTGTTCGTCGACTCGAAGAAGTTGACGAGCTGCAGGGTGTCGTTCGCCGTGGCCATCCACTTCGCCGGGTTCGAGACGTTGTACTCGGGCTCGAAGCCGAGCTCTTCCAGGCGACGGTCGGCGAGGTACTTCACGTACTGGTTGATGTAGTTCGCGTTGAGGCCGAGGATGCCGTTGGGCAGGAGGTCGCGGTTGTACTGCTCCTCCATCTCGACGGCGTCGAGGATCATCTGCTTGATCTCGGCGGCGAACTCCTCGGTCTGCAGGTCGGGGTTCTCTTCGAGCACCGTGAGGATGAGGTTGATGCCGAACTTGAGGTGCAGCGACTCGTCGCGCACGATCCAGTCGACGAGCGAGCCGAAGTTACGCAGCAGGTTCCGCTGGCGGAACGACAGCGCGACCATGAAGCCCGAGTAGAACCAGATGCCCTCGAGGATCACGTTGTACGCGACGAGGTTGCGGATGAAGTCCTGCTTGCCCTCGGTCGTGGTGATGTCGAGGGTGTCCTCCGTCATGCGGCGGATGAACTTGACCTCGAACTCCTCCTTGCGCGCCATCGACGGCACGTCGACGTGGCTGTCGTAGGCGGCGGCGCGGTCGATCGGGAAGGTCTCGAGCACGTACTCGAAGCTCATGCAGTGGTTCGCCTCCTCCCACATCTGCTTCGCGAGGTAGAGGTGCGCCTCGGGAGCCTTGACGTAGGGGTACACGCCGAACGCGAGCGCCTTGTTGACGAGCAGCTCGTTCGGGTTGAAGTACGACATGAGGAACGTGATCGCGTGGCGCTCCTCGTCGGTCATCTTCTTGAAGTCGGCGATGTCTTCACCGAGCTGCACCTCGTTCGGGAACCAGGTGTTGGCGACGGCCTGGTCGTACAGGTCCATGGCCCACTTGTAGGTGACGGGCTTGAGCAGCAGGCCCTCTTGAATGCCGGTGCCGAGAATTCCCATGAGTTGGCTCTTTCTGTTGCAGGAGAGAAGGAAAGTTTGGGGTGGATGGGTGAAGCGGTCGTGCGAGGGCTACTGGCAGCTCTCGCAGTGCAGGTCGTCCATCGGGTCGGTCGGAACGTAGTAGCCGCCGACCGTGTCGGTGCTGGTCTCGAACGGGTCCATCACGCACCGCCCTTCGCGGCGCCGCCGAAGCCGAAGCCTTTGCGCGGGGCCGCGGCCGCCGCGGGCTCGGCCGCGGGGGCGCTCGAGCCGGCCGCCGCGCCGAAGCCCTTCTTGGGCGCGCCGCCGCCGGCGTTGATCGCCTCCGACTTGTTGACCTTGACGGTCGACTGCTCGGCGGTGTGGCGGGGCTTCATGTGCAGGTAGTAGGTCGTCTTCACGCCCTTCTTCCATGCGGCCGAGTAGATGTCGACCATCTCGTCGACGTCGCGCGTCTCGAGGTACATGTTGCGGCTGATGGCCTGGTCGATCCACTTCTGAGCGCGGGCCGCGACCTCGAGGAACGCGTACGGCGAGAGCTGGAAGCTCGTCTTGTACGTGGCCTTGATGTCGTCGGGGATGAGCGAGATGCCCTGGATGTCGCCCTGGCTGCGCAGGATGTCTTCGCGCACGCGCTCCCAGAGGCCCTTCTCCTGCAGGATCTCGACGAGGTTGCGGTTGACCTCGAGGAACTTGCCCGAGCTCGTCGAGCGGCTGAAGATCTGCGAGAACTGCGGGTCGAGGCCGGGAGTGGTGCCGGCGACGAGACCGATGGACGCCGTGGGCGCGATGGCCATGAGCGTCGCGTTGCGCATGCCGCCCTTGACCTTCGCGCGCAGAGCATCCCAGTCGAGGCGGGTCGTGCGGTTGACCTGCACCTCGAGGCCGCGGTCGGCTTCGGTGAGGTCGATCGTGTCGAGCGGCACGAGGCCCTGCGACCAGCGGCTGCCCTCGAAGTTGGCGTACGAGCCGCGCTCCTTGGCGAGCTCGGTCGACTCGTCGATCGCGGCGTACGAGACGTGCTCCATGATCTCGTCGATGAGGTCGAACGCCTCCTCCGAGTCGTACGAGAAGCCGAGCTTCTCGACGACGTCGGTGAAGCCCATGACGCCGAGGCCGATGGCGCGGTTCTGCGTGTTGGCGAAGTCGGCCTCGTCGACGCTCGAGACGGTGATGTCGATGAGGTTGTCGAGCTGACGCACGGCGAGGCGCGCGCTCTCGGCGATCTTCGCGAAGTCGACGACGCCGTTCTCGATGTGGCGCGAGAGGTTGATCGAGGCGAGGTTGCAGACCGAGATGTTGTCGCGGTCCTGCGGGAGGCAGATCTCGGTGCAGAGGTTCGACAGGTGGATCGTGCCGGTGTTGTTGTTGATCGCCCGGTTGTTGATCGTGTCCTTCCACGTGAGCCACGGGTGGCTCGTGGACTGCAGCGAGATGAGGATCTGCTTGAACTGCTCGCGCGCGCCGATCTTCTTGAACATGTTGAGCTCGCCGCGCTCGGCCATGGCCACGTACTCGGCGTAGCGGGTCGAGAAGGCCTTGCCGTAGAGCTCGTTGAGGTCGCTGACCTCGAGCGGGTCGAAGAGGTACCAGTCCTCGTCGTTCTGCACGCGCTTCATGAACTCGTCGCTGATCCAGACCGCGGTGTTGGCGGTGCGGGTGCGACGGTAGGGGTCGCCCGAGTTCTGACGCAGGTCGAGGAACTCCGGGAAGTCCATGTGCCAGTTCTCCATGTAGAAGCACAGGGCGCCGAACTTCTTGCCGCCGCGGCTGACCGCGCGCAGCACCGAGTCGATCGTGTGCATGAAGGGGATCGGGCCGGTCGAGCTCGTGTTGTTCGAGCGGATCGGCGAGCCCTGCGCTCGGAGCTTGGTGACCGAGAGGCCGATGCCGCCGGTGCCCTTCGTGAGCCACATGACGTCGCGCACGCTCTTGGCGATGTGCTCGATGTCGTCCTGCATCTCCATGACGAAGCAGTTCGAGAGCTGCGGGTAGCTCGTGCCGGCGTTGACGAGCGTCGAGCCCGCGGCGAGGTACTCGAGCTTCGACATCTTGCGGTAGAACGCGATCGCGTGGCTCGTGGGGTCGGCCTCGTTGAGCGACAGGCCCATGGCGACGCGCATCCAGAAGTACTGGGGAACCTCGAGCGGTTCGCCGTTGCGCGCCTTGATGCCGTAGCGGTTGTTGAGCGTGACGACGCCGATGTACTT
>JAOASR010000074.1 GCA_030158585.1 Microcella sp.
TCGATCGCGTACTTGCCGACCATGCCGGCGTAGGCGGCCGTGCCGCACGCGATGACGACGACGCGGTCGATGTCGCGCAGCGTGTCGGCGTCGAGACCGTCGAGCTCGGGGATGCGCACGAGGCCGTCCTCGACGCGGCCGATGATCGTCTTCGCGACGGCCTCGGGCTCTTCGCTGATCTCTTTCGCCATGAAGCTCGACCAGCCGCCCTTGTCGGCCGCCGAGGCGTCCCAGTCGACCTCGAAGGTCTTCGCCTCGACCGGCTGGCCGTCGAAGCCGACGACCTCGACGCTGTCGGGGCGGATCGTGACGAGCTGGTCCTGGCCGATCTCCATCGCTCGCTTCGTGTAGGCGACGAAAGCGGCGACGTCGGAGCCGAGGAAGTTCTCGCCCTCGCCGAGCCCGATGACGAGCGGCGAGTTGCGGCGAGCGCCGACGACAACGTCGGGCTGGTCGGCGTGCACGGCGAGAAGCGTGAAGGCGCCCTCGAGGCGATTGACGACCTGCAGCATCGCCGCCGTCAGGTCGCCCGTCTCGCGGTAGGCGTCGCCGACGAGCAGCGCCGCGACCTCGGAGTCGGTCTCGGACGAGAAGGAGTGGCCGCTCGCGAGCAGCTCGTCCTTGAGCTCGGAGAAGTTCTCGATGATGCCGTTGTGGATGAGGGCGAGCTTGCCGCCGTCACCGAGGTGGGGGTGGGCGTTCTCATCGGTCGGCCCGCCGTGCGTGGCCCAGCGCGTGTGGCCGATTCCGGTCGTCCCGTCAGCGAGAGGCGAGCCCGTGAGGTCGTCGGTCAGAATGCGGAGCTTGCCCGCGTGCTTGCGGGTGTCGATGCCGCCGTGACCGTCGAGCACGGCGACGCCGGCCGAGTCGTAGCCGCGGTACTCCAGTCGCTTGAGGCCGCCGACGAGCACCTCGACACTGCCCCGGGTTCCGACATATCCCACGATTCCGCACATGGGGTCGAGTCTATGGCCCGCACTGCGCGACGTGAGGCGGGCACTACTGTGGAGCCGATGTCCGAGGCGAGCGCACCGCGCGACAACTCCCCCTTCGTCGAGCTCGATCGGCGACGCTGGGCCGCGCTCGCGCCCACGGCCGCGAACCCGCTCACCGAGACCGAGCTCGTGCAGCTGCGCGGGCTCGGCGACCAGCTCGACCTCGATGAGGTCGCCGAGGTCTACGTGCCGCTCAGCCGGCTCATCTCGCTCTATGCGGTCGGCGCCCGACAGCTCCACGACGCGACGCGCGACTTCTTGGGCGAACCCGGGTCGAGCACGCCGTTCGTCATCGGGGTGGCCGGCTCGGTCGCCGTCGGCAAGTCGACGATCGCGCGTCTGCTGCGCGAGCTGCTCTCACGCTGGCCCGACACCCCGCGCGTCGAGCTCGTGACGACCGACGGGTTCCTGCTGCCGACCGCCGAGCTCGCACGCCGCGGCATCCTGCACCGCAAGGGCTTCCCCGAGTCGTACGACCGGCGGGCCCTCCTGCGGTTCGTCTCGCGCATCAAGGCGGGCGCCGACGAGGTGCGCGCCCCCGTCTACTCGCACCTGAGCTATGACATCGTGCCCGACGCCGAGATCATCGTGCGGCGCCCCGACATCCTCATCGTCGAGGGCCTCAACGTGCTGCAGCCTCCCGGGCCGGGCGCCGCGCTCGCGGTGAGCGATCTCTTCGACTTCACGATCTACGTGGATGCTCGCACGAGCGACATCGAGGCCTGGTACGTCGATCGCTTCCTCGCCCTGCAGCGCGGCGCCTTCGCTGATCCGCGCAGCTACTTCCACCGGTACGCGGCACTCTCGCACGAGGAGGCGATCGCGAAGGCGAAGGAGATCTGGCGCGAGATCAACGAGCCGAACCTCTCCCGCAACATCCTGCCGACGCGCGCGCGGGCATCCCTCGTGCTGCGCAAAGAGAGCGATCACGCCGTCTCGACGGTTCTGCTGCGCAAGATCTGACCCGACCCCGCCCCTCGTCCGCCCGGAGCCCGAACCATGGTCAAGTACACCCACGGCCACCACCCGAGCGTGCTCGCCGCGCACGCCTGGCGCACGATCGAGAACTCTGCCGCCTACCTCGAGCCGCACCTCCAGCCAGGATCCTCGCTCGTCGACGTCGGCAGCGGGCCGGGCAGCATCACGATCGAGTTCGCCCGACGACTCGGGGTCGAGCGCGTGCTCGGCCTCGATGGCGCGGCCGAGGCGGTCGCCTTCGCACGGGAGGCCGCCGTCGAGGCCGGTCTCGAGGTGCGCTTCGAGCAGGGCGACCTGTACGCCCTCCCGCTCGATGACGCCGCCGTCGACATCGCGCACGCCCACCAGGTGCTGCAGCACCTCGGCGATCCGGTCGGTGCGCTGCGCGAGATGGCGCGCGTCGTGCGCCCCGGCGGCATCGTCGCGGCGCGCGACATCGACGCGGGCGGCGTGCTCATCCACCCGCTGTCGCCCGAGCTCGCGCGCTGGCTCGAGCTCTACGTGAGCATCCCCCTGGCGAACGGCGGCGAGGCGCGCGCCGGGCGACGCCTGCTGCAGTGGGCGCACGCGGCCGGTCTGCGCGACGTGACCGCGACCGCCTCGACCTGGCTCTTCACCGCCGACCACGACGGCCCCTGGTGGGGCGGGCTCTGGGCCGAGCGGGTCGTCTCATCGTCGTTCGCCGACGACGCCGTGCGGCACGGCCTCGCCTCGCGCGACGAGCTCGCGGCGATCTCGCGGGCGTGGCGCGACTGGGCCGCCGACCCCGACGCCTGGATGCTCATGCCGCACGGCGAGATCATCGCCCGCGTCAGCTGACGCGCGACGTGTGACGCGCGCCGATGCCGCCGTCGACGGCGCTCGACCCGTGGAGCGGCGCTCCTAGACGGCGAGGTGGTCGCGCACGAGCGCGGCAAGACGATCGGCCATCGCCTGCGCCGTCTCCTCCGTCGCGGCCTCGACCATGACGCGCACCATCTGCTCGGTGCCGCTCGCGCGCAGCAGCACGCGACCCGAGTCGCCGAGCTCGGCCTCGACCTCGGCGACCGCCGCGGCGATGCCCTCGTGGCCCGCGAGAGCGGTGCGGTCGACGCCGCGCACGTTGATGAGCACCTGCGGGAACACGGTCATGACCCGACCGAGCTCTTCGAGCGACTTGCCGGTGCGGGCCATCTCGGCCGCGATCTGGATTCCCGTGAGAATGCCGTCGCCCGTCGTGGCGTACCGGCTGAAGATGATGTGGCCCGACTGCTCGCCGCCGAGGCTGAGCTGGTGCTCGGCGAGGGCCTCGAGCACGTAGCGGTCGCCCACCCCGGTCTCGATGATGCGGATGCCCCGCTCGGCCATCGCGCGCTTGAGGCCGAGGTTGCTCATGACCGTGACGACGAGGGTGTCGTCGACGAGCAGCCCGCGCTCGTGCTTCGACACGGCGAGGATCGCCATGATGCGGTCGCCATCGACGATCTCGCCCCGGGCATCCACCGCGAGGCAGCGGTCGGCGTCGCCGTCGTGAGCGATGCCGAGATCGGCACCGAGCTCGACGACCGTCTTCTGCAGCAGCTCGAGGTGAGTCGAGCCGACGCCGTCGTTGATGTTGAGGCCGTCGGGGTCGGAGCCGATGACCGTGACCGTCGCGCCCGCATCGGCGAAGACCTGCGGCGAGATGCCCGCGGCGGCTCCGTGGGCGCAGTCGATGACGACGTGCAGGCCGTCGAGGCGCACGTCGAGGGTGCCGAGCAGGTGCAGGACGTAGCGGTCCTCCGCGTCGGCGAAGCGGCGGATGCGCCCCACCCCGCCGCCCGTGGGCGCGAGCTTGTCGCCGGCCATGGCGGCCTCGATGCGATCTTCGACCTCGTCGGGAAGCTTGACGCCGCCGAAGGAGAAGAACTTGATCCCGTTATCGGGAGCCGGGTTGTGCGAAGCCGAGATCATCACGCCGAAGTCGGCGCGGATGTCGCTCACGAGGAACGCGGCCGCCGGGGTCGGGATGACGCCGGCGTCGAGCACATCGATGCCCGAGGAGGCAAGGCCCGCGGCCACGGCCGCGCCGATGAACTCGCCCGAGACGCGCGGGTCGCGCGCGAGAACGGCGCGCGGGCGCTTGCCCTGAGCGCGCAGCTCGTCGGCGTGCCGGCCCTGCGTGAGGACCAGTGCGGCGGCCTGGGCGAGGCCGAGGGCCAGGTCAGCGGTGAGATCACCGTTGGCCAGCCCTCGGACCCCGTCCGTGCCGAAGAGTCGACCCATGTCGATCGGCGCCAGTCGCGTCGGAGCGCGTTAGCGCTTCGAGTACTGGGGCGCCTTGCGGGCCTTCTTGAGACCGGCCTTCTTGCGCTCGATCACGCGCGCGTCGCGCGTGAGGAAGCCGGCCTTCTTGAGGGTCGCGCGGTTGTTCTCGCGGTCGATCTCGTTGAGAGCGCGCGCGATGGCGAGACGCAGCGCGCCCGCCTGACCCGAGGGGCCGCCACCCGTGATGCGCGCGGTGACGTCGTAGGCGCCGCCGAGCTGCAGGATCGTGAGCGGGTCGTTGATCAGCTGCTGGTGCAGCTTGTTGGGGAAGTAGTCCTCGAGCGTGCGGCCGTTCACCTTGTAGGTGCCGGCGCCGGGGACGAGGCGCACGCGGGCGATGGCCTGCTTGCGACGGCCCACGGCTGCGCCGGAGACGGTGAGGGCGGGGCGGGGCGCGGTCTGCGCCGCGGCCGCCGGGGACTCGGTCGTGTAGCTCTCAGGAGCTGCGTCGGTGGTGATGTCGTTCGCCACGGTATCGATCCTTAAAACGTCGTCAGGCGGTCGCTACTGAGCGACCTGGTCGAGGGTGAAGGTCTTGGGCTGCTGGGCAGCGTGGGGGTGCTCGGCACCCCGGTAGACCTTGAGCTTCTTCAGCTGGGCGCGGCCGAGGCTGTTCTTCGGCAGCATGCCGCGGATCGCCTTCTCGACGGCGCGCTCGGGGTTCTTCTCGAGCAGCTCGGAGTACGACGTGGCGGTGAGGCCGCCCGGGTAGCCCGAGTGGCGGTAGGCCTTCTTCTGCGCGAGCTTCGACCCGGTGAGCGCGACCTTGTCGGCGTTCACGATGATGACGAAGTCGCCCATGTCCATGTGCTGGGCGAAGGTGGGCTTGTGCTTGCCGCGAAGGAGGGCGGCGGCGTGGCTGGCCAGGCGACCCAGGACAACATCGGTTGCATCGATGATGACCCAGTCGCGCTTGACGTCAGCGGGCGTGGGGCTGAACGTGCGCGTCACAGTACGTGCTTTCTTGTCGAGGTGTTCGTGAATCCCGCTCCGGTGGGTGGTTTCGCGCGGATCGCGCGGGAACGTCCCGGTGGAGGGCTCAACTGGATGCCCGTCGGCGACGGACACCAAGGGGCAAGCCTAGGTCACGCGGGCCGAGGGGTCAATTCGCGCTTCGCCCGCGTCTGCGCGGCGCGCGCGCCGAGCTCGGCGTCGTCGGGGTAGCCGACCTCGGCGAGGGTCAAGCCCTTGGCCCCCATGACGGGGAAGTCGTTCGTGCGCGCGGCCCCGTCGCGGATCGCGAGGAGCTCGTCGACGGTGATGCGCCCGAGCCCGACGGCGACGGTCGCCCCCACGAGCGCGCGCACCATCGAGTGGCAGAACGCGTCGGCGCGCACCACGGCGATGAGCACGCCCTCGGCGTCGCGCATCCACGAGTAGTCGAGCAGCGTGCGGATCGTCGTGGCGCCCTCGCGCGGTCGGCAGAAGGCCGCGAAGTCGTGGAGTCCGACGAGAGCGCGAGCCGCGGCATCCATCGCCTCGCCGTCGACGGCCGACGGCAGCCACAGAGTGTGCGAACGGCGGCGCGGGTCGCGATGGGCATGCAGGTCGGCGAGCCGGTACTCGTAGCGCCGCCACAGCGGCGAGAAGCGAGCATCGAACCCGGGCGGCGCGACCGCTGCGCTGTGCACGATGACGTCGGCGGCCGCCCCAGCGATGCCGTTGATGCGCCGCACGAGCGCGCCCTCGGGCGAGTGCCCCGCCTCTTCGCCGACACGAGCGCGGCCGCGGTGGGCGCGCTGCAGCGCCGACCACTGCGCGGCGGTGAGGTCGAGGTGAGCGACCTGCCCTGTCGCGTGCACTCCCGCGTCGGTGCGGCCGGCCACGGTGAGCTGCGGGGCAGGGTCATCGGACGCGCCGCGGACGACGGTGGCGAGCGCCGCCTCGAGCTCGCCCTGCACCGTGCGCAGGCCAGGCTGCCGGCTCCAGCCGGAGAACGCGGTGCCGTCGTAGGCGAGGTCGAGGCGCAGACGCACGCCGGGCTCCGAGGTCACGAAGTCGAGTCTACGGCGGGTCGATTTGGCAGCCGCGGCGTCGCGGGGCGACCCTTAACAGGACATGAGCTCCTCCTCCGCCGTGTCGAGCACGCGCGATCGTCTCCCCGGCCTCGACGGGGTCAGGGCGCTGGCGATCGTGCTCGTCCTCGCCTATCACCTGTTCCCGGGCCTCGCGCCGGGCGGGTTCGTCGGCGTCGACGTCTTCCTGGTCGTGAGCGGCTACCTCATCACCGCGCTGCTGCTCGACGAACATCAGCGCTCGGGCCGCATCGCGCTCGGCCGCTTCTGGCGACGACGCGCTCGACGACTGCTGCCCGCTCTCGTGGTGGTCATCGGCGTCTCGGCCGCCGTGGCCGCGATCGTCGGAGGCGACGTGCTCGTCGGCATCGGCTGGCAGCTGCTCGGCGCCGCGACCTTCTCGAGCAACTGGCTCGCGATCGCACAGGGGTCGAGCTATCTCGAGCAGACGAGCCCGGAACTGCTGCGGCACGCCTGGTCGCTCGCCGTCGAGGAGCAGTTCTATCTGCTGTGGCCGCTCGCGCTGCTGGCGCTGCTGCTGCTTCCCCGCCGCCGCTGGCGCGTCCTGCTCCCCCTCGGCCTCGCGATCGCGTCAG
Organism: Microcella sp.; assembly: GCA_030158585.1. Classification (GTDB taxonomy): domain Bacteria; phylum Actinomycetota; class Actinomycetes; order Actinomycetales; family Microbacteriaceae; genus Microcella. The sequence goes on from JAOASR010000074.1 coordinate 6,871, forward strand.
CCGTCGCGATGGCCCTCGTCGCGGGCGACCCCGCTGTCGACGGGGCCGGCGCGTCGACGGCCTACTACTCGACGCTCACGCACGGCTTCGGGCTGCTCGCCGGGGCCGCCCTCGCGATCGCGCGGTCGCCGCTCTCGAGCGCTCGCGAGCGGCTGGGGCGGATCCCAGCCCCCGTCGCCGACGGCATCGCCGTCGCGAGCGCGCTCGGGATCGTCGCGGCGGCCTCGGCGCTCGCCATCGACACGGCGTTCGCCTACCGCGGCGGCATCGCCGCGGTCACCGTGCTCTCGGTCGTCCTCCTCCTCGCTCTCGACCACCCACGCGGCCGCGCCGCGGCCATCGCCGACGCACCTCTGCCCCGCTGGATCGGCGAGCGGTCGTACGGCCTCTACCTCTGGCACTGGCCCGCCATCGTTCTGCTCAGTGCAGCGCTGCCGTCGGTCGAGAGATCAGGACCGGGCGGGTGGATGCTCGGCCTCGTCGCGCTCGCGGCCAGCGTCGCTCTCGCGGCGGCCTCGTACCGCTGGTTCGAGCAGCCCGTGCGCCGCCACGGTCTCGGCGTCCTCCGGCTGCCGGAGCGCCGCATCGGTCGTCTCGCGCTCGTCGGCGCGCTCGCCCTCGCGACCGTCGCGGGCACGAGCGCCGCCGTCGTGCGGTCGCCGAGCACGTCGAGCGCCGCGGCCGCGATCGCCGCGGGCGAGGAGGCTCTGCGCTCTCCCTCGCCGACACCGCCGGCGCCGTCTGTCCCTCCGCACCCCATCGTGACGACCGCTCCGACGCCGCCCCCGACCGTGCCGCCGGGAGGCGAGATCGTCGCGATCGGCGACTCCGTCATGCTCGCCTCCGCCCCCGCGCTGCAGGAGCGCTTCCCCGGCATCGCGATCGACGCCGCGGTGTCACGACAGATGCGCGACGCCCCGCGGATCCTCCGCGAGCTCGACGCGGCGGGTGGCCTGCGGCCGATCGTCGTCGTCGCCCTGGGCACGAACGGCCCGATCAACGCCGCGACGCTCGACGACGTGCGCGCCGTCATCGGCCCCGAGCGAGAGCTCGTGCTCGTCACGACGCAGGCGCCGCGCGGCTGGACCGACGGAGTGAACGCCTCGCTCACCGAGTTCGCCACCCGCTATCGCGCGGTCGAGCTGAGCGACTGGCGCTCGGCCATCCAGCCGCGCCTCGACCTGCTCGCGGGCGACCAGATCCACCCGGGGCCCACGGGCGGGCGCGTGTACGCCGAGGCGCTCGAGGCGCCGCTCAAGCGCCTGGCGTCGCTGCCGCGCATCACCGACTACCTGGCCGATCCGCTCGACGCGAGCTGAGGGGCGCCGCCGAACCGCCCCCGGTCGTGACGGTCAGTAGGCGATGCGGTAGGCGGCATCCCGCGACGTCGCGACGAAGCCGAGGCGCTCGTAGACCCCGAGCGCGCCCGTCGGGTTCTCGGTGTCGACGTCGAGCACGGCACGTTCGAGCCCGGCCTCGCGCGCGGCGCGCATCGCGTCGGCGAGCAGCGCGCTCGCGAGACCGCGGCCGCGCCACTCGCGCACGGTGCCGACGAGTCCGATGTAGGCGCCCGTGAAGCCCTGGCGGGGCCAGTCGTCCTCGTTGATCTCGACGAGCACGAAGCCGACGACCTCGTCGCCGACGAGCGCGACACGGCTGAGGTCGGCGCGCGTGCTCGGCAGCGCCAGCGTCGCCGACCAGGCCTCGGCGTTGGTCGGCTGGCTGCCCCAGTGGTCGGCGAACGCTGCGTTCCTCGCAAGGCGCATGTTCTCGGCCCGCTCGGGCGAGAGCGGCTCGACGCGCACCCCCTCGGGCACCGCGCGCTCGAGGTCGGCCCCCTCGAGCACGGCGACGAGGCTCGTGAAGTATCGCGCGGGCTCGAAGCCGGAGCGCTCGAGCAGCCGACCGTGCTCCGGGGTGCGGTCGGGAGCGTACGCGAGCAGCCAGCCGGGCAGGATGCTGTCGCTGCGCGACAGACGCTGCTCGGCTCGCGCGCGCTGCCAGGCGAGGAGCGCCCGCCCGAGCCCTCGGCCGCGATGCGCGGGGTGCACGCCGCCGGTCAGGATGACCCGCACGACCGACTCGGGCTCGGGAGTGTCGATGATCAGGCCGTGCGCCACGAGCCCGTCCGTGTCGTGCACCGCGATGGCGCTGTCGAGCTCGAGGTCGATCCATGAGCGCTCCAGCACTTCACGCACCTCATCGAGGCTCTCGCTCCACTCGGGGTGGTCGCGGCGGCTCATCGCCTCGAGCAGCGCCGTAATGGCGGGCGCGTCATCGGCGGTCGCGCGTCGCCAGCGGACTCCGTCGCCGTCGGCCGGAAGCCGCACCTCGCCCGGGTCGGGAACGCGCGCGCTCAGCGGCGGGAGCTCGGCGCTGGCGGAGCCGGAGGGAGGCGCGGCGGGGTCGGTCATGCGCAAAAGCGTAGGGCCCCGTCCGAACGGACGGGGCCCTACGTCGCACACGTGGTGCGGTAACTACTTCGACTCGGCGTCGCCCTCGGCGGCGTCGGTCGACTCCTCGGCAGGAGCGTCGGTCGCCTCGGTGGCCTCGACGGTCTCGTCAGTCGACTCGGGGGTCTCCTCGACGACCTCGTCGGCCGGCTCCTCGGCAGCGGGGGCGGCGACGGGCGCCTCCTTCGCGGCAGACTTCTTCGCCGACTTCGGCTTCGGGTTCACGGGCTCGAGAACGAGCTCGATGACCGCCATGGGGGCGTTGTCGCCCTTGCGGTAGCCGACCTTCGTGATGCGGGTGTAGCCGCCCTCGCGCTCGGCGACGAGCGGAGCGATCTGCGTGAAGAGCTCGTGCACGGCGCTCTTGTCGCGGATGATCGTCATGACGCGACGACGGGCGTGCAGGTCGCCGCGCTTCGCGAACGTGACGAGGCGCTCGGCGAGCGGACGGAGGCGCTTGGCCTTCGTCTCGGTCGTCGTGATGCTCTTGTGCGTGAACAGCGCGGTGGCGAGGTTCGCGAGGAGCAGACGCTCGTGGGCGGGGCCACCGCCGAGACGCGGACCCTTGGTGGGCTTAGGCATGATCAGTGTTCTCCAGTGTCAGGTGCTGCGGGGCTGTCGGGGACGACGGACCCTTAGATGTAGTCGTCCTCGTTGCCGCCGTAGTAGTGGGCGCCGTCGAATCCGGGAACCGCGTCCTTGAGCGAGAGGCCCATCTCGACGAGCTTGTCCTTGACCTCGTCGACCGACTTCTGCCCGAAGTTGCGGATGTTCATGAGCTGCGTCTCCGAGAGGGCGACGAGCTCGCTGACCGTGTTGATGCCCTCGCGCTTGAGGCAGTTGTAGCTGCGCACCGAGAGGTCGAGGTCTTCGATCGGCATCGAGAGCTCGGTCGAGAGAACGGCGTCGACCGGCGCGGGGCCGATCTCGATGCCCTCGGCCTGCGTGTTCAGCTCGCGCGCCAGCCCGAAGAGCTCGGTGAGCGTGCGGCCCGCCGAGGCGATCGCGTCACGCGGGGTGATCGCGGGCTTCGACTCGACGTCGACCACGAGGCGGTCGAAGTCGGTGCGCTCACCGGCACGCGTCGCCTCGACGCGGTAGGTGACCTTGAGCACGGGCGAGTAGATCGAGTCGACGGGGATCTGGCCGGCCTCGCTGAACTCGCTGCGGTTCTGCGTCGCGCTGACGTAGCCGCGACCGCGCTCGATCGTGAGCTCGAGCTCGAACTTCGCGTTGTCGTTGAGCGTCGCGATGACGAGCTCGGGGTTGTGGATCTCGACACCGGCCGGAGCCGAGATGTCGGCCGCGGTGACCTCGCCCGCACCCTGCTTGCGCAGGTAGGCGGTGATGGGCTCGTCGTGCTCGCTCGAGACGACGAGGTTCTTGATGTTGAGGATGATCTCGGTGACATCCTCCTTCACGCCCGGGATGGTGCTGAACTCGTGCAGCACGCCGTCGATGCGGATGCTCGTGACCGCAGCTCCGGGAATCGACGAGAGCAGCGTGCGGCGAAGCGAGTTGCCGAGGGTGTACCCGAAGCCCGGCTCGAGCGGCTCGATGATGAACCGCGAGCGGAAGTCGGAGACGCTCTCCTCGGTGAGGGTGGGACGCTGTGCGATGAGCACTATGGATTCCTTTCGGCAAAGTGTCCGCCATATGACACTTGTTTGCGACGAGTGGCTGGCTCGTCGAGTGTGTTGAGTTGCGCGGTGGAGCTGAGGGCGATGCGTCGCATCGCCGCGACCCCAGCGCCGATCAGGATTGCCCCGATCGGCGGCTGAGGTTCACATGCGTGGTCTAGACGCGGCGACGCTTGGGCGGACGGCAGCCGTTGTGCGCCTGCGGCGTCACATCGCTGATCGATCCGACCTCGAGGCCAGCGGCCTGAAGCGAGCGGATCGCCGTCTCGCGACCCGAGCCCGGGCCCTTGACGAAGACGTCGACCTTCTTCATGCCGTGCTCCTGCGCCTGGCGCGCGGCCGACTCGGCGGCGAGCTGGGCGGCGAACGGGGTCGACTTGCGCGAGCCCTTGAAGCCGACACCGCCGGACGAGGCCCAGCTGATGACGGCCCCGCTGGGGTCGGTGATCGAGACGATCGTGTTGTTGAACGTCGACTTGATGTGGGCCTGGCCCACGGCGATGTTCTTCTTCTCCTTGCGACGCGGCTTGCGAGCGGCCGACTTGGGTGCTGCCATGTTTTTCTCTCTCCGTGTGAGTTCGTGGCGCCGGGCGAGCGTGCGCCCGGCAGTCGGCTACTTGCGGCCGGCCTTCTTCTTGCCGGCGACGGTGCGCTTCGGGCCCTTGCGGGTGCGCGCGTTGGTCTTGGTGCGCTGACCGCGCACAGGCAGG
>JAOASR010000075.1 GCA_030158585.1 Microcella sp.
TCGCGCTGGCTCGACCCGAGCCACGGCGGCATCAACCTGGGCTTCCCGCAGAACTGAGCACGGTCATGACTCGTCCTTCCTCCGACACCGCGCAGCCGAACGCCTGGCTGCACCCGCGGGGCGCCCTCGCCCGCGACGCGTGGGAATCGGTCGTGGATGCTCGGCTCGACGGCTGGCAGCACACGGGCATCCGCGTCGCCGAGCTGACGGGCGCGCCGCTCGCGCTGCCCGCCGGCGAGGTCGAGCGCATCATCGTGCCGCTCGCGGGCAGCTTCCGCGTCGAGTACCAGACCGAGGGCGAGCGACTGCCGCACGAGCAGATCCTCGCCGGCCGGGCATCCGTCTTCGACGGACCGACCGACGTGCTGTACCTGCCGATCGGCACGTCGGCCGCGATCAGCGGCGAGGGCCGCGTCGCGGTCGCCGAGGCGCCCGCCACGGTCTGGCACCCGGCGCGTCACGTGCTCGCCTCCGAGGTTCCCGTCGAGCTGCGCGGAGCCGGTCGCGCCACGCGCCAGGTGCACAACTTCGGCGTGCCCGGTGAGCTCGAGGCCGATCGCCTCATCGTGTGCGAGGTCATCACGCCGGCCGACAACTGGTCGAGCTACCCACCGCACAAGCACGACGAGCACGTCGAGGGCGTCGAGAGCGCGCTGGAGGAGATCTACTACTTCGAGACCGCTGTCACGCGCGGCGCCCCGGCGGCCGTCGCTGACGCGGCGGACCCGATCGGCTACGTGCGCACCTACGCCTCGGCGGCCGGCGAGATCGACACGCTCGCCGAGGTGCGCTCGGGCGACATTGCGCTCGTGCCGCACGGCTGGCACGGGCCGTGCATGGCGGCGCCCGGCTACGACCTCTACTACCTCAACGTCATGGCGGGCCCGGGAGCCGAGCGCGCCTGGCTCATCACCGACGACCCCGCCCACGCCTGGGTGCGGGCCACGTGGGCCGACCAGGCTCCCGATGCCCGACTGCCCTACCTCACTCCCGCCACCGCGGACCGACCGGAGGACCCCCGCTCATGACCACTCGCCGCATGACCGTCAGCCAGGCGCTCGTCGAGTTCCTCGCCAACCAGTGGACCGTCGACGGCGACCACCGCGAGCGCACCATCCCGGGCGTGTTCGGCATCTTCGGCCACGGCAACGTCGCCGGCATCGGGCAGGCCCTCAAGCAGGTCAACGCCACGCAGCCCGACCTCATGCCGTACTACCAGGCCCGCAACGAGCAGGCCATGGTGCATCAGTCGGTGGGCTACGCCCGCATCCACCGTCGCCTCGGCACGTTCGCGAGCGCAGCATCCGTCGGACCGGGCGCGACCAACATGCTCACGGGCGCCGCCCTCGCGACGACCAACCGCATGCCCGCTCTGCTGCTGCCGAGCGATACGTTCGCCACCCGCGGGGCCGACCCTGTGCTGCAGCAGCTCGAGCTGCCGCACGACATCGGCCTCACCGTCAACGACGCCTTCCGCCCGCTGTCGCGGTTCTTCGACCGCGTGCAGCGCCCCGAGCAGCTCTACTCGATCGCGCTCAGCGCGATGCGCGTGCTGCTCGACCCGGCCGAGACCGGCGCGGTCACGATCGCCCTGCCGGAGGACGTGCAGGCAGAGGCGATGGATGTTCCCGTCGAGTTCCTCGCACCGCGTGAGTGGCACCTCCGTCGGCCGCTGCCCGAGCGCGCTCCGCTCGCCCGCGCGATCGAGGCCATCCGCGGTGCGAAGCGGCCCATGATCATCGCTGGCGGCGGCGTGCTCTACTCGGCCGCCGAGGAGCAGCTGCGTCGCTTCGTCGAGCTCACCGGCATCCCGGTCGGCACGAGCCAGGCCGGCGGCGGCGTGCTCACGTGGGATCACCCGCAGAACCTCGGCGGAGTGGGCGCGACGGGCACCCTCGCCGCCAACCGCCGCGCGGCCGAGGCCGACGTCATCATCGGCATCGGCACGCGCTACAGCGACTTCACGACGGCGAGCCGCACAGCCTTCCAGAACCCCGACGTCACCTTCGTCAACATCAACGTCGCGGCGTTCGACGCCTACAAGCACGGCACGCAGCTCGCGGTGATCGCCGACGCGCGCGAGACGCTCGACGCCCTCCTCGACGAGTTCGCGGGCTTCCGCATCGACGCCGACGACGAGGCCGCGCTCGCGCAGTCGAAGGCGGAGTGGGACGCGCTCGTCGACGAGGCCTTCGTGCCGAGCGGCAGCCCGCTGCCCGGCCAGCCCGAGATCATCGGCGCCGTGCAGGCGGCGTCCGACCCGACCGACGTCGTCGTCCAGGCGGCGGGCTCGCTCCCCGGAGACCTCCACAAGCTCTGGCGCGTGCGCGACGCCCTTGGCTACCACGTCGAGTACGCGTACTCGTGCATGGGCTACGAGATCGCGGGTGGCATGGGCGTGCGCCGCGGGGCGCCCGATCGCGACGTCATCGTCATGGTCGGCGACGGCTCGTACCTCATGCTCAACTCCGAGCTCGTCACGGCCGTGGCCGAGGGCCTGAAGATCATCGTCGTGCTTATCCAGAACCACGGGTACGCCTCGATCGGGCACCTCTCCGAGTCCGTCGGCTCCGAGCGCTTCGGCACCTGGTACCGCGCGTACGACCCCGAGCAGCGCAACTTCCAGGGCGACCAGGTGCTCCCCGTCGACCTCGCGGCGAACGCGCGCAGCTACGGCCTCGATGTCATCGAGATCGAGCCGCGCGACGACGCGATCGCGCAGCTGAGCGCGGCGATGGCGACGGCCAAGGCGTCCGACCGGTCGACGGTCATCCACATCAACAGCGACCCGCTCGTCTACGCGCCCGACGGCGCGGGCTGGTGGGACGTCCCGGTCGCCGAGGTCTCGACGCTCGAGGCGACGCAGCAGGCCCTGACCGAGTACCGCGAGCAGCGCGCGCGCCAGCGCCCGCTCCTCGGCTGACCCGCACCACCTCGAAGGAGAGACGAGCATGACCACCACCGACACCGCCCAGATCCGCGTCGGCACCGCGCCCGACTCGTGGGGAGTCTGGTTCCCCGATGACCCGAAGCAGGTGCCGTGGCAGCGCTTCCTCGACGAGGTGCAGGCCGCTGGCTACCACTGGATCGAGCTCGGCCCGTTCGGCTACCTGCCGACCGACCCGCACCAGCTCGAGGACGAGCTCGGCAAGCGCGACCTCAAGCTCACCGCGGGCACCGTCTTCACGGGCTTCCACAAGGGCGATGAGCAGTGGGAGCGCGCCTGGCAGCAGGCGCTCGACGTCGCGGGACTCGTCTCGAAGCTCGGCGTCGAGCACCTCGTGGTCATCCCCGACCTGTGGCGCAGCGACGCCACGGCCGAGGTGCTCGAGGCTCGCACCCTCACCGATGAGCAGTGGAGCCGCCTCGCGACGGGCCACGATCGCCTGGGCAAGGCGCTGCTCGAGGAGTACGGCATCAAGCAGCAGTTCCACTCGCACGCCGACAGCCACATCGGCACCTACGCCGAGGTCGAGCGCTTCCTCGCCGAGACCGATGCTCGCTTTACGAACCTCTGCCTCGACACCGGACACTTCGCGTACTACCTCGGAGATAACGTCAAGTTGATGCGCGCGCACCCCGAGCGCATCGGCTACCTGCACCTCAAGCAGGTCGAGCCCGACATCCTCGCCGACACGCTCAAGAACGATCTGCCGTTCGTCGACGCGGTCGCCCGGGGCGTCATGACCGAGCCGGGAGGAGCCGGAGTGCCCGAGTTCGCCCCGATCCTCGAGCTCGCCGCCGAGATCGACCCGCAGATGTTCGCGATCGTCGAGCAGGACATGTACGGCTGCGACATCGACTTCCCCTTCCCCGTCGCGCAGCGCACGCGCTCGCACATCGCCGGCTGCACGGCCGCCGCGCGCTTCCACTGATCCGCCACCACCTCAGAGAAGAGATCCGACTCATGGATGACCTCCGCATCGCCGTCGTCGGCGCCGGCATGATGGGCGCCGACCACATCACCCGCATCACCCAGCGCATCGTCGGCGCGACGGTCAGCGCCGTCGTCGAGCCCGACGCGGGCCGCGCGGCCGCCGCCATCGCGAACGCTCCCGGTGCCCAGCACTTCACCGCGATCGAGGATGCTCTCGCGAGCGGTGTCGTCGACGCCGTGCTCATCGCCACTCCCGGGCAGTTCCACGAGCCCGTGCTGCTCCCCGCGATCGAGGCGGGGCTGCCCATCCTCTGCGAGAAGCCGCTCACTCCCGACCCCGAGTCGAGCCTGCGCGTGCTCGAGGCAGAGCAGAAGGCCGGCAAGAAGCTCGTCCAGGTCGGCTTCATGCGCCGCTTCGACAAGGAGTACATGGAGCTCCGCGAGCTCATCGCTTCCGGCGACGCCGGCGCCCTGCTCGCGCTCCGCTGCGCTCACCGCAACCCCGCCGTGCCCGACAGCTACACGAACCCGATGCTCATCAACGACTCGGTGGTCCACGAGATCGACATCGTGCGCTACCTCACCGACTCGCCGATCACGGCGATCGAGGTCAAGCGCCCGAGGCGCAACTCGCTGTCGCCGTCGCACCTCGACGAGCCCATCCTGGTGCTGCTCGAGACCGAGCAGGGCGTGCTCGCCGACGTCGAGATGAACGTCAGCGTGCAGTTCGGCTACCAGGTCAAGACCGAGGCGGTCTTCGAGCGCGGCATCGCCGAGATCGGCCGTACCGGGGGCATGACCCTCTGGCAGGACGGCCGCTACGGTCGCGCCGAGCACGTCTCGTTCACGACCCGGTTCGCGGAGGCGTACGACGCGCAGATCCAGCGCTGGGTGCGCGCCGCGCAGGCGGGCGTCATCGATGGGCCGAGCGCGTGGGACGGCTATCTCGTCGCCGCCGCGTGCAAGGCCGGCGTCGAGGCGCTCGAAACCGGCCGTCGCGTCGAGGTCGAGTACGCCGCTCGCCCGTCGTTCTACGCCTGATCGTCACGAAGGAGACTGTGATGAGAATCGCCCTCGACCCCACCCCGCTGCACCACACGCACGCGTTCCTCGAGTTCCCGCGCGTTGCCGCCGAGCTCGGCTACGAGTGGATCCAGCTGACGCCGCACGTCGACTTCATGCCGTTCTTCCGCCACCCCCGCGCCGACCGCGCGCTGATCTCGGCGACGAAGAAGGCGGCGAAGGACGCAGGAATCGGGATTTCGTCGCTCCTGCCGGTGTACCGCTGGTCGTCACCCGATGAGGGGCAGCGCGAGGCCGCCGTGCGCAACTTCCGCCGTCTGATCGAGATCGCCGTCGAGCTCGAGGTGCACGTCATCAACACCGAGTTCAGCGGGCGCCCCGAGCGCAGCGAGGACTCGGAGGCGTCGTTCTTCCGCTCGATGGAGGAGCTCCTCCCCATCATCGAGCGCGAGGGCATCCGGGTGAACATCGACCCGCACCCCGACGACTTCGTCGAGGAGGGCCACGAGGCGGTGCGCGTCATCCGCGCCCTCGACTCGGCGCACGTCGGCTTCGTCTACGTCGGATCGCACACGTTCCACTACGGTGACGACGCTCCCGGCATCATCGCGGCGGCGGGGGAGAGGCTCGGAGCGGCGTACGCAGCCGATTCCTTCGACCACCACCGCTCGCACGGGCTGCGCTACATCTCGAACCCGCCCGGCAATGCCGCCCGCGTGCACCAGCACCTCCGCATCGGCGACGGCGACGTCAACTGGGACGAGTACTACGACGCGCTGCAGGCCGCAGGCTTCCTCGACCGCGATGACGCGCTCATTGTCTCGAACGTCTTCGCCGAGGACGAGCAGTGGGAGTCGGTCAGCCGATTCCAGCTCGAAGCCATCCGCGCGGGCATAGCCGGCGCGCGTCACCGCGCCTCCTGACCGCGATCGGCGCAGGGTCGCCGCGTCCGCTGGCGTTGCAGACTCCGCCTCGACCGTGTGTTCGCTAAAAGTACATATGTCATGACAAACTATTGACCTCTTGACTTTTGCACCCTAGATTCAAGACACAGCAACGTCGCTCCGGCTCCGCGCTACCCCTAGCGCCCGCGGAGCCCACCATGAAGGGACACAACGAAGTGATCAACAGCACCATCAAGCGCAGCCTCCTGGGCCTCGGCGCTCTCTCCGCCGCCGCGGTTCTTCTCGCCGGCTGCTCGGCGGGCGCCGCGCCCGCCGCCGACGGCGAGGCCGTCGCTCTCGAGTCGGGCTTCGGCTCGCGCGCCGAGGAGCGCGACGTCTACTTCTTCACGTACTACAACCCGGCGGGTGACGCCTTCTGGGCGCAGATCCTCCAGGGCGCTGAAGACGCCGCGGCGCTCGGCAACCTCGAGTTCACGCACCAGACGGCCGAGGGTGACTCGGCCACCATGGTCAACCTCGTGCAGACGGCCATCGCCACCGACCCGGCCTTCATCTTCATGCCCTTCAACGAGGGCGAGGCGTGGGTCGACGTCGCGTGCCAGGCCGCCGACGCGGGCATCCCCGTCATCGCGTTCAATGTGCCGGCCCCCGAGAGCGCGGGCGACTGCGTCTCCGGCTTCGTCGGCCAGGACTTCTACGAGGTCGGCACGATCGTCGCGCAGAACCTGCTCGACTCGGGCGTCGTCGCCGCTGGCGACAAGGTCCTGATCACCGCCGAAGAGCCCGACCAGCCCTACGCCCTCCAGCGTGGTGGTGGCGTCTACGACGTGCTCAAGGAGGCCGGTGTCGGCGTTCTCGAGCAGTCGGACTGGCTCCGCACCGGCGGTGAGGACGCCCCGGCGCTCGACGCGCTCACCACGTGGCTCGTCGCGAACCCCGACGTCAAGGCGGTCGTCCCCGTCGGTGGCACGCCGCACCGCAACCTGCCGGCAGCTCTCGCCGCCGCGGGCAACACGACGACCAAGGTCATCGGCTTCGACACCGCTCCGGCGATCGTCCAGGGCCTGAAGGACGGCCAGATCCTCGCGACGGCCGACCAGCAGGGCTACATCCAGGGCTTCCAGTCGGTCATGCAGGGTGTGCTGAACCTCGACTTCGGCTTCTCGGCCGCGAACATCAACTCGGGTGGCCTCGGGCTCATCACGAAGGAGACCGCCGAGAACATCGAGGCCCCTGACCTCCAGGGCGTCCGCTGGTAACTCCGCACCACTCGTAGCACCGGTGGGGTCGGCTGGAGCAATCCCGGTCGGCCCCACCGCCGCATCACCCCTCCCTCCCTCGGCGACGCGAGCCGCCACCACTCTCATCAGCGTTGAAGGTAGAAACCATGTCAGATAGGAACACGACCGGGGTCGACCCGGTTCTCGAGGCGCCGCTGGCGACCGAGGCCCTCACGACGCAGCGTCGCATGTCCGACGCACAGACGTCCGCGAGCTTCGGAGCCCGGCTCCGTCACGACCTGCAGTTCATCCGCGGCCGCGGAGCCCTCGAGATCTCCATCGTCCTCGCGCTCCTGCTCACCGGGTACATCATCGCGAGCCTCATCTCGCCGACGGGTTTCGCGTTCTTGAACCCGAACAACCTCTCGGGCGTCATCTCGCAGGCCGTCCCGGTGCTCGCCATCCTCGGTCTCGCGGCGGGCATCCTCATGATCGCCGGCGAGTTCGATCTCTCGCTCGGGGCCAACATCACGCTCAGCGCGATCGTGTTCATCAAGACGGCTGAGAGCGTGAACCTCTGGGTCGCGATCCTCGCCGGAATCCTCTGCGGCGTCATCGTGGCCCTCGTGAACGGCGCGATCGTCGTCTACACGCGCATCCCCTCGTTCATCGCTACTCTCGGCATGAGCTTCTTCTGGATGGGCGCGGGCATCTTCATCAACGGCACGACGCCCGCGACCCTCACGACCTCGCGCGACGAGACCATGGTCTTCCTCTTCGCGCAGGACTTCGGCTTCTTCCGCTCGCAGCTCATCTGGCTCATCATCATCGGCGTGCTGGCCTGGCTGTTCCTGCACCGTCACCGTCGCGGCAACCACCTGTTCGCGGTCGGCGGCAACCCCGCTGCGGCCGAGGCCATCTCGATCAACCCCAAGCGCGTCAAGCTCATGGCCTTCGCGATCTTCGGCGGCCTGGTCGGCTTCGCCTCGATCCTCATCGCCGTGCGCACCTCGTCGATGCAGCCCGGCGGCTCTGCTACCGAAGACTTCACGCTCTTCGCCATCGCCGCGGCGGTCGTCGGCGGCACCTCCCTCTGGGGCGGTCGCGGCACGGTGCTCGGCATCATCGTCGGCGCCGCGCTCATCGAGCTCATCCGCAACGGTCTGCTGCTCGCCAAGGCACCTGGTTTCTACATCACCCTCTTCGTCGGCGTCACCATCGTCATCGCCGCGATCTTCAACAAGCTCATGGAAGGCAAAGCACGATGAGCGCTCTCTTCGCCCTCAAGGGCGTGACCAAGAAGTACGGCCCCAACACCGTCCTCAACGACGTGAGCTTCGAGATCGGCAAGGGCGAGGTGGTCGGCCTCCTCGGCGACAACGGCGCCGGCAAGTCCACGCTCGTCAAGATCATGTCGGGCGTCGTCCAGGCCGATCAGGGCGACTTCACGTGGGATGACGCGCCCGTCGACAAGATGAACCGCGACGTCACCGAGCGCCTCGGCGTCGAGACGATCTTCCAGGATTCCGCTCTCGTGCCGTTCATGACGATCACACGCAACATCTTCATGGGCCGCGAGATCACCAACAGGCTCGGCTTCATGAAGATGAAGGAGATGGACTCGATCACCGCCGAGGTGCTCGATTCCGTCGTCACTATCGAGGGCATCAAGAGCCCCAAGCAGCTCGTCGCCTCGCTCTCGGGCGGTCAGGCGCAGGCTGTCGCGATCGCGCGCGCCGTGCACTTCAAGCGCAGCCTGCTGATCCTCGATGAGCCCACCTCGGCGCTCGCCGTGCGCGCGACCGAGGCGCTGCTGAACTACCTCACGCACCTCAAGAGCGAGGGCGTCAGCTCGGTGCTCGTCACCCACAACCTGCACCACGCGTACCAGGTGTGCGATCGCCACATCGTGATGAACCACGGTCGCAAGATTCTGGATGTCCGCCGCGAGGACACGACGGTGGAAGAGCTGACCGCCGCCGTCGTCGAGGGCGCGGAGGGCATCCGTCGATACCGAGAGGGTCGCTTCTAGCGAGCCTCGAGGGAGGGAAGGCGGGGCTCGGCGTCGAGCCGGGCCCCGTTCCTTCACTCAGCGCCGCACGACGCTTCGTGCCTGACGGCCCGGCCGTCTCCCGCTCGGTGGTGCGGGAGGCCGCCGGGCCGTTCTCACTTCTCGACGAGCGTGACCTCGAAGGCGTAGACGTCGGGCTGGTAGCAGTGACGGCCGTACTCGACAGCCCGCCCGGAGCCGTCGAAGGCCGTCCGCTCCATCGTGAGCACGGCGCCGCCGCGCTCGAGGCCGAGGATGTCGGCCTCCTCCGCGATCGCCTTGCGAGCGCCGATGCGCTGCTGGGCGACGCGCATGGTGATGCCTCGGGTGCGGAGCATCTGGTACAGCCCGTGCTCCTCGATGTCCGAGGTCGCCAGATCGGCGACGTCGGCAGGCAGCCAGTTCTCGAGGATGGCGACGGGGATCCCGTCGGCACGGCGCACGCGGCGCAGGTGCACGACGCTGGCTCCCTCGTCGACGCCGAGATGCGTGGCGACGTGACCAGGGGCATCGACGATCTCCATCGACAGCACGTCGGTGCTCGGGTGCTTGCCGCTCTGCACGAGGTCGTCATAGAGGCTCGTGAGCTCGAGGCCGCGCGTGACCTGGCCTTGCACGACCTGAGTGCCGATACCGCGACGCCGCACGAGCAGGCCCTTCGCCACGACCTCCTGGATCGCTCGACGCACCGTCGGTCGGCTGAGGCCGAGGCGGTTGCCGAGCGCGACCTCGTTCTCGAGGCGGGCGCCGGGGGGCAGGTCGCCCTCGCGGATGGCCTTCTCGATGATCTGCGCGACCTGGAAGTAGAGCGGGATGGGGCCCGAGCGGTCGAGCTGCATGAAGGTGCTGAGGGGCAGCACAACCTCGGGCGAGGAGGTGCCGCCGGTGGGGGCGGAGGCTGACATGCCTCCCACTATGCCAGTTTGACCTAACATTTCCGCGCCGTGTCGCGCGCCGAGCATCCGCCGGGCGTCGCGAAGCGCACATCTCGGGTAGGCCGATCGTGGGAGGAACGCCCTCGCGGTTGATACGCTGACCCTGCACGACCGCTCCACCACAACCGAACACAGGGCCGCACAGCGATGCGGGAGAGCCGACGGGGCGAGAGCCGCCGACGGCACCGAAGGAGCAAGCCTCCCCGCCAATCTCTCAGGTACGCGTACCGCATCCGCCAGGCCACTCTGAAAAGCAGAGCGCATCCCGACACCGTTGTCGACGACGAGCGCTCTCGCCCACGGTGAAAGCTCGCCCCGACCGGCACGACCGGAGAGGACGCGTGAAGCTCTCAGGCACCATGACAGAGGGGGAGTTCCACCGGCCTTCAGCGCGTCAGGAGAACTCCGTGTCCGATTCCACCGCAGCCCCGCGGCTCTCGCCGCTGCACGAGCAGCACGTCGCGCTCGGCGCGGCCTTCACCGACTTCGGCGGCTGGCAGATGCCGGTGCGCTACACCTCCGACCTCGCCGAGCACCACGCGGTGCGCACCGCGGCCGGCATCTTCGACATCTCGCACATGGCCGAGATCGCGGTCATGGGCGAGGGCGCCGGCGCCTACCTCGACGAGGCGCTCGCGGGCCGGCTGAGCGCGCTCGCCGTCGGCAAGGCGAAGTACTCGCTGGTCCTCGACGAGCACGGCGGAATCGTCGACGACCTCATCGTCTATCGCATGACCGACCACGAGTTCCTCGTCGTCGCGAACGCCTCGAATCGGGATGCCGTGGTCACCGCCCTCACGGCACGCACCGCCGATCACGCGGTCGCGATCGATGACCGCACCGACGCCACGGCTCTCATCGCCGTGCAGGGCCCCGCTGCGCGCGCGGTGCTCGAGGCGACGCCCGGCTTCGTCGCCCCCGAGCTCGATGAGCTCAAGTACTACGCCTGGACGACCGGCACCTTCGCCGACGGCGAGACCTCGGTCGAGGTGCTCGTCGCCCGCACCGGATACACGGGCGAAGACGGCTTCGAGCTCTACCTCGACCACCACCACGCCGCCGCCCTCTGGCAGGCGCTCCTCGCCGTGGGCGAGCCGCTCGGCCTGCAGCCGTGCGGGCTCGCGGCGCGCGACACCCTCCGCCTCGAGGCGGGCATGCCGCTCTACGGTCACGAGCTCGGCACGAGCATCCAGCCGGTGCAGGCGGGCCTCGGCAAGGTCGTCGTCACCGCGAAAGAGAGCTTCGTCGGCAAGTCCGCGATCGAGGCCGGCCCGGGCGACGACGCGCACGTGCTCGTCGGTCTCGCCGCCGAGGGCAAGCGCGCCGCGCGCGCCGGCTACGCCGTGATGAGCGGCGACGAGAAGGTCGGCGAGATCACCTCGGGCGCCCTGTCGCCGACCCTCGGCCACCCGATCGCGATGGCCTTCGTGCACCCGGCGCACGCCGCCGTCGGCACGACCCTCGACCTCGACGTCCGCGGCAGCCGCATTCCCGCGACCGTCGTCTCCCTTCCCTTCTACAAGCGAGAGGCATGACCATGAGCGCAGTTCCCGCCGACCTGCAGTACACCGCCGAGCACGAGTGGGTGCGCCTCGAGGGCG
>JAOASR010000076.1 GCA_030158585.1 Microcella sp.
GCGCGCACACCGCGCTGTTTCGGGCACACCGCGCGCCCCCGGGCGTACTGCTTGCCCGAATCAGCGCGGTGTGCGTCGCCCGCGCCGACGCGGCACCCCCGCGGCCTCCAGTCGGTGCATGAAGCGGCGCCTGTCGCGCAGGTCGCCCCACACGAGCCGAAGCATCCCGTCGCCGGTCGAGCGCACCCCGTCCTCGCGCTCCTTCTCCTCGACGACGACCTGCTCGACCGAGCGCCCGGCGCGCAGTTCGGCCGCCCTGTACTTGGCGAGCCCGTCGAACTCGCCCGCGAGTCCGATCGATCCCCAGCGGAAGTCGGTGCGAAACACCCGCCCGTCCGGCAGCCGGTACTCGTGCTGCAGCTCCGGCATCTCGAATCCGAGTTCGTGCATGAGCACGCGCGCCCACGACTCTCCCGGCGACTCCGAGCGCCCATCGGCGAAAGCGAGAGCCCGTTCGAGTCGAGCCGGTCCTCGAGTGAAGCCGAGAGCATCCGCCACCGCTCGGATCTCGTCGACGGTCGTGACTGGCCCCGCAGCCTGATTCCGCACCCGGATGCCCCAGTCGATGGCCGCGACAGCCTCGGCGAAAGTCGAGGTCGCTCCGAGTTCGGCGAGAGTGCGGGGCAGGTCGGTCAGTCGCGCGCCTTCCAGCGTGACGACGTGCGCCTCCGCATCGGTGGTCGCCCAGTAGCGCACGTCACCTCTCTGACGGGCCTGGTCGCCGTTCCACCCGAGAGCATGGATGCCCGGCGCGACCAGCTCGTCGATCAGCGGTGCGCCCCAGAGCCGCGCAGCAGATGCCCGACACAGCGGTTGTCGCACCCGACCCAGCGCGGAGGCGGCCCACGCTCGAAGCACCTCCACCTCCCACGAAGCCAGGTTCGCCAGTTCGGAGGCCGGAACAGAGATGCCCCGGGTGAGGGCGACGAGCTCACCCCGAGCCCTCTGCCGGTTCAGTCGGCGAGAGAGCCCGGTGTCATCGGGATGCTCGGCCACCACGATGGCTGCTGCGAAGGCACCGCGCACGGCGGCGGTGAAGGGTGAGGTCATCGAATGAGCGTGAGGTGCACGCTCGAGACGCGGGTGGGACGGCAGCGTGACCGTGCAGAACGCCGCGTCTCCCCCTGGTGGGGAGGACGGCCGGCCGCATGCCGCGCTGTTTCGGGCACGCCGCGCGCCCCCGGGCGTCCTGCTCGCCCGAAACAGCGCGGCGTGCGAGAGCAGACGCGCCAGCGGGCGCGCGGGCGCCGGCCCGGGCGGCAGCCAAGGGCGCCGGCGCGGGCGCCGGCGCGGGCGGCAGCCGCAGGCGCCGGCCGGGTGCGCGCGGGCCCGCCCGCCACCTACGCGAGCCGCGCCGTCGACTGGCGCACGATCAACTCGGGCTGCACAGGCTCGTGGCTGAGGCCCGTCTCGCCGCGCAGCTCGCCGAGCAGCACCTCGATCGTGCGCCGCCCGATCTCGGCGAAGTTCTGCCGCACGGTCGTCAGCGGCGGGGCGAAGTGCGCCGCCTCGGGGATGTCGTCGAACCCGACGATCGACATGTCGCCGGGCACCGACAGCCCCGACTCGCGGCACGCGTGCATGAAGCCGAGCGCCATCTGGTCGTTGCCGCAGAACACGGCCGTGAAGTCGCGGTACCGCAGCAGCTCGAGCCCCGCGTAGTAGCCGAAGTGCGCCGTCCAGTCGCCGAGGATGGGCGCGCGCGTGCGCAGGTCGGCATCGCCGAGCTCGCGCAGGAAGCCCTGCATCCGCGCCTCCGCCTCGATCCAGTCCTGCGGGCCCGACAGGTGCATGATCTCGGTGTGCCCGAGGTCGATGAGGTGTCGCGTCGCGAGCCGAGCGCCCTGGATCTGGTCGACCCACAGCGCGTGCGCCGTGTTCGTGCCGGTCGCCTCGAGCGTGACGAACGGCACGGCCAGCTGCAGGTCTTTGAGCGCCTCGAAGACCCGCACCTGCGGCGCGATGACGATGAGCGCCTCGATCGACTGCGCCATGAGGTGGTCGAGCGCCGACTTGATCGAGGCGTACTCGCTCGAGGCGATGTTGGTGATCGAGAGGCGGTATCCGGCTTCGCGCGCCGCCGTCTCAATGGCCTGGATGCTCGTGGCCGGCCCGTAGTGCACCGTCTGCGCCGCGAGCACTCCGATCGTGCGCGACCGGCTCGTGACGAGCGCGCGGGCGGCCTGATTCGGCCGGTACCCGAGCTCGTCGATCGCGGCCTGCACTCGGGCGAGCGTCTCGGGCCTGATCGAGGGGCTGTCGTTGAGCGCGCGCGACACGGTCTGGTACGAGACGCCGGCGACGCGCGCCACATCGCGGATGTTCGGCGCCTTCACCCGCTCCGGCTCGGCGGCCGCGACCGGCGGCTCGAAGCTCGCGGGCACCGCGACGCTCGGGCTCTCGGGCGCGCGCGCCTGCTCCGAACTCGACACGAGGGCCTTCCGATCACCGGGCGATGTGTACGTTCACATCTTCCGGCCCATTATGCACGCGGATGCCCGCCAGGGCGCGAGCGCCCGTCGCCTTCCCGTTCGCCGCGCCTCGATCGCGGCTCGCGCTCTCTGGGGCTCCGACCGGCCCCGCCGCGTGCCGGTGCGGCGGGCCGAGCCCGCGCCCGACCCAGAGCCCGACCCGGCGCCCGACCCGGCGCCCGACCCGCTCAGCCGAGCCGCGCGAGCGACTGCTGCACGTCGGCGAGCAGGTCGTCGACGTCTTCGAGCCCGACCGAGAGCCGGATGATCGCGTCCGACACCTCGAGCGCCGTGCCGCGCACCGAGGCGTGGGTCATCTCGCTCGGGTAGTTCACGAGCGACTCGACGCCGCCGAGCGATTCGGCGAGCGAGAAGACGTGGAGCCCCTCGGCGAAGGCGCGCGCGGCCGCGGCGCCTCCCGCGAGCTCGAGCGAGAGCATCCCGCCGAAGTCCGACATCTGGCGCGCGGCGAGCTCGTGCCCGGGGTGCGAGGGCAGGCCCGGGTAGTAGACCCGCGCGACCGCCGAGTGCCCCTCGATGGCCGAGGCGAGCGCGTGCGCCGACGCCGAGTGGCGGTCCATGCGCACCGCGAGCGTCTTGATGCCGCGGGTGGTGAGCCACGCGTCGAGCGGGCCCGACACCGCACCGGCGGCGAACTGGTGGAAGCCGACCTTCGACGCGAGCTCGTCGTCGCTCGTGACGACAGCCCCGCCGATGACATCCGAGTGCCCGCCGAGGTACTTGGTCGTCGAGTGCACGACGACGTCGGCGCCGAGCCCGAGCGGCTGCTGCAGGTACGGCGTCGCGAAGGTGTTGTCGACGACGACGAGAGCTCCGGCCGCGTGCGCGACCTCGGCGAGCGCCGTGATGTCGGTGATCTTCATGAGCGGGTTCGACGGAGTCTCGAGCCACAGCACGCGAGCGCCCGTGTCGGCGAGAGCGGAGCGAACCGCCGCCATGTCGTCGAGCTCGATCGTCGTGAGGCCGATGTTCCAGTCGCCGAAGATGCGGCGCACAAGGCGGTGGGTGCCGCCGTAGACGTCGTTGCCCATGAGCACGTGGTCGCCCGGGCGCAGCACGGCGCGCAGCAGCGCGTCTTCAGCGGCGAGGCCCGACGCGAAGCTGAAGGCGTGCGTGCCGCCCTCGAGCGAGGCGAGCTGCTTCTGCAGCGCGTCGCGGGTCGGGTTGCCGCCGCGCCCGTACTCGTATCCCCCGCGCAGGTTGCCGATGCCGTCTTGGGCATACGTCGTCGAGAAGTGCACGGGAGGGATCACAGCACCCGTCGTCGGGTCGAACTCCTGCCCGACGTGGATGGCGCGGGTCGAGAATCCGTGGGCGTCGTGGTGGGTCATGTCAGGTCCTTGTCAACGATGCGAAAACCAAGAGGATGCCCGAGGCTGCGGGCGGTCGGCCGTCGGCCGGTCACGCCCCCGCTGCGAGAGCGCGCACGAGGTCGGCGCGCGTGAGCAGGCCGACGGGGTTGCCCCCGTCGAGCACGAGCAGGGTGTCGGGCAGCTGGCCGCCGGGGCCGCGCTCCTGCTCAAAGACGATACGGGCGTCGCCGAGCGCCTCACGGGCTCCGACGATCGGCAGTCGCGGGCCCATCGCCTCGGTGACCGGGCTCGCCGGCGTCACCTCTCCGAGCGCGAGTCCCCGCAGCAGCGTGCGGGCGTCCACCGTCCCGACGACTTCGCCGAGCACGGCGGGCGGCGCGGAGGAGAGTACGGGCAGGGCCCGTCCATGGGCCTCGACCTCGGCGACGGCGTCGGCGACCGACTGGGTGCGGAGCACGTGGGGCAGCGCCGAGGGGTCGAAGCGGAAGGTGTCGGCGAGAGTCGGCCAGCCCGCGTGCGCGGTGAACCCGTGCGAGCGCATCCACCGATCATTGAAGATCTTGCCGAGGTAGCCGCGACCGCCGTCGGGAAGCAGGACGACGACGACATCGTCCGGCCCGAGCTCGCGCGCGACCTCGAGGGCGCCGACCGCGGCCATGCCGCACGAGCCGCCGACGAGCAGCCCCTCCTCGCGCGCGAGGCGCAGGGTCATGTCGAACGAATCCTGGTCGCTCACCGCGACGATGCGGTCGGTGACGGTCGGGTCGTAGGCGGCGGGCCAGAAGTCCTCGCCGACTCCCTCGACGAGGTAGGGCTGGCCCGAGCCGCCCGAGTACACGCTGCCGACGGGGTCGACGCCGACGATCTGCACGCGGCCGCTCGCGCGGTCGGCGCTGATCTCGCGCAGGTAGCGGCCCGTGCCGGTGATCGTTCCGCCCGTGCCGACGCCCGTGACGAAGTGCGTGACGCGGCCGTCGGTGTCGCGCCAGATCTCGGGGCCGGTCGTCTCGTAGTGGCTGAGCGGGCCGTTGGGGTTGGCGTACTGGTTGGGCTTGAAGGCGCCGGGGATCTCGCGCGCGAGGCGGTCGGAGACCGAGTAGTACGACTCCGGGTCCTCCGGCGCGACGGCCGTCGGCGTGACGACGATCTCGGCGCCATAGGCGGTGAGCACGTTGCGCTTGTCCTCGCCGACCTTGTCGGGCAGGACGAACACGCAGCGGTAGCCGCGCTGCTGGGCGACCAGGGCGAGGCCGACGCCCGTGTTGCCGCTCGTGGGCTCGACGATCGTGCCGCCAGGCTTCAGCAGGCCCTCGCGCTCGGCGGCGTCGATGATGCGCGTGGCGATGCGGTCCTTCGCGCTCCCGCCGGGGTTGAGGTACTCGACCTTGGCGAGCACGGTGGCCGAGATCCCCTCGGTCACGCGATTGAGCTGCACGAGGGGCGTGTCGCCGATGAGGTCGACGATCGAGCGGGCGAACTTCATCCTGCGAGCCTACTCGCGGCGGGCATCCGCCCCGAAGGCGACGACGGGGCGGCGACCACACCTCAGACGCGCGCTCTGACAGGAAGTCGAAAGGTCTTCTGAGACAATGGGAGGGCCCTGGCCGCGCACTCGCGCGCGCCGACGAACCACTCCCCCTACGGCTGGAGCCCCGAGCGTGTCGAACGACGAGAACCTCACGATCAAGCAGCAGCGCGAGAAGCGTCGCGCCGAGAAGGTCGCCGCCCTCAAGGCGAAGCAGGCGCGCGAGAAGCGCCGCAACCTCATCGCGATCGGCAGCGCCGTCGTCGGCGCCCTGGCGGTCATCGCGATCGTCGTCTCGATCGTCGTCACGAGCGCCCAGCCGGAGGTCGACCCCGCCGACATCGACATCGCCGGTCTCGAGACCTTCGAGGGATTGGAACCAGCGCACGTCGAAGGGGTAGTCGACTACGAGCAGAGTCCTCCCGCGGGCGGTCCCCACAACCCAGCGTGGTTGAACTGCGGCATCTACGAGCAAGAAGTAACGCCTGAGAACGCGGTGCACTCGCTCGAGCACGGCGCAGCGTGGGTGACCTACAACCCAGCAGAGGTGACTGAAGACGAGCTGAACGCGCTTCGCGACGAGATGCCGAGCACCTACGTCATCCTCTCACCGATCGACGGCCTCGAGGCCCCCGTCGTCGCGAGCGCCTGGGGGTACCAGGTGCAGCTCGACGGCGTCGACGACCCCCGACTGGACGACTTCCTCACCAAGTACCGCCTCTCCCCCGACGCGCCCGAGCCAGGGGCGCTGTGCTCGGGCGCGATCGACGGCCCGGGCAAGATCGCGTAGCCGTCATGTCGAGCGCTGATCCGGTTCCCGCTTCGTCCGTGACGGATGCCCGGCCCGAGCGCGGCCCCGCCCGCGTCCGGCTCATCATCGCCGGGGCGCTGCTCGTGCTCGTGGCGCTCGTCGCCGGCGTGCTGCTCGGGCGCGCGACGGCGCCCGCGGGCGCCGCCTCCGCCCCCGGACCGGAGAGCGCCGAGGCCGGGTTCGCACGCGACATGCAGACGCACCACAACCAGGCCGTCGAGATGTCGATCCTGCTGCGCGACCGCACCGACGACGAGGAGCTGCGCCTGCTCGCTCTCGACATCGTGACCGCGCAGTCGCAGCAGGCGGGGCAGATGTTCGCGTGGCTGAACACGTGGGGTGTGCCGCAGACGTCGACCGAGCCGGAGATGGCGTGGATGGCGCTGCCGACGCTCGACGGCGGGCATGACGGGCAGAGCATGACGCACTCCGCCGGCCAGCCCATGCCGGGCATGGCGACCCCCGACCAGATGCAGGCGCTGCGCGACGCCGAGGGCCTCGAGGCCGAGGTGCTGTGGCTCGAGCTCATGATCGCGCACCACGAGGGCGGGGTCGAGATGGCCGAGGCCGTGCTCGCGCGCACCGAGAACGAGCTCGTCACGCGGCTCGCGGGCGGAGTCGTGCAGCTGCAGCAGAAGGAGATCGACTACATGACCGAGCTGCTCGAGGAGCGCATCTAGGGTCTGCGGGGCGCGTCGCTCAGAGCGCCGTCGCTCAGAGCGCGTGCGGCGACGCCGCCGCGGCCGGCCGCCCGAAGTCGGTCGACTGCTCGGCCACGAGTCGCGCGTACACGCCGCCGAGCGCGAGCAGCTCGTCATGCGACCCGCTCTCGACGATGCGCCCGCGATCGATGACGTGGATGACGTCCGCGCCCGCGACGGTCGAGAGCCGGTGCGCGATCGCGACGGTCGTGCGACCGCGCGTCGCCGAGTCGAGCGCCGCCTGCACGACGCGCTCCGAGACCGAGTCGAGCGCGCTCGTCGCCTCGTCGAGGATCAGCACCGGAGGGTCCTTGAGGAGCACGCGCGCGATCGCGATGCGCTGCTTCTCGCCGCCCGACAGCCGGTAGCCGCGCTCGCCGACGACGGTGTCGTAGCCGTCGGGGAAGCTCGCGATCGTCTCGTGGATGCTCGCCGCGCGGCAGGCGACCTCGAGCTCCTCGTCCGTCGCGTCGGGCTTCGCGTACCGCAGGTTCTCGGCGATCGTCGCATGGAAGAGGTAGGTCTCCTGGCTGACGATGCCGACCTGCGCGATCAGGGACTCCTGCGTGAGCTCGCGCACGTCATCGCCCGCGAACAGCACCCGGCCCTCGCTCGCCTCCTGCAGTCGCGGGATCAGGTACGAGATCGTCGTCTTGCCCGCGCCCGAGGGCCCGACGAAGGCGACGAACTGACCGGGCTCGACCGTGAAGCTCACACGGTCGAGGGTCGGCGCCTGGTCGGCGGGGGCATCCGGGTACCGGAAGACGACCTCATCGAAGCGGATACTCCCCACACGCCGCTCGTCGACCTCGCGCGCGTCGTCCCGCTCGGTGATCGCGGGCTTCAGGTCGAGGTACTCGAAGATGCGCGCGAACAGGGCACCCGAGGTCTGGAGGTCGAGGGCGACCCGCATGAGGCCGAGCAGCGGGAAGGTCAACCGGGCCTGCACCGTCGTGAACGCGACGAGCGTGCCCGCGGTGACCGCGACATCCGCCTGCAGCAGCCATGCCGCGACGAGGTAGATGATCGCGGGGATCACGCTCAGGAACACGTTGACCATCGCGAAGAACCACTGGCCGCTCATCTGCAGCTGCACCTGCAGGCCGCGCTGCGTCTCGTTCTCGGCGCGGTAGCGGTCGACCTCGGCGTGCTGGCGGTAGAAGCCCTTCGCGAGCATGATGCCCGAGACGCTCAGGGCCTCCTGCGTGATCGCGGTCATGTCGCTCAACGACTCCTGCGTCTTCGTCGCGATGCGCGCGCGCACCTGGCCGACCTTCTGCTGCGCCGCGATGAGGATCGGCAGCAGGATCACCGCGACGAGCGTCAGCTGCCAGCTCAGCAGCAGCATCGCGACGAGGGCGGCGAGCACCGTGACGGTGTTGCCGATGACGCTCGAGACGGTGTTGTTGAGCACGCCCGCGACCCCGCCGACGTCGTTCTGCAGCCGCGACTGGATCACGCCGGTCTTGGTGCGCGTGAAGAAGGCGAGCTCCATGCGCTGCAGGTGCTCGAAGAGCGTCACGCGCAGCTGCGCCATGACCGCGTTGCCGACGCTCGCCGTGAGGTACGTCTGCGCGATGCCGAGGCCCGCGCTCACGAGCCAGAGCCCGAGCATGAGCGAGACGATCTGCAGCAGCACGGGCACGTTCGGCTCACCGCCGGGAGGGAACAGCCCGACGTCGAACGCCTGCTTCGTCAGCAGCGGCGGCAGCACACTGAGGCCGGCGCTGATGAGCACGAGCGTGATGGTGAGGGCGAGCATCCGCTGATGGGGGGCGAACAGTCGCGCGATGCGGGGCAGCAGATTCGGGATGCGCGGCGCCTCAGCATTGGCCGCCTTCTGCGCGGCGACGTCGCGACTGGCGATGCGGCCTCCGCGCCCGCCGCGCCCGCTTCCGCCCATTCCCATGCTCACGTCGCGAGCCTAGAGCGGCACCCCCGACAGGGCGCCGAGAGGCACCGCGGCCCTGAGCGAACATCGCAGCGCTGCGCGCGCGATCGTGACGGATGCCCGGGGCCGACTTCGGGCATCCCCCGCATGCGACGACGCCCCCCCGGAATCTCCTCCAGGGGGCGTCGTCGGTGCTCGGTCGTCGGCCTGCTCAGCCCTTCGTCGAGCCGGCCAGGAGGCCGCGCACGAAGTAGCGCTGGAGGCTGAAGAACACGATGAGCGGAATCACGAGCGAGATGAACGCCGCGGCGGGCAGTCGCTCCTGGTTGCGCCCGAAGTTGCCGACGAGCTCGGCCAATCGTTGCGTCAGTGGCGCGACGTCGGCTGTGCCTCCCGAGAAGACGAGGGCCACGAGCAGGTCGTTCCACACCCACAGGAACTGGAAGATGCCGATCGACGCGAGCGCCGGCAGCGACAGCGGGATGATGATGCGGAAGAAGATCTGCGTGTGGTTCGCGCCGTCGACGCGAGCCGCCTCGATGACCTCGCCCGGAATCTCCGAGATGAAGTTGTGCATCAGGAAGATCGTCAGCGGCAGACCGAAGATCGTGTGCGCGATCCACACCGCGGGGAAGGTTCCGCTGATGCCGAGCACGCCCGAGAAGATCTGCAGCAGCGGAATGAGCGCCATCTGCAGGGGCACGATCTGCAGGGCGAAGATGAGCACGAAGATCGCGCCCGAGCCCTTGAACTTGATCCACGCGAACGCGTACGCGGCCATCGTGGCGAGGATGATCGGGAACAGCGCCGCCGGGATCGAGATGATGAGCGAGTTCACGAAGTACGAGCCCAGGTTCGCCGAGCTCGCACCCTGCGTCGTGAGCACGTCGGCGTAGTTCTCGAGCGTGAAGCTCGGGCTGACGAACATGTTCCACCAGCCGTTGGTGCGGATCTCCTCCGGCGTGCGGAAGGAGCTCACCAGCAGGCCGAAGGTGGGGATCGTCCAGATGACGGCGATCACGATCGCCGCGAACGTGGCACCCGGCGAGGTCAGCTTCTCTTTGGCCTTCGACGCTCTCGAGACCTTCCTGGCCCGCGGGTCGTTGCGCTGACCGAGGGGCCGGTCGAGCTTCTCCTCGGCCTTGTCGACGATGCCGGTCATCGGATCTCCTTCTGCTTGCGCATCACGCGCACGTTGTAGACGACGATCGGGAGGACCATGAGGAACAGGATCACCGCGAGCGCAGAGCCGTAGCCGAACTCGTTGCGGTTGAACGCCTGCGTGTACATCTCGTTGGCCACGACCGAGGTGTCGAAGTTTCCGCCGGTCATCGAGCGAACGATGTCGAACACCTTGAGGGTCGCGATCGAGATCGTCGTGACGACGACCACGAGCGTGCCGCGGATGCCCGGGATCGTGACGTTGCGGAACTGCTGCCAGGCGTTGGCGCCGTCGAGCCGCGCGGCCTCGATGATCTCGACGGGAACGCCCTTGATCGCGGCCGAGAGCAGGACCATCGCGAAACCGGTCTGGATCCAGACCATGACGACGATGAGGAAGAACGTGTTCCAGGGGGAGTTCACGAGGAACTGCTGAGGCTGCCCGCCGAACCAGACGATGATCTGGTTGAGCAGACCGATCTGCTCGGCGAAGCCGACCTCGCGGAACTCGTACATGAAGCGCCAGATGATGCCGGCGCCGACGAACGAGATCGCCATCGGCATGAACACGAGCGACTTCAGAACCTTCTCGCCCTTGGACTTGTCGATGAAGACCGCGTAGGCGAGGCCGATGATCGTCGACAGCGTCGGCACGAGGGCGACCCAGATGAGCGTGTTGATGAGGGTCTGCACGATGTCGGGCTGCGTGAACATCCAGACGAAGTTGTTGAGACCGACGAACTCATCGCCCGTGCGGTCGTAGAAGGCCAGGAGCGTCGTGCGCACGGCCGGGTAGATCAGCCCGACCGCCAGCAGCACGAGCGCCGGGGCCACGAACGCGAGGAGCTGCCAGACATCTCGCCCCTTCTTCGGGGCCCGATCGGCGAGGAAGAGAATGATGCCGATGACTGCCGCGAACGCGGCGAGCCCCAGGAGCATGAGTCCGAACTTCTCGAAGAGATCGGACCAGAACGGCGCTAAACCTCTCATGCGGTGAACCTCCATTGGTTTGTGGTCACGCTACCTGACGAACCGGCCCACCGGACGAGGGAAATCGTCCGATGGGCCGGTGTCAGTGCTGCCGTGGAGCGGTTACGGGAAGGTGCTGTCGATCGCCGACGTCACGTCCTCGGTGGAGGCTCCACCGACCCAGTCGACCATGCCGGTCCAGAACGAGCTGGTGCCGACGGCGGCGGGCATGAGGTCGGAGGCGTCGAAGCGGAACACCGTGTCCTCGCCCTGGAGGATCTCGATCGACTGGCGAGCGAGGTCGGACTGCGCGTTGGCGGGGTCGAGACCCTTGTTCGCCGAGATCACGCCGCCGAGCGAGATGCGGTTGTTCGCCCACGTGTCGCTCGAGAGGTAGGCCTGCACAGCGCCCGTGGCCTCGTTGTCGTTGAACGCGGCGACGAACTCGCCACCACCGGTGACGGCCGAGCCGTCGCCCTCGTTGATCGGCGGGGTCAGGAACGCCCAGACGTCGCCGTCGGGAGCAACCGTCACGCCCTCGCCCCACTGAGCCTCGTAGAACGAAGCCTGGTGGTGCAGCGAGCAGTTGCCGTCGAGGAT
>JAOASR010000077.1 GCA_030158585.1 Microcella sp.
GCATGGAAATCCTCATCCTCGTCGGCGTCGTCGTTCTGCTCGCCGTCATCGTCGGCATCTACCTCTGGGCGACCTACAACTCGCTCGTCACTCTCAACGTGCGCGTCGACGAGGCGTGGAGCGACATCACCGTGCAGCTCAAGCGCCGCGCCGACCTCCTGCCGAACCTCATCGAGTCGGTCAAGGGCTACGCCGCCCACGAGAGGCAGGTGTTCGAGGCCGTCACGAAGGCGCGCGCCGAGACCCTCAGCGCCCAGGGCCCGGCCGACGCCGCCGTCGCCGAGGGCCACATGCAGCAGGCGCTCAAGAGCATCTTCGCCGTCGCCGAGGCCTACCCGCAGCTGCAGGCGAGCCAGAACTTCCTGCAGCTGCAGGGCGAGCTCGTCGACACCGAGGACAAGATCCAGGCCGCTCGCCGCTTCTACAACGGCGGCGTGCGCGAGCTGAACACGAAGATCAAGCAGTTCCCGAACACCCTGTTCGCGCGCCGCCTGGGCTTCACCGAGCGCGACTTCTTCGAGGTGAGCGACGCCGCGGCGATCGCCGAGCCGCCGCGCGTGCAGTTCTGACCCGCGGCCGAGCATCCTGACCCCGACTTCGCCCGAGGAGGGCTGACGTGTATCGCGCGATCGCCGCGAACAAGCGCAACACCATCGTCATCATCATGGCGTTCATCGTGCTCATCGGCCTGCTCGGCTTCGTCGCCGACTACCTCTACGGCGGTGGGTACACGATCTTCATCGGCACGCTCATCGGGGCCGCTGCGTACACGCTGTTCCAGTACTTCGCGGCGGGCAAGCAGGCGCTCGCGATGGCCGGAGCCCGCCCCATCGAGAAGGCCGACAACCCGCGGCTGTACCGCATCGTCGAGAACCTCGCGATCACCGAGGGCATGCCGATGCCCAAGGTCTACATCGTCGACGACCCCGCGCCGAACGCGTTCGCGACCGGTCGCGACCCGAAGACCGCGAGCGTCGCCGCGACGACGGGGCTGCTCGAGATCATGAACGACCGTGAGCTCACGGGCGTCATGGCGCACGAGCTCGGGCACGTGAAGAACTACGACATCCGAGTCTCGACAGTCGTCTTCGGGCTC
The DNA here is from genome assembly GCA_030158585.1 of Microcella sp. Classification (GTDB taxonomy): domain Bacteria; phylum Actinomycetota; class Actinomycetes; order Actinomycetales; family Microbacteriaceae; genus Microcella. Next base: position 1,097 of record JAOASR010000077.1, read on the forward strand.
ACCGTCGCCGTCGGACTCATCGCCGACATCCTCGCGCGCATGGCGTTCTTCGGCGGCAACCGCAACAACAACGGCGGCAATCCGATCGTGCTCGTCTTCGGCCTCGTCGCGATGCTCGTCGCGCCGCTCGTCGCCGCGATGATCCAGGCCGCGGTGTCGCGGCAGCGCGAGTACCTCGCCGACGCCACCGGCGCCCTCACGACGCGCGACCCCGAGGGCCTCGCGAGCGCGCTGCAGAAGCTCGGCGACTACGCCCGGCCGATGCGCCGCCAGCAGTCGACGATGGCGCACCTCTGGATGAACGACCCCATGAAGCCGGGCGTCATGGATCGCATGTTCCAGACGCACCCGCCCATCCCCGAGCGCGTGAAGCGCCTCATGGAGAACTCGACGCGCTTCTAGTCGTGACTGCTGGCCGACACGCGCGGGGTCAGCCGCGATCGAGGGCCGCGCGCACGGCGGCGGAGGCGTCGCCGCGGTCGGCGACCACCACATCCGTCAGCCCCTGCCAGGCCGCGGCAGCCCGCAGCACGGGCGCGACGCGCTCGGCGAGCGCCCCCGCATCGCCGTGGTTCTCGACCCACGCCGACTGCACCCGCAGCACTCCGGCCGCGCGATCGCTCTTGAGGTCGATGCGGCCCGGCAGCGCATCGTCGACGAGCACGGGCAGCGAGTAGTAGCCGTACACGCGCTTCGGCGCGGGCGTGTAGATCTCGATGCGGTAGTGGAAGCCGAACATCCGCAGCGCCCGATCGCGGTTCCAGACCACGGGATCGAACGGCGACAGCAGCGCCGTCGCCTCGATGCGGCGGGGGATGCGCGTGCCCGGAATGCGGAACGCCGGCAGCGCCCTGCCGCCCCGCTCCCACCCCTCGACCGCGACCTGCTCGACGGCGCCGGCCTCGACGAGGTCGCGGAGCGCGGCCTGGGTCGGAGCGATCTTCAGACGGTGGTAGTCGGCGATGTCGCCGACGGTGCCGACGCCGAGGGCGCGCACACTGCGCAGCACGAGCTCGCGCTGAGCCTCGGCGCGCGGCACCTCGACGTGGTGCAGCGAGCCGAGCCCGACCTGCTCGGGCAGGGCGTAGACGCGCGAGAAGCCGCGGCGGCCGCCGCTCACGACGTCGCCGAACGCGAAGAGGTACTCGAGGCCCTCTTTGACGTCGCTCCAGCCCCACCACGGCCCGCGCCGCACGGTCGCGTCGTGCTCGACCTCGGCGACCGTGAGCGGACCCTTCTCGGCGAGCTCGGCGAGCAGCCACTGCATGAGCGGCGCGTTCTCGCGCACCCACGGCCTCGTGCGCGTGAAGCGCTCGCGCAGCGCCTCGCGCTTCCAGTGCCACAGCGGCCAGTCGTCACGACGGATGATCGCCGCCTCGTGCGCCCAGTACTCGGTGTAGCGGCCGCTGCGGGCGAAGATCAGGCGGTCGAGCGCATCGCGATCGTAGGCGCCGAGCCGAGCGAAGAGCGGCAGGTAGTGCGAGCGTGCGAACACCGAGACCGAGTCGAGCTGCAGCACGCCGAGCCGATCGACCACGGCGCTCAGCTGCCGCGGGCCGACGGCGGGCGGGTGCGCGCGGTCGAAGCCCTGCGCCGAGAGGGCGAGGCGGCGCGCGGCGGCGGCGGAGAGGCGATCCACGCGGCCACGCTAGCCGCTCGCCCCGACGCTGGGCGCCCGCCGGGGCGCATCCGCCGCCCGGAATGCGGCCGCTCGTAGACTGGGGCGATGTTCCGACGCCTGCGCACCCCGCCCGTCGAACCGACGACCCTCCGCGAGGAGGACGTGCCGAGGGGCATGCGCATCGCCGGCGCCTACGCGTGGCGGCTGCTGGCGCTCGCGGGCGTCATCGCGGTCGTCATCTTCCTCGTCATGCAGCTGAGCCTGCTCGTCATCCCGCTCTTCATCGGCGTGCTGCTCGCGGCGCTGCTCGGCCCGTTCGTGAGCTGGATGCGCCGCCGCCGCGTGCCCAACGGTCTCGCCGCGACGATCGGACTCCTCACGCTCCTGGGCGCCATCTCCGGCCTCGTCTGGCTCGTCGTGAGTCAGATCCGCTCGGGGCTGGGCGACCTGCAGGAGCGCTCGATGGAGCGCTTCGACGAGCTCCTCGAGTGGGCGTCGACGACGTTCGGGCTGTCGGAGACCGAGATCCGGGCATCCGTCGATGAGTTCTTCGGGCAGTTCGATTTCACCGACGACTGGTTCGTCAACGGCGCGCTCTCCATCGGATCGACGACCGCCGAGATTCTGACGGGCGCCGTGCTCGCGCTCTTCGCGCTGCTGTTCTTCCTGCTCGACGGCCGCCGCATCTGGCTCTTCATCGTGGGTCTCTTCCCGCGCACGGCGCGCGACGCCGTCGACGGAGCGGCGAGCGCGGGCTGGCGCACGGTCACCGAGTTCGCGAAGGTGCAGATCTTCGTCGCGTTCGTCGACGCCGTGGGCATCGGGCTCGGCGCGGTCATCCTGCAGCTGCCGCTCGCCCTGCCGATCGCGGTCGCCGTGTTCCTCGGCAGCTTCGTGCCCATCGTCGGCGCGATCGTGACGGGCTCGCTCGCCGTCATCGTCGCTCTCGTCTACTACGGCCCCGTGACGGCGCTCATCATGCTCGGCATCGTGCTGCTCGTGCAGCAGATCGAGGGCAACGTGCTGCAGCCGCTCGTCATGGGCACGGCCATCAAGCTGCACCCGCTCGCGGTCGTCATCGCCGTCGCCGCGGGAGGCTTCCTCGCGGGCATCCCCGGCACGCTCTTCGCGGTGCCCATCGTGGCGTTCCTGAACGTGTTCGTCCGGTACATTGCGACAGGAGCATGGCGCGCCGAACCGGGCGCAATCGCTCTCGGCCGGCCCGCCCTTCCCGCCGCAGCACCGCCCTCCGCTCCGCCACCCTCCGTCGACAAGAGACCCTGATGACCGACACCGCTGCTGTCCCCGTGGTGGTCGACCCCGCGTCGGATGCTCCGCGCGCGCTGCCCGCCTTCGCCGGGCCGACCCTCGCCGAGGTCGAGGCCGCGCGCGCCATCGTCAGCACGGTGGCCCAGGTCACCCCCATGGAGACCTCGCGGCACCTCGCCGAGATTCTCGGCGCCCCGGTGTTCCTCAAGGCCGAGACCCTGCAGCGCACGGGGTCGTACAAGATCCGCGGGGCGTACCACCGCATGTCGAAGCTCACCGACGCCGAGAAGGCGATCGGCGTCGTGGCGGCGAGCGCCGGCAACCACGCGCAGGGTGTCGCCTTCGCCGCCGGTGAGCTGGGCATCCGCGCCACGATCTTCATGCCCGTCGGCGTCGCCCTGCCGAAGCTGCAGGCGACCCGCCACTACGGCGCCGAGGTGGTGCTGATCGGCGACACCTTCGACGAGTCGCGCCGCGCCGCGCAGAAGCACGCGGCCGAGCGCGGCGCGGTGTTCATCCCGCCGTACGACCACCCCGACGTCATCGCCGGACAGGGCACTCTCGGACTCGAGCTGCTCGACCAGGTGCCCGACCTGCAGACCGTCGTCGTGCCGATCGGCGGCGGCGGCCTCATCTCGGGCGTCGCGACCGTGCTCAAGCAGCGCGCTGCGGCCGAGGGTCGGCAGATCAGGGTCATCGGCGTGCAGGCGGCCAACGCGGCGGCGTATCCGGTGAGCCTCGCGGCGGGCGAGCCGACCGCCATCACGATGTCGCCCACGATCGCCGACGGCATCGCCGTCTCGAAGCCCGGGGCGCTGAACTTCGCGATCATCCGCGAGACGGTCGACGAGGTCGTCACGGTCGATGAGAACGACATCGCGCGCGCGATGCTCGTGCTGCTCGAGCGCGCCAAGCTCGTCGTCGAACCCGCGGGCGCTGTCGGAGTCGCCGCGATCCTCACGGGCGCCGTGACCGCGACCGGCCCGACCGTCGTGATCCTCTCGGGCGGAAACATCGACCCGCTCATCATGGAGCGCGTCATCAGCCACGGCCTCGCGGCGAGCGAGCGGTACCTCAAGCTGCGCATCCCGCTGCCCGACCGCCCCGGTCAGCTCGCTCGCACGAGCGCGATCGTCGCCGGGCAGAACGCGAACGTCGTCGAGGTGCTGCACACCCGCCACGGGTCGGGCCTGCAGATCAGCCAGGTCGAGCTCGAGCTGCACATCGAGACGCGCGGGCCCGAGCACGCCGAGCAGGTCATGCGCGCGCTGCGCGACGCCGGGTACGACCCGCGCCGCACGCTCTAGGGCCGTACCTGCTCGGGCCGGACCAGCCCGAGAATCCTCTCGGCGATCGGCCGACGGGTGATCGACCCCGCGGTGATCGACTGCAGCGCCGTCGAGTCCGACGGGCTGCCGGGCGGTCCGGTCCGGACCGCCCGCGGGCGCCCTTCGACAAGTGCGGAAGGGGTGAATCTCCTTCATGCGTTCCGCACTTCTCGAAGGCAGGCACGGCCCTCGCGTGCACCCCGGCATCACGCGGCCAGACCATTGAGCTGCCACCGCACCGCACCGCGCCGCACTTCACCGACCGTGCAGACGCCGACGGCGCCCGCCCCGAGGGAGCGAGCGCCGTCGAACCGCGACTACGGGCGGTAGGTCTGCACGTCGACGATCTCGACGTCAATCTCTTTGCCGCTGGGCGCGGTGTAGGTCGTGAACTCGCCGACCGTGAGGCCGAGGATCGCCGCGCCGAGCGGGCTCTGCTCGCTGTACACGTCGAGGTCGCTGCCGTCGGCGAGAATCTCGCGGCTGCCGAGCAGGAACTTCTCCTCGTCGCCCGCGACCTTCGCCGTGACGACGGTGCCGGGCTCGACGACGTCGGTCGCCTCGGGCACCTCGCCGACCGTCGCCGTGCGCAGCAGCGCGGTGAGCTGGCGGATGCGCGCCTCGATCTTGCCCTGCTCGTCCTTCGCGGCGTGGTAGCCGCCGTTCTCCTTGAGGTCGCCCTCGTCGCGCGCCGCCTCGATGCGCTTCGCGATGTCGGTGCGGCCCGTCGTCGACAGGTAGTCGAGCTCGGCGGTGAGACGGTCGTGGGCCTCCTGCGTCAGCCACTTGGTGCCGTTGGTGTCGCTCATGGTCGTCCTTCCGTGCCGAGGGTTCCCGGGCGGCCGAGCGCCGATGCCGGGTGAACGCAGAGGAACCGGCCACGAGGGCCGGTTCCGCAGATCGATTCCGTGGAGTCTACGGAAGCCAGCAGCGATACGGCAAACCCGTCACGGGCGGCTCGGCCGTGCGCAGCGACTCCTCGAAGACGCGAGTGATGCGATCGGATGCTCCCAGCTCGACCACGCGCCACCCCACGATGCCGAAGCTCCCGTTGAGGGCCTGCAGGGCGCACGTCACCTCCGTGCCGGGTGCGACCGTGACCTCCCATCGAACGTCGATCGAGGTGTCGGTGACGTTGCTGTAGCCGAGCTCGCGCACCTCGAGCGAGGCGTTCGTTCCCGAGAGCCCGCCCCAGATGACCCAGGCGGTGAAGACGATGACGAACACGATCGCGGTGCCGATGACGACGACGCGCGAGCGGCGGCGATCCGTGGGGCTGCGGCCGTAGCGCGCGTCGAGCCGGGCCTGCGTCGTCGCGGGTCGGTCGCTCGCGTCGGCGGTCGCGGTCGGGTGCTCGGGCATCGCGCGCGGGGCATCCTGTCTGCTCGAAGAATGGGGCGGATAGTCTGTCTCTACGTTACTGCGCGGCGCTGAGCGCCGACCGCACCGGGCTGAGCCCGGCCGCTCACCCCTCTAGGAGCCCCTCGTGACCTGGCTGTCGTCTCTCGCCCCGCTGACCGTCGGCCCCGGGCCGGTCGATGACCCCGGCGACCCGCTGATCCCGCCGATCAAGGTCGACCCGAACCTCGTCACGCCCGGCATCGCGGGCTTCATCGCGATCGCGCTCGTGACGGTCGCGGCCATTCTTCTCGTCGTCGACATGGCCCGCCGCGTGCGCCGCGTGCGCTACCGCGGCGAGGTGCGCGAGCGGCTCGAGGCCGAGGCCGCCGAAGCCGCTGAGGCGCGCGAGGCCGGTGCAGCCGGAGCCGACGGCTCGGCGTCAGCCGCCGAAGGGCGGGTCGAGGGCGACGAGCAGGATCCCCGCCCAGTGGCATAGGAACGCCACGACCGTGAGGGTGTGGAAGATCTCGTGGAACCCGAAGACGCCGGGCACGGGGTTCGGCCGCTTCATGCCGTAGATCACGGCGCCCGCCGTGTAGGCGAGGCCGCCCACGATGACGAGCACCATCATCGCGGGGTTCGCGACGTAGAGATCGGCCATGTAGAGCACCGCGGCCCAGCCGAGCAGCACGTAGAGCGGCACGTACGCCCAGCGCGGCGCGTGGATCCAGAACACGCGGAACCCGATGCCGAGCGCCGCTCCCGCCCAGACGAGCGCGAGCAGCAGGTAGCCCTTCTCGGGCGGCAGCGCGAGCACGGCGAGGGGCGTGTAGGTGCCCGCGATGAGCAGGAAGATGTTGGCGTGGTCGAGGCGTTTCAGCAGGATGCGCGTGCGCTCGCTCCACGTGAAGCGGTGGTAGGTCGCCGAGATGCCGAAGAGCAGCAGCGACGTCGTCATGAAGACCGCGCTCGACCACGTCGCGGCCCCGCCGTCGGCGACGACGAGCAGCACGACGCCGAGCACGATCGCGAGCGGGAACGTGCCGGCGTGGATCCAGCCGCGCCAGAGCGGCTTGCCGTCGACCGGCGGGTGCTCGAGCTCGTCCTCCAGGAGGGGGATGTTCGGGATGTCCGAGCCGGCTTCGCGGTCGACCGCGGCCTCACGCGCGGTCTCGCCCTCGTGCGCGTTCGAACCGGGGGCGGTGGGGGAGGTCATGCGACCACGCTACGCGCCCCGTGGGCGCCCTTCGAATCCCTTGGTGCTCGGGGACAAGCGCCCGGGTGTGGACTACCGTAAGCCTGTGCGTTCGAGGAGAATTCCCGCGGGCAGCGGTCTGCTCTACGAGCTGTACATGCGGCGACTGCGCCGCCAGCTCGCCGGGGCCACGCATCCCCGGCACGTCGCGATGATCATCGACGGCAACCGTCGGTGGGCCCGGCAGTTCGGCGGCACGACCGAGCACGGCCACCGCGCGGGCGCCGAGAAGATGCGCGAGTTCCTGACCTGGTGCCACGAGGCCGAGATCGGCGTCGTCACGCTCTACCTGCTCTCGACCGACAACCTCACCGGGCGCGATGAGGCCGAGCTCGAGGCTCTCACGCAGATCATCGGCGAGCTCGCCGACGAGCTCTCGCGCGTGCCCGGCTGGCGCGTGCAGCACGTCGGCAGCCGCGAGGGCCTGCCCGCCCACCTGCTCGAGGCGCTCGATGCGGCCGAGGCGCGCACCGCCGACGATCGCGGGCTGCACATCAACCTCGCGGTCGGCTACGGCGGTCGGCGCGAGATCGCCGACGCGGTGCGCTCGATCGTGCACCACCACGCCGAGCGCGGCGGCACCCTCGACGAGCTCGCCGAGCAGGTCACTCCAGAGAAGATCGCCGAGCACCTGTACACGGGCGGCCAGCCCGACCCCGACCTCGTGATCCGCACCTCGGGCGAGCAGCGCCTGAGCGACTTCATGCTGTGGCAGAGCGCCCACAGCGAGTTCTACTTCGTCGAGGCACTCGGCCCCGACCTGCGCGAGGTCGACTTCCTGCGCGCCCTGCGCGACTTCGCCCGACGACAGCGGCGCTTCGGCGCCTGACCCCGACGACATCGGCGCTCCAGCGCCCGAACCCGATGACAGCGCCCACCCCGGCGCCCGAGAGGAGTCTGATGGCCACCATCGACGACTACGCCGCCCGCTTCACCGAAGAGCCCGGCTACCTGAACTTCCCCTCCTTCGGCCCGCTCGGTGAGGCGGCGCTCGCCGAGCAGCGCGCCCAGAGCGAGCTCATGACGCGTGCCCGCTTCGGGTCGATCCCGTCGATGGAGGGGGAGGAGGAGCGGGTGGATGCGGCCGTCGCCTCGCTGCTCGGGTTCCGCCCCGACCAGGTGGTCTTCCAGCCCTCCACGAGCCAGGCGCTCATGCACGTGATGTTCGGCATCACGGGCGGCCTCGCCGCGAGCCCCGAGGAGTTCCCGGCCATCGGGTACGCCGCCGCGCGCGCCGCCGAGGCCCTCGGCGTGCTCGTGCCGCACGCGATCACTCCGGAGCACGAGCGCATCACGCCCGCGGTCGTGCGCGACCAGATGGCGAGCTCGGTCGTCGCGGTCGCGGTGAGTCTCGTCGACTACCGCACGGGGCACCTCGTCGACCTCGAGGGCATCCGCCAGGTGATCGGCGATCGCCTGCTCATCGTCGACGCGATTCAGGGCCTCGGCGTCGTCGAGGCGCCGTGGGAGCTGTGCGACGTCATCGTCTCGGGCGGCCAGAAGTGGCTGCGCGCCGGGTACGGCACGGGGTTCCTCGCCATGAGCGATCGCGCGCGCGCGCAGCTCACGCCCGTGTGGTCGGGATGGAACGCCGTCGACGACCCGCTCGACGACGGGCCGCTGCACCACACGGTGCCGCCGCACCCGAGCGCTCGCGGATTCCGCGTGGGCTACGCCGACCCCATCGCTCAAGCGCGCCTCGCGGGTGCGGTCGAAGAGCTCGTCGCGGTGGGCGTCGCGCCCGTCAGGGAGAGGATCCTCGAGCGAGCATCCGCCATCATGGCCCTCGCCGACGAGGTCGGGCTGCCCGTCAGCTCGCCGCGCGACGACGCCGAGCGCGCGGGCATCGTCGTGCTCGAGCCCGCGCCCGACGAGCTCAGCCTGCTCAGTGCGGCCCTGCACAACCACGGCGTCAGCACGACCGTGCGCGGCGGTCGCGTGCGCCTCGGCCCGCACGTCTCGACGACCGACGAGACGCTCGACCTGCTGCGCGTGGCGCTCGCCGAGTACCAGTCGGCGTCACGCGTCTGACCTGAGCCGGGCATCCGTCGCCTCGCACTCTGCGCGCCCGATGACCATCGCGTGTCGTGCGCGTGTCGCTGTCGGCGCGGGTGGACGCCCGGGTCTAGCGTCAGCCGCATCGGGCACCGCGCCCGGTCGGGACGGCCTCGAATCGTCTCGCGAGCCCCTGGCCGTCTCGTCGCGACAATGGTCCGGGGATGCCCGCGCTCCCCGGGGATGGAGCACCGGTGGCCTCTTCCCGCACTACTCGCCAGGCAGCAACCAGCAGCGCGACGTCGGGGGAGGTGGGCCAGCTCACCTACGTTCTCGACACGTCGGTGCTGCTGAGCGACCCGAAAGCCCTGTTCCGCTTCAAGGAGCACGCCGTCGTCATCCCCGTCGTCGTCATCGGCGAGCTCGAGGCCAAGCGCAACGACCCCGAGATCGGCTACTTCGCGCGGCAGGCGCTGCGCAATCTGGATGACCTGCGCGTGCAGCACGAGCGCCTCGACTTCCCCATCGCCGTGGGCGACGGCGGCTCGCTGCGCGTCGAGCTGAACCACTCGAACCAGTCGGTGCTGCCCTCGGGGCTGCAGCTCGGCGATAACGACTCGCGCATTCTCGCCGTTGCGATGAACCTCGCGAGCGAGGGCCTCGACGTCGTCGTCGTCTCGAAAGACCTGCCGATGCGCGTCAAGGCGTCGTCGATCGGCCTCGCCGCGCAGGAGTACCGCGCCGAGCTCGCCGTCGACTCGGGCTGGACGGGCCAGGCCGACATCACGCTCTCGAGCGACGAGATGGCGAAGCTCTACGACCGCGAGACGCTCGAGTCGGCGGCGGTCGCCGACGTGCCGCTCAACACCGGGCTCGTGATCCACTCCGACCGCGGATCGGCGCTCGGGCGCGTCATCGACAAGGGTCGCATCGGGCTCGTGCGCGGCGACCGCGACGTGTTCGGGCTGCACGGGCGCTCGGCCGAGCAGAGGCTCGCCATCGACCTGCTCATGGACCCGCAGATCGGCATCGTCTCGCTCGGCGGTCGCGCGGGCACCGGCAAGTCGGCGCTCGCGCTGTGCGCGGGCCTCGAGGCGGTGCTCGAGCGCCAGCAGCAGCGCAAGATCATGGTCTTCCGGCCGCTCTACGCCGTCGGCGGGCAGGAGCTCGGCTACCTGCCGGGCGACGCGAGCGAGAAGATGAACCCCTGGGCGCAGGCGACGTTCGACACGCTGTCGAGCGTCGTCTCGCAGAACGTGCTCGACGAGGTCATCGACCGCGGGCTGCTCGAGGTGCTGCCGCTCACGCACATCCGCGGCCGCTCGCTGCACGACGCGTTCGTGATCGTCGACGAGGCGCAGTCGCTCGAGCGCAACGTGCT
>JAOASR010000078.1 GCA_030158585.1 Microcella sp.
TCGACGGCACGGCGACGTTCACGATCGTCGAGTCGACGATGATGAGCGAGACGGCGAGGCTGATGACGAACAGCCCGATCCAGCGGGTACGCGGTGAGGTCACCGGCACACGCTACTCCCGCGCACGACCTGTCTCGCGTGCAGGATCGCTCACCGTCTGGCGCGGTGTTCGCGGGGCGACGGCGAGCGGATGCCCGCCGCTACTGACCGCGCCCGGCCTCGGCCTGCGCCGCCTCGACCTTCGCGCGCACCTCGTCCATGTCGAGACCCTTCACGGCGGTGATGACCTGCTCGAGCGCGGGCCCGGGAAGGGCGCCTGGCTGCGCGAAGACGAGCACGCCGTCGCGGAAGGCCATGAGAGTCGGGATGCTCCGGATGTTCGCCGCCGCGGCGAGCTGCTGCTCGGCCTCGGTATCGACCTTGCCGAAGGTCACATCGGGGTGCTGCTCGCTCGCCCTGTCGTAGACGGGAGCGAACTGGCGGCACGGGCCGCACCACTCCGCCCAGAAGTCGACGAGGGTGATGCCGGGGGCCGTGACGGTCTGCTCGAAGTCGGCCGCGGTCAGATCTACGGTTGCCATGACTCCATGGTGGCATAGGACTCTGCATACCCCTAGGGGTATTCGCGCAGCGCGAACAGCCGTGCGACGTAGGAGAGTCCACCATGCTGGCGTTCAGCGACGCAGGGATTCCTACAAGACGAGCCCCGAGCATCCGTCGCCGATTCGTGCACGACCACGACGAACCCGCCGCCCGTCGCGGCCCCGGCCTACCGTGTGCTCGGGCCCGCTCGCGTAGACCGACTCGATCGTCTGCGCTCGACCGGGGCCCGCGCCCCGCTTCACACCATGGGCTCCACACGATGGGACAGTGATGACTCAGCTCGCCGACACCACGACGACCGATACCCCGACCGCCGGCCTCGCCACGCCCGCCCAGGCGGCAGAGGCCGCTCTGCCCGCGTCGCCCGCAGCCCCCGAGCCGACGGCCGTCGCCGTCGACGTCGCGGCACTGGGGCAGCAGCTTCTCGGCAAGTGGGCCTATGCCCGCCAGCACGCTCGCGAGCTCATGGCTCGGCCTGAGTTCCACCGCGACCCCGAGCTCGGCAAGGACGAGCACCGCGAGCGCGTGCTCGGTCAGCTGCACCTGCTCGTCGAGCACCACTCGGTGCACCGCGCCTTCCCGAAATCGGTCGGCGGCCAGGAGGACAACGGCGGCAACATCGCGAGCTTCGAAGAGCTCGTGCTCGGCGACCCGAGCATGCAGATCAAGTCGGGCGTGCAGTGGGGGCTGTTCGCCGCGGCCATCCAGCACCTCGGCACCGAGGCGCACCACGCGGCGCTTCTCCCCGGCGCGCTCAGCATGGACGTGCCCGGCGCCTTCGCGATGACCGAGACCGGCCACGGGTCCGACGTCTCGGCCGTCGGCACGACGGCGACCTTCGACGCCGCGACCGATGAGTGGGTCATCCACACGCCGTTCCGCGCCGCGTGGAAGGACTACCTCGGCAACGCGGCCCTGCATGCGAAGGCCGCCGTCGTGTTCGCTCAGCTCATCACCCGCGGTGTCAACCACGGCGTGCACGCGATCTACGTGCCGATCCGCGACGAGAACGGCGAGTTCCTGCCCGGCGTCGGCGGCGAGGACGACGGCCTCAAGGGCGGGCTCAACGGCATCGACAACGGCCGCCTGCACTTCACGAACGTGCGCGTTCCCCGCACGAACCTGCTCAACCGCTACGGCGACGTCGACGAGCAGGGCGTCTACACCTCGCCCATCGCGAGCCCTGGCCGCCGCTTCTTCACGATGCTCGGCACGCTCGTGCAGGGTCGCGTCTCGCTCGACGGCGCGTGCGTCGTCGCGAGCAAGCTCGCCCTCACGATCGCGCTGCGCTACGGCTCGGAGCGCCGCCAGTTCACCGCCGACAGCGACGACGAGGTCGTGCTGCTCGACTACCAGCGCCACCAGCGCCGGCTGCTGCCGCGCCTCGCGCAGACCTACGCGATGTCGTTCGCGCACGAGGTGTTCCTCGAGAAGTTCGACGCCGTCTTCTCGGGCGCCGACGACACCGACGAGTCGCGCCAGGATCTCGAGACGCTCGCCGCGGCTCTCAAGCCGCTCAGCACGTGGAACGCGCTCGACATCATCCAGGAGGCACGCGAGGCGTGTGGCGGCCAGGGCTTCCTCGCTGAGAACCGCCTCGTGCAGCTGCGCGCCGACCTCGACGTCTACGCGACGTTCGAGGGCGACAACAACGTGCTGCTGCAGCTCGTCGCCAAGCGCCTGCTCACCGACTACTCGCGCAAGTTCGCCAAGGCCGACGCCGGCGCTCTCGCGACCTACATGGTCGAGCAGGTCGGCGAGGCCGCGATGCACCGCTCGGGCCTGCGCCGCCTCGCGCAGTCGGTCGTCGACTTCGGCTCGACCGCCCGCTCGGTCGGCTACGTGCGCGGCACCGAGGCCCAGCGCCAGCTGCTCACTGACCGCGTCGAGACCATGGTCGCCGAGCTCGCCGCTCGCCTGCGCTCCGCCTCGAAGCTGCCGAAGGCCGACGCGGCGGCGCTCTTCAACCGGCACCAGAACGAGCTCATCGAGGCGGCCCGCGCCCACGGCGAGCTGCTGCAGTGGGAGGCCTTCACCGACGCGCTCGACGACGTCGCCGACGCCGGCACGAAGCAGGTGCTCACGTGGCTGCGCGACCTGTTCGGGTTCACCCTCATCGAGAAGAACCTCGCCTGGTACCTCATCCACGGCCGGCTCTCGGGCCAGCGCGCGCAGGCCATCACCGAGTACATCGACGGCCGCCTTCTGCCGCGCCTGCGCCCGCACGCCCTGCCGCTCACCGAGGCGTTCGGTCTGCGACCCGAGCACATCCGGGCCGAGATCGCGACGGGCGTCGAGCACGAGCGCCAGGAGGAGGCTCGCGCCTACTTCGCCGACCAGCGCTCGCGCGGGCTCACCCCGATCGACGAGAAGGACCTTGTCGCCGCGAAGGGCTCGAAGGGCGCGCGCCGCTAGGCGACGCAGCCCGCACCGACTGCTCGGCGACCCCGAGCTCGCGACGCGCCGTCGCTGTGGTGGACGGCGGCGCGTCGCGCATCCCTCAGTCCTGAGGCGGTTGCAGCGCCTGCCCGACGGTGGCGCCGCCGTCGATGACGAACTCAGTGCCCGTCGAGTACGTGGCGTCGGCGGCGAGGAACAGCGCGAGCGTCGCGACCTCCTCCGGCTCACCGAAGCGCGCGATTGCCTGCGTCTGCGTCATCTCGTCGCCGAATCCGTCGGTCATGGGCGTGCGGATCGGCCCAGGGTGGATCGACACCACGCGGATGCCCTGCTGCCCGAGGTCGAGAGCGGCCGACTTGGTGAGCCCGCGCACACCCCACTTGCTCGCGACGTAGGCGCTGAGGTTCGAGTAGCCCTGCAGTCCGGCCGTCGACGAGATGTTGATGATGACGCCGCCGCCAGCGCTCGTCATCGATTCGACGACGGCGCGCATCCCGAAGAAGGTGCCGGTGAGATTGATGCCGATGACGCGATTCCACTCCTCGGTCGTCGCCGTCGCGATCGGCGAGAACCCGACGACTCCGGCGTTGTTGATGAGGATGCTGATCGCACCCTGCTCGGAGTGCACGGCCGAGACGACCGACGCCCATGCGTTCTCGTCGGTGACATCGAGGCGGTGGTAGACGCCGCCGACCTCCTGCGCGAGAGCCGTGCCCTCGTCGTCGAGCACGTCGGCGACGACGACCGTCGCGCCCTCCGACGCCATGAGGCGCGCGTGCGCTGCGCCCATTCCGCGAGCGCCGCCGGTGATTAGGGCGACGCGACCATCGAGCTTTCCCATGTGTTCCTCCTTGAACGGCGGGCTCGACCACGGGCCGAACCCGGATACGGTGACCGCACGCTATCGAGAGCGAGGAGGGGAGAGGAAGGCTCGGCGATCGAATCCGAGCAGATGCATAAGGTGCGGCGCAGCAGGCCGCCCGCGACTACTTGTTCGCGGCGCGCGTGACGGCGTCGCTGTTCTGCGAACGCGTGGTCGCGGCCTTCTTGTCGGCCTTCGCGACGCGCTTCTCCTTGAGGGTCTTGGTGGCCGCGGTCTTGGTCGAGTTCTTGCGGACGGACTTCTCAGCCATGATGACTCTCCTTCTCGAGAGCCGAAGTGACCCCGTGCTCGTGAGCGTACGCGCCTTTGCGCGCGGCGGCCGGGGCTAGAGTCCGATCGTGACCTTGACCGACGTCGTCATCCCCCAGCCCGGCGACCCTCGCGGCGGTGAGCTGCGCGGCCTGCTCGGCGTCCCCGACGGGCCCGGTCCCTTCCCGGCGCTCGTCGTGCTGCACGAGGTCTTCGGCGTCGACGACGCGATGTGCGACCACCTCGAGCGGCTGCGGCGGCTCGGCTACCTCGTGCTCATGCCCGACCTCTTCAGCCGCGGCGGCAGGCGCAAGTGCCTCGTGGCGACCTTCCGCGCGTTGCGCGAGGGGAGCGGTGCGGCGTTCGACGACGTCGCGGCGGCGCGCGCGCTCCTGCTCTCGCGCCCAGACGCGCGCGGCTCGGTCGGCGTCATCGGCTTCTGCATGGGCGGAGGGTTCGCGCTGCTGCTCGCGGGCTCGGGCGACTACGGTGCAGCATCCGTCAATTACGGGATGCTCCCCGCCGACCTCGACGACGCGCTCGACGGCGCCTGCCCCATCGTCGGCTCCTTCGGCGGGCGGGACCGAACCCTGCGCGGCGCGGCGGCGCGACTGGAGTCGGCGCTCGCCGCGCGCGGCATCGACCACGACGTGGTCGAGTACCCCGGCGCAGGGCATGCGTTCCTCAACGAGCGGCCGGCCGGGCCGCGACTCATGCGCGTGCTCATCGGGCCCGTGATGGGGCTCGGGCCGGCGCCGGCCGAGGCGGCCGACGCGTGGCAGCGCATCGACGGGTTCTTCCAGCGGCAGCTGGCCTGAGCGTGACGATGACTGCCGCTACGGCAACGCCTCGCAGACGCGCCCATCATTGTCGTTGCCGTCGAGGTTCGCGATGTCGCCGTAATAGGGGAAGTACTTCGCGTACCAAGCCTGCGCCTCGGCCTGCGTCGAGAAGTCCCCACAGTTCTTCGAGTCGCCCGGGTTCGAAGGCGTCGTGCTCGGCGGGGGCGGCGGCGCTGCCGCCGAGCACTCGACGAGCTTGCCAACCTCCGTCGTCAGCACCGATGTGCCGCCTAGCATCACGCGGCTACCAGGGTTGAGCTCGAGAACGTGGTCAAGTACTGGGCCTGGCACGCAGCTCTTGGCCACCACGTACAGCGGCGAGTCGAGCGCGCCGGCGAGCGCCGCGCCAGCGAGCGCGTCGGGGAAGGTGGCTCCGACGGCGAAGAACGCGGTTGGCGCGGTCGAGAATACCGCGCGGTTGACCGCGGCCGAGGTCGCATAGCGGTCGGCACCGGCGTGCCGCAGCACGGCCGAGCGGCCGTATTTGCTCGCGAGCGCGCTTTCGATGCCCGATGACACCACCGAGGTGCCGCCGACGATCCGCACCCGGTCGGCGCCGAGCGTGGTGATCAGCGAGGTCGCGACCGACGGCACCGAGCGGCTGTTCCCGTCGATGAGGAGCACGGGTGATCCGAGCGATCCAGCCGCAGCCGAGGCACTCAGCGCATCGGGGAAGTTGCGGCCCGTCGCGACGAACACCTCGGGCGCGGACGCGAAGGCGCGAGTGATGATGACGCGAGAGGTCGCGTAGCGGTCGGCGCCGGCATCCCGTCGGATGGCCGGCGCCAGCCCGGAGAGCGCGCGGTACGTGCTTGCGCTCACGACGCTCTCGCCCCCGACGACGACGATGCGTTTGGGTGCGAGGCGGCGGATCTCGGCGAGAATAGCGCTTGTGGGCCCCGTCGGCGGCACGAGCAGCAGCGGCCCGCCCTGCGCGGCCGCGGCAGGCGCGGCGCTCAACGCATCGGGGAAGTTGGCTCCGGTCGCGACGTACAGCACCGGAACCCCGGAGCCGAATGAGGCCGAGATCGACAGCGCGGTCGTGTAGCGGTCGGAGCCGGATCGGCGGTGGATGCCGTCGGCGAAGCCCGTGACGAGGCCGTCACCGCCGGCATCTCCATCGGCCAGCCCAGCGACGACGACGGGCGCGGTCACGGAGGTCGTTCCGCACGACCCGGCGAGCACCGAGCCGATCGCAGACTTCTCGGCCGAGTCGATCGACAGCGACCAGCGATGCTTGACCGCGACCCAGTCGAGCACGAACTCGCAGACGCCCGTCGCGGGCAGCCACCCGGCTGGGTCGGAAGCGCTCTTGGACTGGTTGGTCGCCGAAGTGACGGCACGCAACGAGCGCGCATCGCCGAGATCGTTGGCGAAAGCGCGGCGCTGGTTCGTGGTCCAGGCGTGGGCGCCCGAGACCCACGCCTCGCGCAGCGCGACGACGTGGTCGATATCGAGGACGGTGATAGAGGTCGCGATCACGCCGTCGTAGAGGGACGTCCATCTTCCGGTGACGGAGCATCCCGACCCGACGACGGGCGCCACGGTCGATTCGGCGATGAGTACTTCGCGGCGGGTGTCGCAGCCGTCGCCGTCCTCATCAATCCAGTGCGGGAAGTAGGCGCGGTCGTAGGCGATCGTGCTCGGGTTCGCGACACGCAGCGATGCGAGCAGCGAACTTCCGGTGACGGTCGCGGCGGACGCGGCGGTCGGGGCCGCGATAAGCGACCCAGCGAGCAGGGCGACCGCGAGCACGACGGCAGGAAGGCGGCGCGAGAGCGCGAAGGATTCAGGCACGATATGCCTGAACCTACTGAATTGCACTCACGAAAACAGGCCTCCCGTTCGGGGGGAGAAGTTCGCTGCGCTCGGCCACGAGGGCTGCGCCGGTGCGCGTGCTACTAGACGCTGAGCTTGCTACGCACGTCGTCGTCGCTCGGCTCGACCATGTGCGAGCCGTCGGGGAACACGACGACGGGGATGTTCATGCGCCCGCTGATCGCCTGCGCGGCGGCGGCCGCGTCGGCGCTCTGCTCGACGTCGATCTTGGTCCACTTGACGCCGAGGTCGTTGAGCAGGGCCTCGGTGCGGCGGCAGTCGCGGCACCAGTCGGCGCCGTACATGGTGATCGAGCCGTCGACGGGGGCGAAGGAGGTGTCAGTCATGTCATCAGCCAACCACGCGGACCTTCCTCTTGTTCCCGCGCGTTTCTGGGCTGGGCGCCCTGTCCGCAGTCCGGCGATTGATGCCCCCGCCGACGCGCCCCGAGCCCGCACCTTGGTTGACGTCGAGTCGAGGCGCTCGCCGCCGCCATCGTCATCGCGACCGCGATGGGAACCGCCGTCGCGGTCGCCGGCGTGATAGCGGCGTACTTAGGCTGCGGACGCGCACACCGCATTCGAGCTCGTCGCCTTCGCGTGAGCTTTCCGCCGCTCACGGCACACGACAACGGCCCTGCTCCGTTCGAGTAAGGAAGGAGCAGGGCCGTCAGTGTCTCGAAAAGCGGTGTGACGTACTACTGAAGCCTGGTGCGACGCGTTCGGCTCACCAGTAGCACGCCACTGGTCAGGAGCCCAAGGGCGAGCAGGCCGATGCCCCAGGCATCGTTCGTGCCGGTCCGGGCAAGCTCCGGGGTGGGGGTGGGGGTGGGCCTCTGCGTAACCTCGGGCTCGGGCGTGATCTCGGGCTCGGGCTCGGGCGTGATCTCGGGCTCGGGCTCGGCGAGCGGGCCAACTGTCAGGGTGCCGAAGTAGCGGGCGCTGCCCGCCTCGGGGTAGAAGTAGTCCCCCGGATCCCCCTCACGCGGTCCAACGCACTGGGTTGCCACGAAATAGGTGCCCTCGGCGATGTCGCTCGGGAGGGTGATCGGAACCGTGATGGGCTCGCTGGTGGTGGGGTTGAACGAACCAAACCCCGCAGCGTCTTCAGACCAGTTCGTGGGCCAGGTGAAGAATGAGCCTCGAACATTCCAGAGGTCTTCCGCGGTGCTCGCGAAGAACAGTACGACGCTGTGCCCCTCGGGGTCGGTATCGATGTTGCAGAACAGGTCTGGCCGCGGAATCGAGAGCGTGGTCGTTGTTCCAGCGGGCGTCTGCGCAGGCGAGAGGGTGAAGGGCGTGAAGGTTACTCCGAGCTCGGTAGTGCTGTACTGCTTACTTTCCGACTGATCCTGGCAGTATGCGTACGCAAAGTAGGGGCCGGGCACTGACAGCGGTTCAAGGTCGATTTCCGCGGTGAGCAACTGTGCCCCGGTTGTGTACGTAACGGAGTTGAGGGCCTGAAGCGGGCTGTCGACCAACGAATAGGTTCCGTTGTCGACGGTGTAGAGCGCGAGGTAGAGAACGACGGGTTGGCCGTCTGGCGTTTCCGTCCACGTCGGGAGGCCACCTGGCTCGGCATAACTTGCGCACAGGGGATCTCCGCCAGGCGTTTGCGTGAGCGTGATGGAAATGCGCTGGCCAGGAACGAGGTCGGTGATGTCGCTGAGAGTGAAAGCGGAGTCGGCGAAGCGCTCAGCTGTAGAGGCCAGGGTGGGCGCGGCGTTCGCCGCGGGAGCGGAGATCAAGACCGAACCGGCGACGAGCGAGGCGATGGCGATGAAGGAGAGGGTGCGGCGCATGGAGTCCCTTCGGAGCGCAGAGATGAATGGGTTTCACTGTAACGTTAGCGGTAGGCGAAGGTGATTCGCTATCGGTCGCAAGTCCCTCGCTACTGAAGCAGCGACTGGATGCCCACCGCGAGCAGCGGCGCGATCACGAGCGCCGGCAGCATGTCGCCGACGGCGATGTGGCGCAGGTTGAGCAGGCGGATGCCGACGCCGAGCAGCAGCACTCCGCCGGTCGCGGTGAGCGCCGCGATCGCCGCGGGCGACATGACCGAGCCGAGGAAGAACGCGAGCGCCGTCAGCAGCCCCTGCCAGATGCCGACGGGCAGCGCAGAGGCCGCCACGCCCCAGCCGAGCGAGGCCGCGAACGCGATCGACGCGAAGCCGTCGAGGGTCGCCTTGAGGGCGAGCTGGTCGAAGCCCTGACCCGTGCCGTCCTGGAAGGCGCCGAGGATCGCCAGCGGCCCGATCGCGAACACGAGCGACGCGTCCACGAACCCGGTGATGAAGCGCTCGCGGGGCGAGAGCACGAGCGGAGCATCCACGATCGCGGGGTCGATCGGTCCGGCGGCGGATGCTGCGCTCGCGCCCTTCCGCGTGAAGCGCGACTGCAGCCATCCGCCGAAGCCCTCGAGGCGGCTCTCGATGCCCGCGAGGGATCCGATGATGCTGCCGATGAGCAGGGCGCCGATGACGACGAGGAACGTGCCACCCGCGCCGACGGCGTCGACGAACGCGGCGTCGGTGAGCGAGACGAGGTTGAGGCCACCGAGCACGATCGTGATGAGGCCGAGGGCGTCGGTGACGACGCGGGTCGTGCGCTCCTGCAGCCGGTGGCCGATGAGCACGCCGATCGCGGCGCCGACGACAATGGTGGTCACATTGAGCAGGGTGCCGAGGCCGATCACGCTCTCAGGTTATTCGGCTCCGAACGGGGTGCGTGACGCGCGGGTGCGCGCAGCGAAGGTGTCGGGCTGGGCTCAGCCGGCGGCGCGCTGCACGAGCTCGGCGATGCGCTTCTCCTCGGCCGGGCCGATCGCGGTGATCGCGAACACCGTCGGCCACATGCTGCCGTCGTCGAGCTTCGCGGGGTCGTTGAAGCCGAGCTCGCAGTAGCGGCCCTCGAACTTGCCTGCCGCCTTGAAGAAGCACACGACCTTGCCGTGGAGCGCATAGGCGGGCATGCCGTACCAGGTGCGCGCGGCGAGCTGCGGGGCGGCCGCGGTGACGAGCTCGTGCACGCGGGTCGCGAGGGTGCGGTCGTCGTCGCCGAGCTTGGCGATGGCGTCGAGCACGTCCTGCAGCTCGGCGGCCGCCTTCGCGGCGCCCTTCTCGCGCTTCGCCTCGGCGCGCAGCTCGGCCGCCCGCTCTTTCATCGCGGCCTTCTCCTCGGCGCTGAATCCGTCGGCCATGGCTCCTCCTGAGGGTGCGGATGCTCGCCCGTCGTCGGGCGCGGCGCCCAGCGTACGCCCGCCCGGGTTCGGCCGCCGATCATCGCGCCCTTCTCGTCAAGCACGATGCGTAACTCCGGAACGTCGACGTCCGGACCCCGAAAGAACGGCCAGTTTCCGGCGGCACATGGCGTGACTTCCGGAGTTGCGCATCGTCGCAGCGCACCAGTTCCGGGAGCGCGCCGGCCGCAGACGCGGGAAGGGCCGGGGCCTCCGCAGAGACCCCGGCCCGAGCATCCGTCGACCGAACGCGGTGCTGGCTAGCTGCCCACCAGGTCGAAGCGGTCGGCGTTCATGACCTTCGTCCAGGCGGCGACGAAGTCGTGCACGAACTTCTCGCGGCTGTCGTCCTGCGCATACACCTCGGCGTACGAGCGCAGGATCGAGTTCGAGCCGAACACCAGGTCGGCGCGCGTCGCCGTGTAGCGCACCTGGCCGGTCTGGCGGTCGCGCAGGTTGTAGGCGTTGAAGCCGGCCGGCTCCCACACGTAGGCCATGTCGGTGAGCGTCACGAAGAAGTCGTTCGTGAGCGCGCCGACGGTGTCGGTGAAGACGCCGTGCTGCGTGCCGCCGAAGTTCGTGCCGAGCACGCGCATGCCGCCGACGAGGCAGGTCAGCTCGACCGGCGTCAGGTTCATGAGGCTCGCGCGGTCGAGCATGAGCTCTTCGGCCGGCACCGTGTAGTCCTTCTTGAGGTAGTTGCGGAACGCGTCGTGCGTCGGCTCGAGCGGGGCGAACGAGTCGCCATCGGTCCACTCCGGCGCCGCGTCACCGCGCCCAGGGTGGAACGGCACCGTCACCTCGACGCCGGCCTTGCGCGCAGCATCCTCAATGCCGAGGTTGCCGCCCAGCACGATCAGATCGGCGACGCTCACGCCCGTCTCGGCCGACAGCGCCTCGTAGACGGCGAGCACGCGGTGCAGGCGCTCGGGCTCATTGCCGTGCCAGTCTCGCTGCGGGGCGAGGCGAATGCGCGCGCCGTTCGCGCCGCCGCGGTTGTCGGAGTGGCGGAAGGTGCGCGCCGAGTCCCACGCGGTCGTCACCATGTCGGTGAACGACAGACCGCTGTTCAGGATGCTCTGCGCGACCGCCGCGACGTCGTTGTCGGCCTTCCCGGGCGCGACCGGGTCCTGCCAGATGAGGTCTTCGGTGGGCGCGAGCGGCCCGACGTAGCGGGTGCGGGGGCCCATGTCGCGGTGGGTGAGCTTGAACCAGGCGCGCGCGAAGACCTC
>JAOASR010000079.1 GCA_030158585.1 Microcella sp.
CGTCGATCGAGTACTTCTGCTCTTCGAGGTAGGGGTTCGTGAACGAGAGCTGCATCGTCTCGCCGAGGTCCTCGATGGGCGAGATCTCTTCGAAGATCTCCTCCAGGCCGCTGCGGCCGGGAACGTCGGTGCGACCCGCGGCCTCGGCCTCGGTGACGCGCGCCTTCCAGGCGTCGTTGCCGACGAGCCAGTCGAAGCTCTCGGTCTGCAGAGCGAGCAGATCGGGGACGGTCAGCGTGTCGCTGATCTTGGCGAAAGAGAGCCGGGATGCGTTCCGGCCGTTCTGGGGGGACTGGGAATTCTTAGCGGTGCGCGAAGCAGCCAAGGAACTAACCTCCGTGGGCGTCGAAGCCCGGATACCGTCGCCGGAGCGACAGATGAACACGGTCGAGTGATCACGCCAGAAACCCATTGAGGACCCGTGCTCGGGCCCACCCCGCCGCTATACTCGGGGCACGTCAGCCGACCGCCATTTGACGGCTGAAGTTGTCGGGGAGCGCAAACCTCAATACTAGGCGCGCTCGCCCCGCCGTGTCCAGTCGGATTCTTGACCGATCTGCACTCCTGCGCTATAACCGCGCGGCTCGATCGTTCCGAGCGGCCCGCGACGAGCATCCGCCGCCCCCGTCGGCTGTGGCACGCTTGCTCGCATGCCCTCCCCCGCCGTCGAGACGACGCTGCCCAGCGGCATGCGCGCCGTCATCGAGCCCGACCGCTGGGCCGACGGCAGCTACACCCTCATCGTCGATGGAACGCCCCAGTCGCACGTCGACCTCGACGACCCGAGCCGGCTGTTCTTCGAGTACGTGCAGCGCATCGGGCACGTCATCGACGAGTGGGGCGACCCCGGCGAGCCGATGACGGCGCTGCACCTCGGGGCCGGCGCGCTCACGCTGCCGCGCTACATCGAGGCGACGCGTCCGGGCTCGCGGCAGCAGGTCATCGAGCTCGACGAGCAGCTCATCGCGTTCGTGCGCGAGCATCTTCCGCTGCCGAAGCGGGCGAGCATCAGGGTCAGATACGGGGATGCTCGCGACACGCTCGACCGCCTGCCCGCCGCGCTGCACGGCGCCGTCGACCTCGTCGTGGTCGACGTGTTCAGCGGCGCGCGCATCCCGGCGCACGTGACGAGCCTCGAGTTCTACACCGAGGTGCGGCGCTTCCTCGCGCCGGGCGGCATCGTGGCCGTCAATATCGCCGACGGACCAGGGCTCGCCTTCGCGCGCGGACAGGCTGCGACGCTGCGCATGGCGTTCGACGACGTCGCCGCGCTCGCCGAGACGGGCATTCTCAAGGGGCGCCGCTTCGGCAACGTCGTGCTCATCGCCTCGACGGGCGCGCTGCCGCTCGACTGGATGCCGCGGCTCATGGCGCGCGGGCCGCACCCCGCGACGGTGACGAGCGGTCGCGATCTCGTGAACTGGATCGCCGGCGCCCCGGTCGTGACCGATGCGACGGCCGTGCGGTCTCCGGCACCGAGCACGAGCCTGTTCACGCGGCGCGACTGAGACCCGAGACTTCCGCCCTCGCGCAGGTCAGTGCAGGTCGTCGGGCCCGCCGAAGCCCGGCGCGCCGGGGCCGACCGAGACGCTGCGGCTGACCACATCGCGGCGGAGGCGATTGAGGCTGCGGAGGATGCGCCGGCGATCGAGGAACGACACGGTCGAGGCGTCGAGCGTCTCGCGCATGACGCGCAGGAAGGCGTCGAACTCGCGGTCACCGAGGCGGAACGGCCCGTGCGCCTGCGTGAGCGTCTTGCCGGTGTACGACTGCGGTCCGCCGAGGAAGGCGGCGAGGAACATCGAGCGATGGCGATTGAGCGCGGCCTCGTCGACATCGCGGAAGTAGGGGCCCATGACCTCGTCGGCCTTGACCCGCACCGAGAGCTCGTCGACAAGCGCGGCGATGCCCGCTTCTCCTCCGAGACGGCGGTAGAGCGACATCTGACACCTCCTCAACCCTGCGACTGTACCCGTGCCGTATTCGGAGCACAGCCCCCCGGGTCGTCCGGCGGAGTCGAATGATGTTCGCAAAACGAACAGCGAGAGGCAAGGATGCTCGTCGTCGAGCGCCGCGCGAGGCCCGCGCCGCGGAACTCCAGCGTCGGCGGTCGCTCGTACCCTGGAGGGGTGAGCGATCTCGAGCGCGTGCGCGTCTGGGCCCAGGCCCTGCTGCGCCTGCACCTCGACGAGTCGTGGAGCTTCGGCTTCGACAACGCCACGCGTCGGGCGGGGCTGTGCAACTACACCGACCGGCGCATCACCGTCTCGCGGCATCTCGCGGCGCGCTTCGACGACGACGACATCCACCAGATCCTGCTGCACGAGGTCGCGCACGCTCTCGCAGGCCCGGGCACCGGCCACGGCCCGCGATGGCGCGCCGTCGCCGCCGAGCTCGGCTACGAGGGCGGGCGCACGCACTCCGGTCCGATCGCAGAAGAACGCGCGCGCTGGCGCGGTCGCTGCCCGAGCGGGCACGAGTTCGTGCGGTTCCGGCGCCCGGCGAAGCCGCTCTCGTGCGGTCAGTGCGCTCGGGGGTTCGATCGGCGGCACCTCATCGACTGGGTCGACCTGCGCGCGGCGTGATGCGGGCACAGAAAAGGCCCGGCGAGACCCGATGATCTCACCGGGCCGCACGATCTACTCCGAGACCGTGACTTCCTTCCAGAAGGCGACGTAGTTCGAGTAGTCCTGGCCGACGCGGTCGAACGACGCCGGGTACGGGTTCGGGTAGCTCCACGCGCGGTCCTGCAGCTTCCGGCCGTCGACGACGACGGAGAAGTACTGGCACTCGCCCTTCCAGGGGCACGTGTACGGGGTGGGGCTCTTCTCGAGGAACTCGCTCTTCACGCTCGACGGCGGGAAGTACCAGTTGCCCTCGATCTTGACGAGCTCCTCCTGCGGAGCCTCGGCGATGACGGCGCCGTTGACGTGAGCCTTCATGAGGGGTCCTCCCGGGTCGATGGCGAGACTCTCGATCTCTGCCCGGAGGAACGCTAGGCCGAGTGGCTGAATTCCCGCAGGACGACGAGCTCGGACTGCTCGAGCCGTGCGCGAGCGGCGGGAAGAGCATCCGCCCCCTCGGTCTCGGCGAGCGCGCGACCCGCCACCGACGCGGTCAGCATGTGGCCGACAGCACCGCGCAGACCCTGGAAGGCGGCGGCCGCGGCGGCGGCCTCGGGGCTCGTCGCGTCGATGCCGACCGCTCCGAGGGCGTCGACGATCGCGCCGGCGAGCAGCACGTCCTCGACGGGGAAGCCGTCGGGGCTCTCGAGCGGGGCGCCGGCCGCGATGACGGCGACCATCGTGCGCTCGCCGCGCGCGGCCTGCAGCTCGAGCAGACGCTGGGCGATCGCGGAGGCCGCGCCGAGACGGGCGTCAATGACCTCGAGGCGGTGAGGCAGAGCATCCACCGGAACCTGCTCGGTCGCGATCGCGTCGCACCAGACGAGCAGGTGGGCCGAGTCGCCGATGCGGCGAGCGCCGTCGAGCCCGATGTCGAAGCGCACCTGGTAGCGCTCCTGGGCGTCGGGCGCGGCGGGGTCGGTGCTGGGGCGGTCGGCGCGCGGGTCGGTCACAGGTCGATGGTAGTCAGGGGGCGCACACTGGTCGCATGCCTGTGACGCTCGATCTCGTTCTCGACTGCCCGCCAGATGCGGCGTGGGAGGCCGTGCACTCGCCGGCAGTGTTCCGAGCGGTGTCGGGGCCGTGGACGAAGGTCGAGTCACTCGAGCCCGGAGGGTTCCCCGAGCGGTGGCCGGGCGGCGAGCACCGCGTGCGGCTGAAGCTGCTGGGCGTCGTGCCGATGGGCGTGCAGGTGATCAGGCTGAGCGACGAGTCGCGGATGCTCTCGGACGGCTCGACCGAGCGCATCGTGCACGACGCGGGCGGCCCGGTGTCGGGGCCCATGCGCGTCGTGCGCTCGTGGCATCACCGCATGGCGATCTCGGTCGCGCCGGACGGACGCACGCGGTTCCGCGACCGGCTCGACGTGTCGGCGGGGGCGCTGACGCCGATCGTCATGGTCGGGTTCTGGGTCTTCTGGCAGCTGCGCGGGCGGGCGCTGCGGCGGCTCGCCCCGCGCTGGAATGCGCAGTTCGCGGGGCGCGCGTGAGCGACGCTCTGTCGCCTGATGCGTTGATCTCGGCAGACGCGCGGTCGGCGCTCGACGTCGTCAGCTGGCGCCGCGCGGTCTTCCGCCTGTATGAGAAGGTGCGCCGCGCGACCGACCTCGAGTCCGCGCACGACCTGTGGCGGCGCGAGCGCGATCGGCTCTTCCTCGAGCATCCCGCCTCTCCCCTTCTTCCTGCCGACCGCGAGCGCTTCACCGGCCTGCGCGTGAAGCCCTACGACCGCGCGTGGCGGTTCGAGTGCGTGATCGCGGATGCTCCTCCGGCGTCGCTCGACGTTCCCACCGGCACCGACGGGGTCGTCGGGTTCGACCGCATCGGCCTTGTCGACGTGCCCGGAGTCGGCCCGCTCGACGTATGGAGGCTGCGCTCGTACGGCGGAGGGCTCTTCGTGCCGGTGCGCGACGCCCTCTCGCGGGCCGAGGGCGGCACGTACGGCGGCGGACGCTACCTGCTCGACACGATCAAGGGCGCCGACCTCGGCCCGGGCCGCGAGCCGGGCTCGCTCGTGATCGATTTCAACTTCGCCTACAACCCCTCGTGCGCGTACGACCCGGCGTGGGCGTGCCCGCTTGCTCCGGTCGGCAACGTCGTCGACGTCGAGATTCCGGTCGGCGAGCGCTACGGCGACGGTCGGGCGGTGCTCGCGTGAAGGCTGCAGCTGAGAACTCGGACGAGCTGGCGGCGATCTGGGACGCGCGGTACGGCGCGAGCGAGCGGCTCTGGAGCGGTCGGGTGAACCCCATCCTCGAGGCTGAGGCCGCTTCCCTTGCCCCGGGTTCGGCCCTGGACGCGGGATGCGGCGAAGGCGGCGACAGCCTGTGGCTCGCACGGCGAGGCTGGCGCGTCACCGGCTACGACCTCTCTGCGGTTGCAGTCGAGCGCGCTCGTGCCGAGGCTGCACGACTCGGCTTCAGCGACCTTGCGTCGTTCGATCGGAGTGATCTCGCCGTCGATCCTCCGCCCGAGTCGGCCTTCGATCTGGTCTCGGGTCAGTACCTCCATGTCATCCCCTCGCAGCGAGAGCCGCTGTACCGAGGCCTCGCGGCGGCTGTGCGGCCCGGAGGCATGCTTCTGCTGGTGCTGCACGACATCCGCGATCTCGACCTGGGCATCCCCCGCCCGCCGGCTGAGACGATGCTCGAGGCGGAGGAGCTGCGCGCGTACGCCGACGGGTTCTCGGCGGCAGATGTCGAACTGCGCCCGCGGGCGGCCGTCGATCGGGCGGGACAACCCGCGACAGCGCACGACCTCGTGCTCCGAGCGATCCGCTGAAGCCCCTTCCGGGGGTGCCGAGAGGGCGACCTGCTACGGTTGACGCATAGGCCCGGCTGCACCCAGCCGACCTGCGTCGTAGAACGCTTCCTCATCCCGCACCTCGCGCACTGACTCGCGCACCGCGGTTCGATACTTTCTCACGGCGAACGATGTCGGCTCTCGCCGCCGTCGCCACTTCGATTCCTGACTGCGCGCGCCCACGGTGTGCGCTCCGCATCTTGACCGCTCGGTCGCGGATGCCGGGAGTCGCGCATGCTCGAAAGGCACCACCTTCATGACTGACTCCACCTTCAGCGCGCTCGGCGTTCCGTACCCCCTCGTCGAGGTTCTCGCGGGACAGGGCAAGACCGAGGCGTTCCCCATCCAGGTCGACACGCTTCCCGACACCCTCGCCGGGCGCGACGTGCTCGGCCGCGGCAAGACGGGCTCGGGCAAGACGCTCGCGTTCTCCATCCCGATGGTCGCGCGCCTCGGCACGCGCCTCGCCGGCGGACCCCGCCGCCCCGGACGCCCGCTCGGCATGGTGCTCGCCCCGACGCGCGAGCTCGCCACGCAGATCAACGCCGTGCTCGAGCCGCTCGCCAAGGCGTACGGCCTCACCACGACCACCATCTTCGGCGGCGTCTCGCAGAGCCGTCAGGTCACCGCGCTGCGCGCCGGCGTCGACATCATCGTCGCCTGCCCCGGTCGCCTCGAAGACCTCATGCAGCAGAAGTTCGTCTCGCTCGACGCCGTCGAGATCACCGTGCTCGACGAGGCCGACCACATGGCCGACCTCGGCTTCCTGCCCGGCGTGACGCGCATCATGAAGGCGACGCCGGCCGACGGCCAGCGCCTGCTGTTCAGCGCGACGCTCGACAACGGCGTGGACAAGCTCGTCAAGCAGTTCCTGCACAACCCGACGCTGCACTCGGTCGACGAGGCGAACTCGCCCGTGGCTGCGATGACCCACCACGTGTTCGAGGTGTCGGGCGCGGAGGAGAAGAAGCGCCTCGTATCGGCCCTCGCCTCGGGAGCCGGCCGCCGCATCCTCTTCATGCGCACCAAGCACCAGGCCAAGAAGCTCGCGAAGGCGCTCACGGCCGAGGGCATCCCCGCCGTCGACCTGCACGGCAACCTGTCGCAGCCGGCCCGCGACCGCAACCTCGCCGCGTTCGGCGACGGCAGCGTGCGCGTGCTCGTCGCGACCGACGTCGCCGCCCGCGGCGTGCACGTCGACGACATCGAGCTCGTGATCCACGTCGACCCGCCCATGGAGCACAAGGCGTACCTGCACCGCTCGGGCCGCACGGCTCGTGCCGGCGCCGCGGGTGACGTCGTCACTCTCGTCATGCCCGAGCAGCGTCGCGACACCGCCGACCTGCTGCGCAAGGCCGCGATCAAGGTTCAGCCCCAGCAGGTGACTGCTGCATCGGATGCGGTGGCCCGCCTGATCGGCGAGGTCGCGCCCAAGGTCGCTCTCGATGCGCTCCCGGCCGTGCTGCGTCCGCCCGTCGAGGGCGGAGGTCGCTCGCAGGGCGCCAACGCGCAGCGCAAGCGCTCGGCACGCTCGGGTTCTGACGGTTCGGGCTCCGGCTCGACCGGCGGATCGGGGCGCTCGCGCTCGGGTCGCGGCGGTCGCTCGGGTTCGTCGTCGGCGTCGGGCGCCGGCTCGGCCGGCGGCTCGGGTCGCTCGTCGGCTCGCACCGACAGCGCGGCCGCGCAGGGAGCCCGTCGCACCGACGCGGCCCCCCACCGCGCCGACGCCGTGCGTCACACCGACGCTCCGGCGGCGCCCCGCACCCGCCAGGGCTCGCGTCGCGCCTCGGCTCCGTCGGGCGGCTCGGGCTCCGGCGCGGGCGGCATCCGCGTCGGCCAGGTCGTGCGCTCGAACAGCTCGGGCGGTCAGCGCCGCGGGCGATAGTCCTGCCGCACCACGCGTCTCACGCGCCCGTCTCCCTTCGTTGGGAGGCGGGCGCGTTCGTGTTGGCTCGTGCCCGCGCGCTGGTGCCAGCGGGCCGCGCGGTCGCCGCGCGGCCCGCACGCTCACGATGCAGAGGAGTGACGCAATCGCATTTCGACACTCCTCCACATCGTGAGTGCCGCTGCCTTTGCCAGGCGAGGCCACCGGTCGAGCCGGGCACCAGCACTCGCCGAGCCGCGCGACCTAGGCTCACGGGGTGCTCGAGTTCCGCATCCGGCCGGCGACGCTCGCCGACGCCCCCGCGCTCGGCGCGCTGCATCGCGCTTGCTGGCTCGAGACCTACGAGGGCGTGCTGAGCGAGCGCTTCCTGGCTGCGGCGAGCGCCGAGAGCCTCGCCGACGAATGGGCGGGGATGCTCGCCGCAGGCTCGGCCGACGCCACCGTTCCCGGCTCGATCGCGCTCGTCGCCGAGCTCCTCGACCCGTCAGGAGCAGAAGGCGAGGCCGGCACGAGAACTGCGCTCGTCGGCTTCGCGCGCAGCGCGCCGAGCGACGACCCCGAAGCCCCACGGCCGACGAAGCTCGACTCGCTCTACACGCGGGCGAGCACGCACGGCTCCGGGCTCGGGGCGCGCCTTCTCGAGGGAGTGCTCGGCGACCGACCCGCCTACGCGTGGATCGTCACCGCGAACGAACGAGCGCGAGCCTTCTACGAGAAGCACGGATTCGCGCTCGACGGCCTCGGGCATCCGTATGCGCCCTGGGACGACGCCCACTGCTCGCGCATGGTGCGCTGAGACGCAACAGCCCTACGGCAGCACGCCCACCGACGCGAGCGCGGCCCGCAGCAGCACGCCGCGGCCGCCCTCCATCTCGGCCGAGACGCGCTCCGACGCGGCCTCCTCAGGGGTCAGCCACGTGAGCTCGAGGGCATCCTGCCGGGGGTCGCACGTGCCCGTCACGGGCACGACGTAGGCGAGCGCGACGGCGTGCTGGCGCTCGTCGCTGAAGCGCGAGACGCCGGGCAGCGGGAAGTACTCGGCGACGTGGAACGGCACGCACGACGCCGGCAGCTGCGGGAACGCCATCGGCCCGAGATCCTTCTCGAGGTGGCGGAAGAGCGCGTCGCGCAGCGTCTCGCCGTACATGACGCGGCCCGACACGAGCGTGCGGGTCATCGACCCCGACGCGTTGACGCGCAGCAGCACGCCGACCTCGGTGACCGTGCCCATGCCGTCGACCCGCACCGGCACCGCCTCGACGTAGAGCAGCGGCAGTCGGCGCCTGATCTGCTCGAGCTCGTCATCCGACAGCCAGCCGGGGTTCGGGTCGGGAGTGCGCGTCGAGGACATGCCCCCATTCTGACCCCTGCGCCGCCTCTGCGAGGGCGCCAAGCCCACTGCGAGCGCGCCGAGCCGCCCAGACGACGACCCAGCCGGTGGTGTTGAGTAGAGGCATGACCGGCATGCAGCTCATCGACGAGACCGCGATCCGCTGGTCGGCGCCCGAGAACGAACGGGCAGACCGACCGCTGCTCGTGCTCATGCACGGCTACAACTCGCACGAGCAGGACCTCTTCGGCCTCGCCCCCTACCTGCCGCTGCAGCCCGTCATCGCGAGCCTGCGCGCTCCGCTCCGCGCGAGCCTCGGCTACGCCTGGTACGACATCAGCGACGACCGCGCGCCCGGGGCGAATGCGGCCGCGCGCGGCATCCTCGCCTGGCTCGACACGCAGCCGCAGACCCACGTCGGCCTGCTCGGCTTCAGTCAGGGCGGCTCGATGGCGATCCAGCTGCTGCGCCACGCGCCCGAGCGCTTCGCCTACGCCGTCAGCCTCGCGGGCTTCGTCGTGCCCGGCGAGGCTCCCGCCGATGATCGGATGCTCGCCCAGCAGCCTCCCGTCTTCTGGGGCCGCGGCACCCTCGACGAGGTCATCGCACCGCAGCTCATCGAGCACACCCACTCGTGGCTGCCGCGCCACGCGACCGTCACCGACCGCATCTACGAGGGGCTCGGCCACTCGATCAACGAGACCGAGCTGACCGACGTGCTCGCCTTCCTGCGGCCCTTCTACGCCGCGTCGACCGCGCCCGACGGCGACTGAGAGACGGCCGGGGATGCTGTCGGCCGTCACCGGCATGATGATGCGGTGACCTCCCCCGACCGCGAGCACGTGCTCGGCCGCTTCACCGCGGCGACCCGCACGTGGTTCGATGGCGCCTTCCCCGAGCCGACGCCCGCGCAGCTCGGAGCGTGGGAGGCCATCTCGAGCGGCCAGCACGCGCTCGTCGTCGCGCCGACCGGCTCGGGCAAGACCCTCGCGGCGTTCCTGTGGTCGATCGACCGGCTCATCGCCGAGCCGGCCGCCGCGGCCGCCGATGAGCCTCGCCGCACCCGCGTGCTCTACATCTCGCCCCTCAAAGCCCTCGGCGTTGACGTCGAGCGCAACCTGCGCTCGCCGCTCATCGGCGTGACGCAGACCGCGGCGCGGCTCGGGCAGCCCGCGCCGACGATCAGCGTGGGCGTGCGATCGGGAGACACGCCGTCGTCGGAGCGGCGGGCGCTGCAGAAGACGCCCCCGGACATCCTCATCACGACCCCCGAGAGCCTCTACCTGATGCTCACGTCGAGCGCGCGCGAGACGCTCGACAGCGTCACGACCGTCATCGTCGACGAGGTGCACGCCGTCGCCGGCACGAAGCGCGGCGCGCACCTCGCGCTGAGCCTCGAGCGGCTCGACGCGCGGCTCGCGACGCCCGTGCAGCGCATCGGCCTGTCGGCGACGGTGCGTCCGGTGGAGGAGGTCGCGCGGTTCCTCGGCGGGCGCAGCCCCGTCACGATCGTGCAGCCGCCCGCGGCGAAGACCTTCGATCTGCGCGTCGTCGTGCCCGTCGACGACATGACGCAGCCCGGCCACGTCGGACCCGTCGACGACGAGGGTTCGGCAGCGGGCGGGACGGCGAATCCGTCGATCTGGCCGCACGTCGAAGAGGACATCGTCGATCGCGTGCTCGCCAACCGCGCGACGATCGTGTTCGCCAACTCGCGCCGCCTCGCCGAGCGGCTCACGGCGCGCCTCAATGAGATCTACGCCGAACGCCTCGGCGAGGGCGCAGAGCTGCTCGCCCGCGCCCACCACGGCTCGGTCAGCAAAGACCAGCGCGCCGAGATCGAAGACGCGCTGAAGTCGGGCCGGCTGCGCTGCGTCGTCGCGACGAGCAGCCTCGAGCTCGGCATCGACATGGGCGCGGTCGACCTCGTCATCCAGGTCGAGTCGCCGCCGAGCGTCGCGAGCGGCCTGCA
>JAOASR010000080.1 GCA_030158585.1 Microcella sp.
GACCGCCGAGCAGACGCTGTCGCGGCTCAACCGCACGGCGACGGGCAAAGACTTCACGTGCGTGCTCGACTTCGTCAACGACCCGGAGGTGATCCGCGAGTCGTTCCAGCCGTACTTCCGTGACGCGCGCCTGAGCGAGGTGAGCGACCCGAACGTGGTGGTCGACCTGCGCGCCAAGCTCGAGGCCTACGGCATCTGGGAGTGGCACGAGGTCGAGGCGGCAGCCATCGCGCAGCTGCTCGAGCGCGGCAACAGCGTGTACTTCGCGGCGATCGAGCCGGGGCGCTCACGGTTTGTGACGCGGCTCGAGCAGGCGCTCGCCTCGCACGAGGCGGCGGAGGCCGAGAAGCTCTACCTCTTCCGCAGCGACTTGACGTCGTTCGTGAACGCGTACGACTTCCTCTCGCAGGTGGTCAACTTCGAGAACACCGACCTCGAGAGGCTGTCGATCTACGCCCGAGGTCTCGCGCGACTGATCCGCGAGGAGGTGATGCGCGTGCCGATCGATCTGAGTGGAGTCGAGCTCGTCAGCTACTCGGTCAAGAAGCAGGCGGATGCTGCGCTCGCCCTCGACGGAGACGCCGAGCTCACCGGCCAGACCGAGACAGGTACTCGCGGCCCCAAGGATCCGCAGCTCGTGCTGCTGGAGGAGGTCGTGGCGCAGCTCAACGCCCTGTTCGACTCGGACGAGTTCTCCGACGCCGACTTCGTCGGATTCGGCACGCATGTTGCCGGCAAGGTGCGCGAGAACGAGCGCGTGCGAGCGCAGCGCGATGCGAACACCGAGAAGCAGTTCCTCGAGAGCCCCGACCTCTCGACGGCGATCGTCACCGCGATCGTGGAGGCGCGTGACAACAACGGGAAGATGGCCGACGAGCTGTTCGGCGATCGCGAGAAGCTGGCGCAGTTCGTCTCGATCATCGGGCGGCTGCTGTATCGCGGGAAGGATGCGGCGTGACGAACTCGGATGGCTGGATCGAAGATGAGATCCACAATGAGGGCGAGGCGGATGGCCGTCAGTTCTTGCACCTTGCGGACGCGCTCCGACGCAAGGGAACGACCATCGCTAACACCGCTTTCATCACTCAGCTGATGTCTCGCATCGACGTCGATGCATATTTCGAGCGGTCAAGCTACATCCGCGTGGTACGTCGAAGCGGTGGCCCCGATCTGCATATCGCGTTCGGATTCACGAACGGGTTCAGGACCCGCGAGGAGCTGGTCGAAGCCGCGGGCGACAGAGACATCTGGCCGAGTAAGCGGATCGCCGGTACCTGGGGCGTGACTCACCCCGACAACAAGATGCACAGCGCCCACGGCAGTCGCATGAACCGAACAGGTCGAGACGGTACGGCTTGCCCAATCTGCGGCATGGTCATGCCGCTCTCAGGCGTGTGCGACGAGCAGCACTAGCTGGGGGACGAAACGGTAGCGCGCCGTTCGAGACCGTCTGATCGCGTCGCGCGGCGAACCTCGCGCCCCAGCCACGCGTACGTCAGCAGAAACATCGCCCGCTGAAACACCCCCGACCACTCCGCCCACAGCACCCCCGCGAGCGGCAGCACCGACGCCAAGACGAGCAGCCCCAGCGCCCACCACCGGTCGGCGGTCGAGCTCGCGCGCCTCAACATGATCGCCACGGCACCGACCACGATGATCGCCATTCCGCTCGCGAAGGCCGAGTGCAGGGCATCCTCGGTCTCGTCGAATGGGGTGCCGGCGACCCATGAGCGGGTGGAGAACACGGCGGTGAGCATCCACATCACGCCGAAGGCGGTGATTGCGGTCGTCGCGACCCAGCCCCAGGAGCGGAAGCGCAGGAGGGCCGTCAGCAGCACGGCGAGGCCCGAGAGCAGGAGGGTGAGGCGCCCGGCCCACGAGCCGGGGGTCTGCTGGGCGGCGGCTTCGCTGATCGAGTTGCTGACGATCGAGTAGCCGTCGCCGAGCAGCAGGGGTGAGGCGACGAGGCCGATCGTGGCGAGGGCGAGCAGCACGAAAACCGCGGCGGCGATCGGGCGTGCGGGGATGGTCACGGCTCCAGCATGCGCCTCGCGAACGGCCGCGTGCGAGCCGACGGTCTCGACGCGTCTCGCGGCACGACAGGTGTCGGAGAGTCGATACCCTGTGGGTATTCACCCGCGCTCATCCGCGCGGGCTTCCTTCTGCGTCTCGGAGGCCACCACATGCTCGCTCTCGACCCTGCCCTTCAGCCTGTCTTCGACGAGGTGGTGCGCCGCAACCCGGGCGACACCGAGTTTCACCAGGCGGTGCTCGAAGTATTCGAGAGCCTCGGGCCGGTCGTCGCGAAGCACCCCGAGTACGCCGACGCGGCCATCATGGAGCGCCTGGTCGAGCCCGAGCGGCAGCTGATCTTTCGAGTGCCGTGGGTCGACGACGCCGGGCGCGTGCAGCTCAACCGCGGGTTCAGGGTGCAGTTCAACTCGGCGCTCGGCCCGTTCAAGGGCGGCCTGCGCTTTCACCCCTCGGTGAACGTGGGCATCATCAAGTTTCTCGGCTTCGAGCAGACGTTCAAGAACGCCCTCACCGGCATGCCCATCGGCGGAGGCAAGGGCGGCGCCGACTTCGACCCGAAGGGCAAGAGCGACGCCGAGGTCATGCGGTTCTGCCAGTCGTACATGACCGAGCTGCACCGCCACATCGGCGAGTACACCGACGTGCCCGCGGGTGACATCGGCGTCGGAGGCCGCGAGATCGGCTACCTCTTCGGCCAGTACAAGCGCCTCACCAACCGCTACGAGTCGGGCGTGCTCACCGGCAAGGGCATCGGATGGGGCGGCTCGCTCGTGCGCCGCGAGGCCACCGGCTACGGCGCGGTGTTCTTCGTCGACGAGATGCTGCGCCGCCACGGCGACAGCCTCGAGGGCAAGCGCGTCGTCGTCTCGGGCTCGGGCAACGTCGCCCTCTACGCGATCGAGAAGGCGCACCAGTTGGGCGCGACGGTGGTCGCGTGCTCCGATTCCGGGGGCTATGTGGTGGATGCCCGGGGCATCGACCTCGAGCTGCTGACCGACATCAAGACGGTGCGTCGCGGTCGCATCTCGCAGTACGCCGACGAGCGCGGTGGGGGAGTCAGCTACGTCGCGGGCGGCTCGATCTGGGACGTGCCGTGCGACATCGCGCTGCCGTGCGCGACGCAGAACGAGCTCGACGACCGCGGAGCGCGGGCGCTCGCCTCGAACGGCGCGAAGGTCGTGGCAGAGGGTGCGAACATGCCGACCACGCCGGCGGGCGTGCGCGTGCTGCGCGAGGCGGGCATCCTCTTCGCCCCCGGCAAGGCGGTGAATGCGGGAGGTGTGGCGACGAGCGCGCTCGAGATGCAGCAGAACGCGTCACGCGACTCGTGGAGCTTCGAGCACACCGAGCAGCGCCTCGCCGAGATCATGCGCACCATTCACGACCGCTGCCTCGAGACCGCCGACGAGTACGGCGTGCCCGACGACTACGTCGCGGGCGCCAACATCGCCGGGGTCACCCAGGTGGCGGATGCGATGCTCGCGCTCGGGGTCGTGTGAGGCGCCGGGCGCCGACGCTCACTCGGCAGCGGCGCCCTCGTCGAGCTCGGCGACGACGACCTCGGCCGCCGGCAGCTCGGCGAACTTCGCCGCCATCGTCGCGTTGCCGCGGGTGAGTGACTTGATGGTGAGGTTCTCGGCCTTGTCGTTGGCGATGCGCAGGTTGTTGGCCGACTTGTGCAGCGCCTCTTTGACCTTCTCGAGGTCTTTGATGGCCTCGTCGATGCGCTTGACCGCCTCGCCGAATCCGTCGGAGGCGAGGCGGTAGTTGCGGCCGAAGTCGCTCTTGAACCGGTCGAGGCTGGCTTCGAAGTTGGTGATGTCGACGTTCTGCTCGCGCACGCGCGCGAGCTCGGTCTTGACCTGCTCGGTGCTGAGGGCGGCGTTGCGCAGCAGGGTGATGATCGGGATGAAGAACTGGGGGCGTACGACGTACATCTTCGGGTAGCGGTGCGAGACGTCGACGATGCCGGAGTTGTAGAGCTCGCTGTCGGGCTCGAGCAGCGACACGAGCACCGCATACTCGCAGCCCTTGGCGGTGCGGTCTTTGTCGAGCTCTTTGAAGAAGTCCTCGTTCTTCTTCTTGCTCGCCGTGGTGTCGGCCTCGTTCTTCATCTCGAACATGATCGAGATGAACTCGGCGCCGCCGGGCGAGCTCTCGCGGAAGATGTAGTCGCCCTTGCTGCCGTCGGTGACCTGGTTGTCTTTCTCGAAGTAGGCGTGGGCGAACGCGGCCGAGCGCATGCGGTTGAACTCGATCTCGCAGTGCTGCTCGAGCGATTCGCCGATCATCTTGGTCGACTGCTTGGCCTTGAAGTCTTTGAGCGTCTCGATCTGCTGGGTGAGCAGCACGACCTCGGTCGAGTGCTGCTCTTTGAGCGAGGCTTCGAGCAGCTTCTTCTCGCCCTCTTTGAGCTCGAGGTCGCGCTTGAGGTCGTCGCGCTCTTTCGCGAGGGCGCTCGTGGCTTCGGCCAGGGCGAGCTGGCGGGCGAGCTCGGCCTTCTCGAGATCGGCCTTGAGCTTCTCGACCTCGGCCTGCGCCTGGGCGGCCTTGGCCTCGAGGGCGCTCTCGAGCTCGTCGCGCTCGCGGTCGACGGCGGCGAGCGCTTCGGCGACGGCGAGCTTGCGGGCTGTCTCGGTGCTCGACAGCTCGGCCTTGAGGCGCTCGACCTCGGCCTGCTTCTCGGCGGCGGCCTTCTCGAGCTCGTTCTGCTTAGCGGTCGCGGCGTGCTCGAGCTGCGTGCGCTTCTCGGCGGCCGCGCGCTCGAGCTCGGCGGTGAGCTTCGCCTCGGCGAGCTCGACCGCGCTGCGCTTCTCCTGCTCGGCGAGGGCGAGGCGCTCGTGCAGCGCCTTGTCGAACTCGTCGTCGCGCACCTGCTTGAGAATCTCGGCGTAGCCGGCCTCGTCGACCGTGAAGGCCTTCTGGCAGTGCGGGCAGATGATCTCGTGCATCGGGCGTCCTTCGCGTCGGCGGAGCGTCACCCCATTGTGATCGGTCGGCGCGCAGACCCGCGACGCCGGGCCTGAGCGTGGCGTGCGCATCCCGTCGCCGGGGGTAGCCGGGTCGTCGCGGGCCTTCCCAGCGTGGACGGATGACTACAGGACTGAAGAAGATCAAGAGCTCCGTCGTCGTGATCACGGGCGCGTCGTCGGGCATCGGCCGAGCATCCGCGCTGCGGTTCGCGAAGAAGGGGGCGAACGTCGTGCTCGCCGCGCGCCGTGAGGAGGCGCTGCACGACGTCGCCGCCGAGTGCGAGAGGCTCGGCGCGCAGACGCTCGTCGTCGCGCTCGACGTCACCGACGCGGCCGTGTCGCTGTTCGGCACGATTAGCGAGGTGCCGCTCGACGACTTCAAGCGCGTGCTCGACACCAACGTCATGGGCAACGTGCACGGAGCGCGCGCGGCGCTGCGGCAGTTCCGCGCTCAGAAGCGCGGCGTGCTGATCAACGTGTCGTCGGTCGTCGGCGCGGTGCCGCAGCCGTTCACGGCGGCGTACTCGATGTCGAAGGCGGCGATCAGCGCGCTGTCGGCGAGCATCCGCGCCGAGCTGCGGCTCGAGAAGCTGCGGCACGTGCACGTCGTGCCCGTGATGCCGGCGACCGTCGACACCCCGATCTTCGACGAGGTCGCCAACTACAGCGGCCGTCGCGTGCTCGCGATGTCGCCCGTCTACGCCCCGCAGCGCGTCGCGCGGGCCATCGTCGACAGCGCCCGCCAGCCCGAGGCCGAGGTGCCCGTCGGCAAGGCGGCTCGCGCGATGCTCAAGCAGCACCGGGCGGCCCCGCAGTCGGCCGAGAAGCTCATGGCGAAGATGGTCGACGAGAAGCACCTGTCGCGGCACGAGTCGGCGTCGACGACGAGCGGCAACCTGTTCGAGCCTGCTGCGCTCGAGACGGCGAGGGTCGAGGGCGGCTGGGGCGGTCGGCGTCACCAGGCGGGTCGACGTGCGATGACCGGCGCGCTGCTCGTGGGGGCCGCGATCGCGGCACCGGCTGTCATGCGCGCTCGCGGCCGCTGAG
The DNA here is from genome assembly GCA_030158585.1 of Microcella sp. Classification (GTDB taxonomy): domain Bacteria; phylum Actinomycetota; class Actinomycetes; order Actinomycetales; family Microbacteriaceae; genus Microcella. The sequence continues at coordinate 6,054 of JAOASR010000080.1, forward strand.
CCGCAGAACGGGCCGCTCCTCGTGGGCCCCGTCACCCTGATCACCGGGTGACGGGTGCCCGTTCAGTCGGCGTCGACCGCGGGGGGCTCGTCGCCGGATGCTCGCATCTGGTCGACGAGCTCGTGCGCGCGAGCGCTCGCCTTCACGAACACGTCGAGCTGCGCGGGGTTGTAGAGAGCCTTCACGCTTTCGACGAGGGCCTTACGCGTCGAGGCCTGATCGACGGCGAGCCGTGAGGCGGGGTCGGCGAGCCAGGGGTGTTCGAGCAGGTTGCGGGCGAGACTCGGCGCGATCTGCTCGGCGAGCCGTTCCACCGTCTCCGCGTCGGCGTCGGGCGCAAGACTGGCGATCTCGGCCTCGACCGCGGCGTCGCTCGACTCGATCGTGCTGCGCAGGTCGGCGAGCGCGTCATCGTCGTAGACGCGCGCGTACAGATGGGCCATCGAGCGGTCAGCTTCTGACATGCGCGAGGCGACCGATTCGAAGCCGGTCGGTATATCGGCCGGCGCCTGCTCGCGGAGGATCGCCGCGATGCCCGCCCGCGCGCGCTGCAGCCGTTCGATGCTGCGGGCGAGCTCGGCGTCAATCTCGTGCAGCGCCTGGTTCTCGCTCGGCGTGCCCTCGAGCTCGCCGATCTGAGAGAGCGGCACTCCCAGATCGACGAGGCGCCGGATGCGCAGCATCGCCATGAGGTGCGAGACCTCGTACTGCTTGTAGCCGTTGTGGCGACGCACGGGTTCGTCGAGCAGGCCGAGGTGGTGGTAGTGGCGCACGGTGTTGACGGTCGTGCCGGCGAGCTCGGCGAGCTCGCGGGTGCTCCACGGCATCAGTCGAGCCCGTTCAGCACGACCTCGGCGACGTCGGCCACGAGCGCGTTGTCGTACTCGGCGCCGTCGGTGTCGCGCGAGGTGAGAACCGCGATGACGATCGGGTCGCCCTCGGCGGGCCAGACGATGCCGATGTCGTTGCGCGTGCCGTAGCCGCCCGCGCCCGACTTGTCGGCGACGACCCATCCGTCGGGCGCCCCGGCGCGGATGAGCGGGTCTCCGGTGGCGTTGCCGCTCATCCACTCGATGAGCGTCGCGGCCTGATCGTCGGGCAGCAGGCCGTCGAGGGTGACGCCGCGCAGCGTCTCGGCGAGCGCGCGCGGCGTGCTCGTGTCGCGGGCATCGCCCGGCACGGCCGTGTTGAGCTCGGGCTCGATGCGCGCCGGCTGCGTGGTGGTGTCGCCGAGGTCGACGAGGGCCGCGGCGAACGCCTCGGGCCCACCCAATTCGGCGAGCAGCAGGTTCGCGGCGGAGTTGTCGCTCGTGCGCACGGTTGCTTCAGCGAGATCGCGGATGCTCATCCCGACCTCCACGTACTGCTCGGTCACCGGCGAGTAGTCGACGAGCTCGTCGGCCGAGTACGTGATCACGCGGTCGAGGTCGTCGACGCTCTGCAGCACGACGGCGGCGAGCAGCGCTTTGAATGTCGAGGCGTAGGCGAAGCGCTCGTCCTCGCGGTAGGCCACGACCTCACCCGAGCCGGTGTCGATCGCGTAGACGCCGACGCGCGCGTCGTAGTCGGATTCCAGGGCCGCGAGGTCGTCGTCGAGGTCGATGATGGGCGCGGCCTCGGTCGTCGTCGGGGCGGGGGAGCTCGGCGCGGGCTCGGTGCCGTTACCTGCGGGCGCGCATCCGGAGCCGAACGCGAGAAGCAGGGCGGTCAGGCTTGCGGCGGTGGCGGCGCGCAGTGCTGGGGTGGTCGAGGTCGTGATGCTCATGGCGGCTCCTGCGATCAGAGTCGGGCGGTCGAACCCCATGAGTGAACACTGTGTGGTCACCACAGCGTCAAAACGCTCCGCGCCCGGGCGGATGCTCAGCGCGAGCTGTTCGCCGTGCGCCCCCGCACGATGCCGATGAACTCATCGACGAGCGGGTGCGCGTCGTCGATCGGCCAGACGAGCGAGATGCCCGTGTCGGGGGCGCCCGTCAGCAGGCGCGCGACGACGTCTTTGCGCGACTGCGCGCGGGCCACCGACTGCGGCATGACCGCGACGCCGACGTTCGCGGCGACGAGCGCCACGGCATCCTCGCCCGTGCCGTCGAGCAGGTCGACGGGGAGCACGTTCTCGACCGCGAGATCCTCGAGCGTGGGCGCGGCCCGATCGGCGACGGGCGAGTCTTTGGGGGCGACCACGACGGGAGCCTCGCGATACAGGGCGATCGCATGCCAGTCGTCGGTCGCCGAGGTGTCGCGCAGGAGCGCCATGTGCACGGTGCCGTCGTGGAGCGCTGCGAGAGCATCCGCCTGCGTCATCGGGGTGAGGTCGATGCGGCCGCGGGGGCGGCGCTCGCGCCAGATGCGCTCCCACTTGGTGGGGGTCACGCCGGGCACGAAGGCGACGCGCAGAGGTTCGGGGCGCGGATCGGGCATGGGGTCAGGCTACCCGCGGGTAGGGCGAGCGCCGGGGTCGCCTACGCTCAGGGGTATGACCGATGCACCTCGCGAAGACCGCCGCCAGCAGCCCAAGCCCCCGAAGGAGCAGCTGCTCAGCCCCAAGACGGCGGCGAAGAAGCTCGGCGTGTACCTGCCGGCGACGCCCGCAGAGTTTCAGCAGGAGCAGATCTCGCGCACCGCGCTGCAGGAGCTGCAGGATGCTCCGCCCGAGTGGCTGGCCGCGCTGCGACGTGAGGGCCCGCACCCGCGCGACGAGGTCGCCCGCCGCCTGGGAGTGTCGAACTCGGCGCTCGCCCGCGGGGGAGTCAGCGACTCGATGACGACGGCCGAGATTCGCGCGCTGCTCGACGAGATGCCCGAGTGGCTCGTGGCCGAGCGTGACAAGCACGCGCCGGGCACCGGGGTGAAGCCGGGCACGGCGGTCGGCGAGCGGCCCGCGACGTCGTCGTCGCGTGCGAACCGCGACAGCGCGGACGACACGATCGACGACGACGACGAGCTGCTCTAGCTCGCATCCAAAGACGCCACAACAAGCGCTTTGGCCAGCGGGTAGGGATCAGTGACATGGCATCGATAGCTGCAGCTGGCCGTTCTGGCGCTGACCAGATGAGCGTCTATGAAGCGGCCGTCTGGGATCAACTGAACAGGCATTGGTCACGTCGGGATAACCGTCGGGGTCTGCCGAACTGGGTAGCTGACCCACTTCGACAGACGGACGAGGCGGTCAAGAAGGCGGGCAAGCGTGCCGTCGATGCCGTACCCGACAATGTGCGCCTGCGTATGGAGAACATTGCGGACAAGGCAGCCGAGAAGGTTGCCGCCCCGGCCATCGACGCTGCTGTTTCTGTCTTGAATCTCATCAACGATTGGGTTGTCGAACTGAACGACCCGCGCTCCGTCGAGAAGCTTGCGCGCAAGCGCGGAGTCGACATTTCTAGCTTCACTGAGTTGCGTGAGCTGGATTTGAAGTCGTGCGATCGGCTTCTGACAGCGAACACACTCAAGTGGCGAACTTTCGGCGCCGCCGAGGGGGGCGCCATGGGGGTCCTCGCACTAGTGCCCGTGGCTGGCATTCCTGTCGCAATCACCGCTGACCTCGTGGTGGTTCAGGCGCTGAGTATCTCCATTGCCTCGCGTGTGGCCTATTCCTACGGTTTCGACGCCAAGGATCCACATGAGCAGGAGTTCATCCAGCGACTTGTAGGCCGCTCGCTGATGGCTCAGGCTGCCAAGGCGAGACCACTGGGTAAGGCAGCGCAAGCTGCGAATGCGGCACAGGGACGCATCCGCTGGTCACCCAAGCTTCGAGCAGATCACCCGCTTCTCGTCGCTATCGAGAAGTTGCTTCAGCAGATGGGGCCCGCAGGTGCGAAGGTCTCGGTCGGATCTGTGGCAAAGGTGGCGCCTTACGTTGGAATTGTTATTGGTGCCGGCTTCAATGCGGCGATCCTCGGGGGTGTTGCCGCCGAGGCGAAGCGCTACAGCCAGACCCGTTTCCTCTGCGAGAAGTACGGAATGCCGATGCCTGCCGCGCTGTCCGGTCTCGAAGACGTGACTAGCCCAGCGCCCGGCGACTGACCGCACGCGGTTGTGGAGGCTTGCGCGAGGACGGCGAGCTGCTCTAGGTCGCAGAGACGACAAGGGCGAGGCGAGCATCCGCCCGCCCCGCCCTCGTGATGAGCGCCTAGCTCGCCGCCGCCTCATCGCGCCGCGGCAGCACCCAGCCGGGCCGCGGGTAGTGGCACGTGTAACCGTTGGGGTGCTTGAGCAGGTAGTCCTGGTGCTCCTCCTCGGCCTGCCAGAACGGGCCCGCCTTCTCGATCGTCGTGACCGCGGGGCCGGGCCAGCGGCGCGTGGCGTCGACGTCGGCGATGGTCTCGCGGGCGACGTGCTCCTGCTCGGGGGTGAGCGGGAAGATCGCCGAACGGTAGCTCGAGCCGACGTCGTTGCCCTGCCGGTTGAGCGTCGACGGGTCGTGGATCTGGAAGAAGAACGCCAGGATGTCGCGGTATGTCGTCACGGTCGGGTCGAAGACGATCTCGACCGCCTCGGCGTGGCCCGGGTGGTTGCGGTA
>JAOASR010000081.1 GCA_030158585.1 Microcella sp.
TCACGATGCCGCACGACGAGCTGCTCGTGCTCAAGCGCGAGAGCCTGCGCATCGTCTCGGGCCACGACATCACCCGCACCCTCGAGACGTTCGAGGCTCTGTACCGCGGCGAAGATGTCGACGACCCGGTGGTCGACGGCGTCGGCTCGGCGGCGCCCGCGCCCGCGAGCTGACCGGCACCGCCGCAGCCGCTCGGTAGAGTGATCGAGGGTCCTCAGCGGCCCGCGGGGCGGTAGCTCAGCTGGTTAGAGCAGCGGACTCATAATCCGTCGGTCACGGGTTCAAGTCCCGTCCGCCCTACCGATTCTCGGCGGGGCTCGCTCAGTGCGTGTCGCTCACGAGCTTGAGCCCGATGACGCACGCGACGATGCCGAGCACGAGCAGCAGCTTGACGACCGAGAGCGCCTCGGCTCCGGTGAGCATCGCCCACAGCACGGTCAGGCTCGCGCCGATGCCGACCCAGACGGCGTAGGCGGTACCGGTCGAGATGTCACGCATGGCCCACGCGAGTCCGGCCATGCTCGCCGCGAGTGCCACGACGAAGACGATCGAGGGCCCGATGCGGGTGAAGCCCTTCGACGCGCCGAGGGCGGTCGCCCAGACGGCCTCCAGTACGCCCGAGACGATGAGCACGATCCACGACATGACGGTCCTCCTGGCCAGTCTTGTCGCGTTCCGGGTACTGAACCGTCGTCCGGGAGCGCAGTCGCCGCGCTCGCGCTCCAGCCTGCCCGAGCTTCGTGAGCGCCGCCTGTGCAGCGGCGGCTGCAGCCCTCGATAGCATGCGAGCGAGGGTCGACCGCCGACTCGAGAGGAGCGCCTCATGAGCACGACGACGCCGCGGATGCTCCGCCTCGCGCCCCTCTCCCTGAGCTCCGCCGCGCTGCACCTCGTCACCGCGCTCGCGCTCCTCGCCGGAGCCGCGACGCTCGAGGCCGCGCTGGCCGTGCGGCTCTCCGCGCCAGGCGTGCCGCCGGAGCCGTTCGCCGCCGTGGATCTCGCGGTCGCGACCTCGGTCGTGCTGCTCGTGAGCGCGGTCGTGCGGCTCGCGGTGAGCATCCGACCGCTGCGCGATCGTCACGAGGCCGGGCTCGCGCGAGGTCGAGCCGGCTGGCGCTGGCTCGAGCTGTCGCAGACGGCCGGCATCACGGTCGTGCTCGTCGCGCTGCTCAACGGTGTGAGCGAGGCGGGTGTGCTCGTCGCCGTGTACGCCCTCGCGGCCGGGGCCGTCGTGCTGCTCTGGCTGCAGGATCGCCACACGACGCCGGGGCGCTCCGGGCTCGGGGCGTTCAGCGCGGGCGCGGCGATCGCAATCGTGCCATGGGGCGTCGTCGCGCTCTACCAGGTGACACGGCTCGTCGTGGGGGAGCCGGTGAGCGACCTCGTGAGCGTCGGCACGATCGCGCTGCTCGTGCTCGCGGCGGCGCAGTGGTTCTCGGTCTGGTGGTACCGCGAGCGCAGCGGCGCGTCAGTGCCCGCGGCCGCGGCTGAGAGAGCCTTCGTGCTGCTGACGCTCGCGCACTCGGCGGTGCTCGTCGCGGTGACGGTGCTCGCCGGCTGAGCGGCCCCGTCGCGGCTCCGGCCCGGGAACACCGGCGCGCCGATTCGCGTTGCCCTGAGCATCCCCGTCAGGATGGAGCCCATGTCGAACGCCGCCCCCTCCCAGCCCGCCGCCCCCGCGACGCCCGAGGAGCGCTACCGCGTCTTCCGCGAGCGCCGCGATCTCGCCGCCGTGCAGCCGCAGGGCCCGCTCGCGCTCGTCAACACGCAGTGGGTCGACGCCGAGCAGACGATCTGGGGTGTGCCGGGCCGCTGGGCGCCTGCTCCCGAGGGCGGCCTGCTCGTGACGGCGACCGCGGCCGACGGCATCACGGTCGACGGCGAGCTCGTCGACGGCACCGTGCGCGTGCGCGGCAAGGACGACGCGGCGCCCTCGACGATCGTCTTCGACGACCACACGACGGGCTTCGTCATCGCGGGCGACGAGGGCGCGTACGCGCTGCGCGTGTGGGATGCGCAGAGCGAGGGCATCCAGAACTTCGGCGGCATCGACGCCTTCGACTACGACCCCGCGTGGGTCGTGACGGGAACCTTCCGCGAGATCGAGGGCGGCACGACGCTCGGCTTCGAGCACCTCAAAGACGACGGCAAGACTCGCGACGAGGTCGTGCCCGGAGAGATCCGCTTCACGCACGACGGCGTCGAGTACGACATCGCGGCGTTCAAGTCGGGGCGCGCCCTGCAGCTCGTCTTCGCCGACGCGACGAACGGCGACAGCACCTACTCGGTCGGGCGGTTCCTCTTCCTCGCCCCGAACCCCGACGGCTCGATCACGCTCGACTTCAACACCGCCATCCTGCCGCCGTGCGCCTTCAGCTACAACTTCAACTGCCCGCTGCCGCCGAAACAGAACCGCTTCCCGTTCGCGATCGAGGCCGGCGAGAAGAACGTGCTCGCGAAAGACGGCTCGCTCCTGCACTAGCCGTAGCCCGCCGTTTGATCGACGTACCTCCGGCCGAGGTCGGGCGGCACGGGGTCCCCACAATTCAGGAGTTCGCGACCCGAGCACCCTGACGACACGCGACGGATGCCCGTGGCAGCCCGTCACGCCCGCACCGTTCCTGAATTGTGGAGCTGCGATCGCGGCTCACGCCCTTCGGCCCGGCAGCGCGGCGCGGACCTCCACAACTCAGGAGTTCGGGCATCCGACCGCCGCCGACACGCCGCCAGAGCGCTCACCGGCCCTCCGCCGCGACCGCGACTCCTGAATTGTGGAGACGAGCGGGGTCGGTGGGGCACGGCAGACTGAGGGCGTGCTCATCGTCGTCGACCGGGGCCCCGCAGGGGGGATGCTCGTCACCGACGACGACGGCACGACCGAGGTCGCGCGAGCCGACGTCGAGGCCGCCGTCGCCGCACGCGAGACCCACGACGGCGAGCCGCCCCGCTGGGTCTGGAGCGACACCGCCGCCTGGTACCCCGAGCTGCTCGCCGCGGGCGTGCGGGTCGAGCGCTGCCACGATCTGCGGCTCGTCGACGCGATCCTCGCCGGGGTCGATGGCCGCGCGCCGCACCCCGCCCTGGCGCGCAGGCTCGAGCCGACGCGCATCGCGCTGCCCGCGCCGCAGGCTGATGCGCTCTTCGAGCTCGAGCCGACCGACCCGCCGACCCGCGCCGAGCGACCTGTGCTGCGCTCGGCGCGCCTCGAGCATCCGCGACTCGGGGGCGGCGCCCGCTCCGCACCCGCCGACGACCACGCACCCGACGACGACTCCCCAGGCTCCGCCGCCCCAGCCGACTCGAGCGCCCCCGCCCTCCACGCCGCCCAGCGCGCCGACCTCACCCGCGACCGCGGCCCCGGCGCTCCGACCCCGCGCGACCTCGCCCTGCTCGCCGCCGCCGAGTCGGCCGGCGCCCTCGCCGCCGTCGAGATGCAGCACACCGGCCTCCCGTGGAGCGCCGACGCCCACGACGCCCTCCTCACCGAGCTGCTCGGCCCGCGCCCGCGCCCGCAGACACCCGGCCAGCGCCCCGAGAAGCTCCAGACCCTCGCCCTCGAGGTCGAGCACCTGCTCGGCGCCGCCCCCGGCACGATCCCGCTCGACTCGCCGCCCGAGCTCGTGAAGGCCCTGCGCCGCGCCGGTCTCGACGTCAGCAGCGCCCGCTCCTGGGAGCTCAAGCAGCTCGACCACCCCGCGATCGAGCCGCTCCTGCGCTACAAGAAGCTCAGCCGCCTGCTCGCCGCCAACGGCTGGGCGTGGCTCGAGACCCACGTGCACGACGGCCGCTTCCGCCCGAGCTACGTGCCCGGTGCGGTCGTCACGGGTCGTTGGGGCTCCGACGGCGGGGGAGCCCTGCAGCTGCCCAAGATGATCCGCAGCGTCGTGCAGGCAGACCCCGGCTGGGTGCTCGTCGTCGCCGACGCCGCGCAGCTCGAGCCGCGCATCCTCGCCGCGCTCTCGAACGACGCGGCGATGGCGCGCGCCGGCGCCGGCATCGACCTCTACGAGGGCATCGTCGCGAGCGGCGCGGTCGCCTCGCGCGAGCACGCCAAGCTCGGGATGCTCGGCGCCATGTACGGCGGAACGACCGGTCAGAGCGCCCGCGTGCTCCCGCGCCTGCAGCGAGTTTTCCCCGACGCGATCCGCTTCGTCGAGGAGGCGGCCCGCGCGGGCGAGCGCGGCGAGCGCGTGCGCACGCGCCTCGGCCGCACCTCGCCCTCGCCCGGCGAGCAGTGGCGCGAGCGCCAGCTCATCGCGGCCTCCGACGGCGCGACCGAGGCCCAGCGCAACGCCGCGCGTGCCGAGGCGCGCAGCTGGGGGCGCTTCACCCGCAACTTCGTGGTGCAGGGGAGCGCCGCCGAGTGGGCGCTGTCGTGGATGGCCGGCGTGCGCCGCCGACTCTGGTCGCCGCAGGGCGGTCCGCTGGCCTCGCAGCCCCACCTCGTGTTCTACCTGCATGACGAGCTCATCGTGCATGCTCCTCGTGACCGGGCCGCCGATGTGGAGCAAGCACTGCGCGCCGCCGCCGCCGACGCAGGGCGCCTGCTGTTCGGCGATAGCCCGGTGAGCTTCCCGATCACGGTCGCCGTGGTCGACCGCTACAGCGACGCGAAGTAGGCGCGGCGCAGCTCGGCGCCGGCGCGGCCTGGGCCCGGCTCAGCGCGCCGAGTCGTGCGACGTCGACTCGACCCCCTCGGGCGCCGAAGCCGGCTCGGCCGCGCGACGCCCACGACGCCGTCGGTCGGTGCGCAGTGGCCACGGCTCGACCGTCGGAAGCGAGTCGAGCCACGCGAGCGCCGCGGAGCGCAGGAGGCGCTGCGCGTGCGCGGCCGAGGCCTGCGCCGCGCCGCCGGACGGATCGACGACCTCGGCGGATGCTCCGTCGCGCGGTGCCCACAGCATCCGGTAGTTCGCCAGCAGGGTCTCGAGGTGGTTGCCCGGCAGCGACATCGCGAGCAGAACGCGCTCGACCATCTCGTGCCAGTCGGCGAGGTCGGGCTCGGTGAGGTGCATGCGCGCCTCGATCGCTCCCGAGTCGGTGAGCTGGTAGAGGGGCAGGTTGTCGGGCGTCGCGCCCGCATCCTCGACAAGGCCGTCGCGGCGCAGCCGATCGAGAGTCGAGTAGACCTGGCCCACGTTGAGGGGCGCATCGCGCCTGGTGCGCTCGACGACCTCGGCGTGCAGCTGGTAGCCGTAGGCCGGTCCGAGAGTGAGCACCGAGAGCAAGGAATGACGAAGCGTCATGGATCCAGACTATGCGGCGTATGCACCGCGCGGGAAATCCGAGAGCGACACGAAATGCAATCGAACCACATGCTTGTGATTCGACCCGGATGTGCGGAATAATGCGGGAAGCGGGCAACCGCACAACTGAACACGCTGCCACACCGTGACCAGGTCGATGGGGAAGTCGTACCTGAAGAAACGGAGTGAACAGTGGCAACAGCAACGGCTCGCGGAGTGCTCCTTGTGCACTCCGCTCCGCGCGCACTCTGCCCGCACATCGAGTGGGCGGCAGGTCGCGCCATCGAGCGCGCCGTCAGCTTCGACTGGATCGATCAGCCGGTGCTGCGCGGCTCGCAGCGCACCGAGTTCGTCTGGGAGGGCGACCGCGGCACCGGAGCCCGCATCGCGAGCGCCCTGCGCGGCTGGGAGCACCTCCGCTTCGAGGTCACCGAAGAGGCCGGCTTCGGCACCGACGGCGGCCGGTGGATGCACACCCCCGACCTCGGCATCTTCTACGCGCAGACCGACGTCGCCGGCAACATGGTGATCCCGGAAGACCGCATTCGCTACGCCATGGAGGTCGCGGGCTCGAACACGCTCGAGCTCCACCGCGAACTGCGCCTCGCCCTCGGGCAGGCCTGGGACGACGAGCTCGAGGCCTTCCGCCATGCGGGAGACGGTCAGCGCGTCGTCTGGCTCCACCGCGCGGGCTGACCGCGCGGTTCGGTTCGTCAGCAGCTCAGGACGGCAGGCGCCACGAGCGCCGGGTGGAAGGCTCCCCGGCCCCGCGAGACGTCGCAGGTTCTGGGCTGTTGACGTGTGCGGGCGGATCGCACACCGACCGCAGGGGCGCTAGTCGACCGAGCGGAACGCGATGACCGAGTTGTGCCCGCCGAAGCCGAACGAGTTCGAGATCGCGAGCTGCGGCCCGTCGCCGAGCGGTCGGGGCGAGGTCACGACGTCGAGCGGGATGCGCTCGTCCTGGTTGTCCAGGTTGATCGTCGGCGGCGCCATGCGCTCGTGGATCGCGAGGATCGTGAACACCGCCTCGAGGGCTCCCGTGCCACCGAGCAGGTGACCCGTCGAGGCCTTCGTCGCCGACACGGGGATCGAGCCGACGCGGTCGCCGAAGACGCGCTTGAGCGCCTCGAACTCGGCGACGTCGCCGACGGGCGTCGAGGTCGCGTGAGCGTTGATGTGCGTGACGTCGGCGGGGGTCGCGCCGGCCTGCTCGAGCGCCGCGAGCACGGCGCGAGCGGCGCCCGAGCCCTCGGGGTCGGGAGCGGTGATGTGGTACGAATCGGAGGTGACCGAGCCGCCGGCGAGCTCGGCGTAGATGCGGGCGCCGCGCGCGAGCGCGTGCTCCTTGGTCTCGAGCACGATCGCGGCCGCGCCCTCTCCGAGCACGAAGCCGTCGCGGTCGACGTCGTAGGGGCGCGAGGCGGCGGCGGGGTCGTCGTTGCGCTTCGAGAGCGCCTGCATCGACGCGAACGCGGCGATCGGCAGCGGATGCACGACCGCTTCGGTGCCGCCGGCGACGACGATGTCGGCGAGGCCCTGCTGCAGGTGCTCGTAGGCGTTGGCGATGGCCTCGGTGCCCGAGGCGCAGGCCGACACGACGGTGCGGGCGCCGGCGCGGGCGCCGAGGCCCATGCTGATCGCGGCCGCGGCGGCGTTGGGCATGAGCATGGGGATCGTCATCGGGAGGACTCGGCGCGGGCCCTTCTCCTTGAGCACGTCCCACGCGTCGAGGAGGGTCCAGAGACCGCCGATGCCCGTCGCGTAGTCGACGAGAATCCGCTCGGGCGCCACATCGGGCGAGCCGGCGTCTGCCCAGGCCTCGCGCGCGGCGATGAGCGCGAACTGCGCCGAGGGGTCGAGGCGCTTGGTCTCCTGGCGCTCGAGCACCTCCTCGGGGCGCACCTTGGCCTGCGCGGCGAAGGTCACGGGCAGTTCGTGCTCGGCGACCCAGGGCTGCTCGAGCGAGCGCACGCCCGATTCTCCGGCGAGGAGGGCCGACCAGCTCTCGCGAGCCGTGCCGCCGAGGGGGGAGGTGGCACCGATTCCGGTGACGACGATCGTGGTCATGGCATCCGCTTCAGTTCTTAGGGTGGAGTGCGGCGCGGGCGCCGGGGCGGCGTCTCGTCCTGCGAGAGCCGGCCCCGGCATCCGCTGAGGGCGTCAGCCCTGCGCGTTGACGATGAAGGTGACGGCGTCGCCGACGGTCTTGAGGTTCTTGACCTCTTCGTCGGGGATCTTCACGTCGAACTTCTCCTCGGCGTTGACGACGATCGTCATCATCGAGATCGAGTCGATGTCGAGGTCGTCCGTGAACGACTTGTCGAGCGCGACCGAGTCGGTCGCGATGCCGGTCTCGTCGTTGATGAGCTCGGCCAGGCCGGCGAGGACCTCTTCGGTGGAATGTGCCATGTTCGTATCTCCTATGGGGTGTCGGATGACCGCTCCCCATCCTAGGGCGGGGCCTCGGCGGGCCGAGGGCGGTCGGGTGGGGCGTGGCGCTACGGCAGTCTGACCACCTGCGCGCCGAAGACGAGGCCGGCGCCGAAGCCGATCTGCAGGGCGAGGCCGCCGCTGAGCTCCGGATGCTCGGCGAGCAGTCGATGCGTCGCGAGCGGAATCGACGCCGCCGAGGTGTTGCCGGTCGTGGCGATGTCGCGCGCGATGACGACGCTCTCAGGCAGCTTGAGCTGCTTGGCGAACTCGTCGATGATGCGCATGTTGGCCTGGTGGGGGATGAACGCCGCGAGCTGGTCGGCCGTGACGCCCGCCGCTTCGAGGGCGCGCTGGGCGACCTTGGCCATCTCCCAGACGGCCCAGCGGAACACCGTCTGGCCCTCCTGGCGCAGCGTCGGGAACTCGCCGACCTCGACCGCCTCGGCGATCGTGTGGTCCATGCCGATGGTCTCCCACTTCGAGCCGTCCGAGCCCCAGACGCTCGCCCCGATGCCGGGGGAGTCGGCGGGGCCGACGATCGCGGCACCCGCGCCGTCGCCGAGCAGGAACGAGATCGTGCGGTCGGTGGGCTTGGCGAAGTCGCTGAGCTTCTCGGCGCCGACGACGAGCACGAACTCGGCCGCACCGGCGCGCACGAGCGCGTCAGCCTGCGCGATGCCGTAGGTGTAGCCGGCGCAGGCCGCCGAGACGTCGTAGGCGGGCGCGGGGTTGGCGCCGACGCGCTCGGCCAGCAGTGCGGCCAACGAGGGCGTCTGCACGGGGTTCGAGATCGTCGAGACGATGACGGCGCCGATGCGGCTCGGGTCGATGCCCGCACGATCGATCGCCTCGAGCGACGCGGCCTCGGCGAGGTCGACCGCGGTGACCGACTCCGAGGCGCGCATGCGCGTGATGACGCCCGTGCGCTGGCGGATCCACTCATCCGACGAATCGATGGGCCCGACGATGTCGTCGTTGGGCACGGTCACGTCGCCGCGCGCGGCGCCGACCGACCAGATGCGCGTGAACGGCACGCCCACCGACTGCTTCAGGACGGGCTGCTCGTTCATGCGCTCTCCAGCATCTCGATCGCGGCGGGAAGGTCGTCGGGGGTCTTGATCGCGACGGTCGGCACGCCCTTGAGTCCTCGCTTGGCGAGCCCGACGAGCGCACCCGCGGGCAGCAGCTCGATGACGCCCGTGACGCCATCGGCGGCCATCGACTCCATGCACCGGTCCCAGCGCACGGGCGACGAGATCTGGCCGACGAGCAGCTCGACGAAGCCCGCGCCCGAGGTCACGACCGATCCGTCGCGGTTCGTGTAGAGGCGGATGCTCGGATCGGCGGCAGCGGTGGTCGCAGCCGCGGCGCGCACGCGCTCCACCGCCGACCCCATGTAGCTCGTGTGGAACGCGCCCGCGACCTGCAACGGGATGACGCGCGTGCCGGGCACGGGGTCGGAGGCGAGGGCGTCGAGGTTGCGCAGCTCGCCCGCGACGACGGTCTGGCCGCCGCCGTTGACGTTGGCGGCCTCGAGGCCGAGCTCGACGAGGCGCTCGAGAAGAGCATCCGCATCGCCGCCGAGAACCGCGCTCATGCCGGTGGGAATCGCCGCTGCCGCCTCGGCCATCGCGAGCCCGCGCTCGCGCACGAGGCGCAGCGCGTCGGCCTCATCGAGCACGCCCGCGATGGCGGCGGCGGCGAATTCGCCCACCGAGTGCCCGGCGACGGCGCCCACGCGATCGCGGCGGCCCTCGAGCAGAGCGGCCGCGCTCACGAGAGAGGCGGCGACGATGAGCGGCTGCGCGATCGCGGTGTCGCGGATCGTGTCGGCGTCCGAGACGGTGCCGTGCGCGATGAGGTCGATGCCGGCCGCCTCGCCGAGCGCCTCGAGGCGCGCGCGGTGCGCGGGGTCGGCGAGCCACGGCTCGAGGAAGCCCGGGGTCTGCGACCCCTGGCCGGGGGCGACGACGACGATCATTGCTTCATCCTCCCAAGGGCGGCGAACAGGGGTGGTGGTGGTCAGGGCGCAAGAAAGCCACGAGACCTTGTGAGGACCGTACAGGCTGACGGATGCCCGTGCCGGTATGACCCCGCGTGTCAGGCACGTGCGCGCCGGCTCAGCGCCGCGGCGGCTCGGGCTCGGCGATCGAGCCCACGATGAGCGCGCACTGCAGGATGATCGCCTCGCGGGCGCCCGTGGCATCCCAGCCGATGACCTCGCTGATGCGCTTCAGGCGGTATCGCACCGTATTGGGGTGCACGTAGAGCTCGCGCGCCGTCGCCTCGAGGCTGCGGCCGTTGTCGAGATAGGCCCACAGCGTCGTCAGCAGCTCGGTGTTGTGCGCCTTGAGCGGCTTGTAGATGCGCGTGATGAGCGTCGCACGCGCGATCGGATCTCCCGCGAGCGCGCGCTCGGGCAGCAGGTCATCGGCGAGCGTCGGGCGCGGGGCATTGCGCCACGAGCGGGCTACGGCGAAGCCGGCGAGGGCGGCCTTGGCGCTCTTGCCCGCGTCGACGACATCGGGCACCTCGGGGCCGAGCACGAGGTGGCCGGTGCCGAAGAAGGGCTCGAGCGACTGCGCGATCTGCGGGAAGGTCGTCGGAGCCTGGGGCGGCTCGTCGGCCTTCGGCAGCGCACGGCCGATGACGACGACGAGTCTGTTGCCCTGCACGCCGATGAGCACGTCGGCGTCGACGTGCCGGGCGGTGCGACGGATCTGGTCGACGTCGACGATGCGCGGCGTCGTGCCGACGAGCACGCACACCTCGC
>JAOASR010000082.1 GCA_030158585.1 Microcella sp.
CCCCCGGGCGCGCGGTGTGCCCGAAACAGCGCGGTTTGCACACGGCCCGGCTGGAAAGTCGCCCGGGACAGCCGCAATTCGCACTGAGCGGGGCAATTCGTACGCCCCTGGGCGCACGAGTTGCCCGAAACAGGGCGAATTAGTCGCACACGTGGCGGGCTCGAGGTGGTGACGCCCCTCACCAGCGCTTGATGAGTTCCTCATCCCGCTCAGTCGCCGTCTGCGTTGCACCTGCGGCGTCGACGTAGCTGTAGGTCGTCGTCGAGAACGCGCCGGTGCGCTGGTATCCAAGGCGCTCGTAGAGGGCGGCCGCACGAGGGTTGTCGAGGCCGACGCCCACGACGAGAGCGCACTCTCCGACTCCCGCAGCGGAGCAACGGTCGGCCACGAGCGACTCCGCCGCGCGGATCAACGCCGTACCGACGCCGCGCCCGCGAGCCGCGGGCTCCACGCCGAGGTTCTTGAGCTCCGGTGGGTCGTCACGAGTGAGTTCCCCTGACCCGAGCGGCACGCCGTCGACGAGGGCGACGAGGAAGTCGACCGAGCCCGCCTCCTGGCGGGCGAAGGCGCCGCGCGCGTAACCGCGGCGGGGCGGCTCGGCGGCCTCGCGCGCCGACACGTCGGCCTGGGTGCACCGTCGGACGACGACCCGGCCATGGCCGGGGTCGTCGCCCGACGGCGAGCCGAGCATCCGCCCGCCCCCTAGAAGTCGGTGTTGAGCGGGTGCGCGCCGACGCGCTGGTCGCGGTCGGCGGCCGCGATGGTCGCCATGTCGTCGGCCGTGAGCTCGAAGTCGAACACGTCGGCGTTCTCGATCATGCGCTCGCGCTTCGTGGTCTTCGGGAAGACGATGACGCCCTCCTGCAGGTGCCAGCGGATGGCGACCTGCTGCACCGTCTTGCCGTGCCGCTCGGCGATCGAGGCGAACCCCGGCAGCTCGGCGAGCTCGTACTTGCCCTGGCCGAGCGGGCCCCACGCCTCGGTGAGGGTGCCGCGGGGCTCCTGGTACTTGCGCAGCTCACGCTGCTGGAACGCCGGGTGCAGCTCGACCTGGTTGACGGCCGGCACGACGTCGGAGGCGGCGGCGAGGTCGTCGAGGTGCGCCTTCATGAAGTTCGAGACGCCGATCGAGCGCGCGCCGCCGGCCGCCTGCAGCTCGACGAGCGTCTGCCACGACTCGACGTGCTTGCCGTACTTCGGCGCCGGCCAGTGGATGAGGTACAGGTCGACGTAGTCGAGCCCGAGCTTCTCGAGCGAGGTGTCGAGCGCGGCGCGCGCCGAGTCGGTGCCCTGGTCGCTGTTCCAGAGCTTGGTGGTGATGAAGAGCTCGTCGCGCGGGATGCCCGAGTTGGCGATCGCGCGACCGACGCCCTCCTCGTTCTTGTAGATCATGGCCGTGTCGATGTGGCGGTAGCCGACCTCGAGGGCCTCGGTCACGATGCGCTCCGCCTCGGCGGGGTCGACGAGGAAGACGCCGAGCCCGAGCTGGGGGATGCTGCGGCCGTCGTTGAGCGTGAGGTGGGGGGTCTGAATCGCGGCAGTCATCCCCCCACTCTCGCTCACGAACCCGAGAGGTGCCGCTCGTCGGGCCCGTTGTACGCGCTCAGCGGACGGATGAGGGCATTCGACGCGAGCTGCTCGCGCACGTGCGCCGTCCACCCGGTGACGCGCGAGGCGATGAACAGCGGCGTGAAGATCGTCGTGTCGAAGCCCATGAGGTTGTAGGCCGGGCCCGACGGGTAGTCGAGGTTCGGCTTGATGCTCTTCGCCCCCACCATCGCAGCCTCGAGGGTGTCGTACAGGTCGAGCACCTCGGGCCGGTCGTAGTGCGCGACGAGGGTCTCGAGCGCGGCCTTCATGGTCGGCACGCGCGAGTCGCCGTTCTTGTAGACGCGGTGGCCGAAGCCCATGATCTTGCGCTTGGTCGCGAGGGCCTCGTCGAGCCACGCCTGCGCGCGGTCGGCCGAGCCGATCTCGTCGAAGGTGTGCATGACGGCCTCGTTCGCTCCGCCGTGCAGGGGGCCCTTGAGGGCGCCGATCGCTCCGACGACGGCCGAGTAGACGTCGCTGAGCGTCGAGGTGATGACGCGCGCCGTGAAGGTCGAGGCGTTGAACGAGTGCTCGGCGTACAGGATCATCGACACGTCGAACGCGCTCACCACGACGAGCTCGGGCACCTCGCCGAACGTCATGTGCA
>JAOASR010000083.1 GCA_030158585.1 Microcella sp.
GTCAAGGGCTACGGCCTCGGCCCGAGCTTCGAGGGCCGCAACGCGACCCACCAGATGAAGAAGCTCACGCTCGACAACCTCAAGCAGTTCCGCGACGAGATGCGCATCCCGATCACGGATGCCCAGCTCGAGGCCGACCCGTACCGCCCGCCGTACTACCACCCGGGCAACGACGACCCGGCGATCCAGTACATGCACGAGCGCCGTCGCGCGCTCGGCGGCTACCTGCCGGAGCGCCGCTCGAAGCACGTCGACGTTCACCTTCCTGACGAGAGCGCCTACGCGATCGCGAAGAAGGGGTCGGGCAAGCAGGAGATCGCCACGACGATGGCCTTCGCGCGACTGCTCAAGGATCTGCTGCGCGACAAGGAGTTCGGCAGCCGCATCGTGCCGATCATCCCCGACGAGGCGCGCACGTTCGGCATGGACGCGTACTTCCCGACCTCGAAGATCTACAACCCGAACGGGCAGCACTACACCTCCGTCGACCGCGAGCTGCTGCTCGCGTACAAGGAGAGCCCGCAGGGCCAGATCATCCACACCGGCATCAACGAGGCGGGCGCGTTCGCCGCGTTCACGGCGGTCGGCACGAGCTACGCCACGCACGGCCAGCCGCTCATCCCCGTCTACGTCTTCTACTCGATGTTCGGGTTCCAGCGCACGGGTGACGCGATGTGGGCGGCGGGCGACCAGATGGCGCGCGGCTTCATCATCGGCGCGACCGCCGGCCGCACGACGCTCACGGGCGAGGGCCTGCAGCACGCCGACGGCCACTCGCCGCTGCTCGCCTCGACCAACCCGGCCGTCGTCTCGTACGACCCGGCCTACGGCTACGAGCTCGGCCACATCGTGCGCGCCGGCCTCGACCGAATGTACGGCGGCAACCACGCCGACCCGAACGTCATGTACTACCTGACCGTCTACAACGAGCCGATCGTGCAGCCGGCCGAGCCCGAGGGTCTCGACGTCGACGGCCTGCTCAAGGGCATCTACCTGCTCAAGCGCAGCGAGCACCAGGGCCCGAAGGCGCAGATCCTCGCGTCGGGCGTCGCGGTGCCGTGGGCGATCGAGGCGCAGGAGCTCCTGGCGAACGACTGGGGCATCTCGGCCGACATCTGGAGCGTCACCTCGTGGACGGAACTGCGCCGCGACGGCCTCGCCGCCGACGAGCACAACTTCCTCAACCCCACCGAGGCGCCCCGCACCCCGTACGTGACGCAGAAGCTGCAGGGAGCCGAGGGGCCGTTCGTCGCGGTCACCGACTTCATGCACGCGGTTCCCGACCAGATCCGGCAGTTCGTGCCCGGCGACTTCGCGACGCTCGGAGCCGACGGCTTCGGCTTCAGCGACACGCGCCCGGCCGCGCGCCGCTTCTTCCACATCGACGGCCCCTCGGTCGTCGTGAAGACCCTCCAGCAGCTCGCCCGCCGCGGGCAGGTCGACCCCTCGGTCGTCGCCCGCGCGATCGAGCAGTACCGTCTGCATGACGTGACCGCAGGAACCACCGGCTCGGCCGGCGGCGAAGCCTGAGCGCGAGAAGCACTGCCCGGGGCCCCGCACTGCGCGGGGCCCCGACTCAGGTCGAGAGGAAGGGATAAGCCATGGCGTCGATGACGAAGGCCCAGACCCTGCAGTACCTGCGCAACATCTCGGGCGAGCTCGCGACCGCGACGCTCAAGCGCCTCGACGACACGCTCCCCTGGTATCGCGAAATGCCGCCGAGCCGCCGCTCGGCCGTCGGCCTCGTCGCGCAGGCCGGTATCAGCTCGCTCATCAGCTGGTACGAGGACCCGACCTCGCAGCCGTGGATCGCCGCCGACGTCTTCGGCGCCGCGCCTCGCGAGCTCCTGCGCTCGGTGAGTCTGCAGCAGACGCTGCAGCTGATCCGCGTGACCGTCGAAGTCGTGGAGGACCGCGTCACGAGCGGCGACCAGAGCCTGCGCGAGGCGATCCTGCTGTACAGCCGCGAGATCGCCTTCGCGGCCGCCGACGTGTACGCGCGCGCCGCTGAGGCGAGGGGCCTGTGGGATGCCCGGCTCGAGGCTCTCGTCGTCGACTCGATTCTCAGCGGCGAGTACGACAACGAGCTGCCGAGCCGCATTGCCGCCCTGGGCTGGAACGGCCACGGCGAGGTGTGCGTGCTCGTCGGCACGACGCCGCGCATCGTCGACGTCGACCAGAT
>JAOASR010000084.1 GCA_030158585.1 Microcella sp.
TCTGGCTCACCGAGCTCATGGAGCGCGATGGGGTGGATGCTCTCGCCGCACTGCTGTCGGAGTCGCAGGCCCGCGTGCTCGTGTCGGTGGCCCGCGAGGACGACGTGAAGTTCCGCGGCCTGTGCGAGGGGCGCGACGTGCCCGTGCTGCGCATCGGCGTGACCGATGCCGAGGTCGACGGCCTCGAGATCCAGGACCGCTTCACGCTCACGCACGCCGAGCTGCGCTACGCGCACCGGTCGACGCTGCCCGAGCGGTTCGGGGCGGTCGTCGGGGGCTAGGCGTCAGCGCTCTTTGCTGAGGCGCAGGGGCGAGATCCGCGCGAGCGGCGCGAGGCCTATCGCGGCGATCGACCACCATGTCGCGCCGACGACGAGCGCCCCCGCCGCGGTCGTCACGCCGCTCACGAGCCATGGGCTGAGGAGCAGCGCCGCGGTCACCCCCGAGACCGCGGCGACCCCCGCGAGCGCGAGACTCTCGAGGCCGAGGATCGCGGTGAGCTCTCTCGGTCGCGTACCGGAGAGACGGTAGGCGGCGAACTCCGACAGGCGCGTCGCGCCGAGCGCGATCGTCGCGAGACCGGCGATGACGCCCATCACGAGCGGCACCCAGCGGGTCGGGCGCTGCAGGAACTGCTCGGTCGCGTCGAGCGGCTGCGCGAGCACGGGCGTCGCGACGGGAAGCGGGCCCGAGACCGTGAGAGCCCCGAGCGCCGCGCCAGCGACCGTCGCCAGTGAGACGCCCTGCTCGGTCACCACGATGCATCGGTCGATCTCGCGCACACTGTCGGCGATGGGCACGGCGAGCGCGCGGTCGAGCGGGATGCCCTCGGGCTGGTTCGACCCGAGCGCCGACGTCAGCACCGCGCCGGTATCGAGGCGCTCGATGCGCTCGGCTCGGCTCGCGAGGTCGGCACCGACGACCGCGTCGGCGAGGGCCAGCTCGGGCAGCAGGCTGGGGCTCGTCGGCACGACCGCGACAGCCGGGCCGAGCGGAAGCACCGCCGTGCGCGTCGATGCGAGCAGCGCCCCGGCGCGCTCGATTCCCGGCAGCTCAGCGAGTCTCTCGCAGGAGGCGCGCTCGATGGCGACCGGCCGCTCGGCCGAACCGGCCAGCACGACGACGCGAGCACCGGCCTCGTCGAGCGCGGCGCGGTCGCGCTCGAGCCCGATCGCTTCGAGACCCCCTACTGCGGCGAGCGCCGGGCCGACCAGCACTGCCACCACGAGCAGCGGCCTCAACCGCCGCGAGGTGCGCACCGACTGCAGCGCCTCGCGCGCGAGAAGGGGGAGGCGCCAGCCGCGCTCGCCCGTCGCCACGTCGGTGTCGTTCATGCCGCATCGCTGCGGTGGCTCAGCGCCCTCACATCGATGACGCGATCGCACGCCTCCATCACGATCGGATCGTGCGTCGCCACGACGATGAGCCGATCGCGCGCGAGGTCGCGCAGGCGTGCGCAGAGCATCCGCGTGTTCGCCTCGTCGAGGCTCGCCGTCGGCTCATCCGCGAGGATGACGGGGCGCTCAGCCGCGAGAGCCCGTGCGAACGCGAGCCGCTGCAGCTCGCCGCCGCTGAGCGTGCGCGCCGCCTGAACGCGGCGGTGTTCGAGGCCCATCACGACGAGGCGGTTCTCAGCATCGGCGACGGCGTCGGCGAGCCCCGCACCGCGACCGAGGGCTCCCAGCATGACGTTGTCGAGCGCCGACCGATCGGGCAGCGCGTTGGCCGCCTGCGACACCCAGCTGAATGACGGCAGGCGCGGATGCTCAACGCCTGTTCCCGCATCGACCACCATCGCGCCCGATGCCAGGGGCACCGCGCCCGCGAGCGCGCCGAGCAGCGTGGTCTTGCCGCTGCCCGACGGTCCGGCGAGCGCGACGATCGCCGGGCCGTCGATCGTGGTCGTGATCGGGCCGACCGCGACCACATCGCCGAAGGCGACCGTGACCTCACTCAGGCGGATGCGCATGAGCGGCCCGAGGGAAGGCGCGTCGCGTCGGCGACGACGGTGGCGCCGGCCAGGTCGGCGTCGACGGCGGTGAGTGCCGCGGCGCCGGAAAGGGGCTCGGCGATGTCGAGCGCGCGGGGCTCCGCGTCGGCGAGCGCGGTGGCATCATCGCGGCCGGCCGAGTCGGCCGGTACGACGAAGATGCACCGGCGCCCCTCCTGGTCGAGCAGCACCGCAGCCGTGGGCAGCGTCGCCGACACCTCGGGCGCGGCGAGCGCGAGCGATACCGAGCCGTACCGCAGCTCGTCATCCTCGGCGACGATCGTCGCCGCACCTGCGCCGACGGCCTCGTCGAGCGCCGCGACGATCGCGCGTGCGGCGTCGCCCTCGATCGTTCCGGGCACGACGGGCAGGGCATCCGCGCCGACGATCAGCACCGTCTCGGCGTCGCCGTAGTCGAACAGCGGCTGATCGCTCACCGAGGCGAAGCCGAGACGGACGACCGTGTCGGCGCCGACCGCGAGGGGCCCGCTCACGGCGATGCGATCGCCGACGGCGAGCGGTGTGCTCGTCAGCTCGGTGACCGCTGCCGGAACGAACGCCGTCGACGACACCCGGAAGACTCCGTCGCGGGGTAGACCCGCGTCGGCGTTCCACGCGTCGATCGCCCGCCTCAGCGCGAACGAGTAAGCGTCGGCCGGGGCCTCGCCGACGTCGTAGCCGGTCGCCGCCAGCAGTTCCCGCACGCGCCCGACATCCGGGCCGCGGGATCCGGGGGCGACGTCGCGCACGATGGGCGCCGCGCCCGTCTGGGCGCGAATCAGCGCGTCATCGACCCGGGCGAGGGGCATGCCCGCGGTGACCGCGGCCGGGGTCCTCACCTCGACCGCGGTCACCAGTCCATCGATGCGTGCAGCGACCACCTCGCCCGGCTGACGCTCGACGATGACCGCGACGGGCTGTCGTCGATCATCGGTCTGACTGCCGACCGTGACGAGCAGCGGGCCCGGCTCGGTGACAGCCGCGCGCTCGAGCGTCGACTGCAGCGTCAGTGCTCCCGCGAGCAGCAGCACGGGCGTGGCCCACAGTGCGACGAGCAGCAGGGCGAAGCGGCCGTCGCGCCTCACGGGGTGCCGCAGGTGGACTCGAGACCGTTCTCCTGGATGATCCGCCAGTCACCCGCCGAGGTCCCGTCGGACTCGTACCCCAGCCCTTCGAGGCACTCGCGGATCAGGAGCGCGGTCTCGCTCGTATCCTCGTTCGCCACCTGCCAGGCGGCGTCGATCGGCATGAACGGTGTGTAGCAGGTCTCCTCGGCGCCACTCTGCACGGCCTCACCGGGAATGGCGTAGTCGATGACCGTGCCGGAGTCATCGTTGATGATGACGCCGAACCCCTCCGCGTCCATGCAGTCGACGAACTCGGCGAACGCGGCGCGGTATTCGCTCTCGGTGACGGTGAGTGTCTCGATCGGCTCGGGTTGCTGCGCGCACCCAGCCACTGCACCGCAGGCGAGCACCGCAACGACGACGGCACGACCGGCCACAACGCGAAACGAATCATTCATCAGTTCAGAATGGCGTAACTGGTCCCATTCATCAGCGTCCCGTTATGGTGGGTCGCCAGTTGGAGGTTCCCGGTGGAGCCCCGATAGGCGCTCGCGCTGTTGTAAACCCACGATGTGTAGTAAGTCGGGCTTCCGGGATAGGTCTGGTACGTGACCCGAACGGACATGGTTCCGCAGTCGCCGAGGATCTCGGAGCTACGACCACCTGCGTTCTCGTAGTAGGTCGCGATTACCTGTGTGTTGTTGGAGCAGTTGTACGGCCTCGAGTAGTCGGCCCACGCCGCCGTCGGTATCGCGACGAGAGCCAGAGCTCCCGCCGAAGCAGCGGCCACGACAGCAGACAGCCGGTTGAGTTTGCGCATGTGATCTCCTTCGATCTGATCGCAGTGAAGCTGAGGGGACCCCAGCAATCAGAGTCAATGGCAGACAGACTGGTCTGTCAACGACCGTTTTGTTCCACATTCCCGAAAATCGCTGGAACCGTCCGCCGCTAGGCTCGCGCTCGTGACAAGCATCACCGGGCTCAGCCGCGCCGACGTGCGCGAGCGACGCGACCGCGGTGAGATCAACACGCTGCCCAACGACACGGGCCGCTCGCTCTGGCGCATCCTGCAGGCCAACCTCTTCACGCTCTTCAACGCGATCGTCGGCGGCAGCTTCCTCGTGCTGCTCGCCCTCGGCTACTGGCAGGATGCCCTCTTCGGCTTCTTCGTCATCGCCAACGTCGCCATCGGGGTCGCGCAAGAGTTCCGGGCCAAGGTGACGCTCAGCCGGCTGGCGGTGCTCAACGCTCCGCGGGCGAGGGTGTTGCGCCGAGCATCCGACGACCATGCCGGCGAGGTCGACGAGGTCGCCATCGCCGACGTCGTGCTCGACGACGTTCTCGTGCTCGCCGCCGGAGACCAGGTCGTCGCCGACGCCGTCGTGCTGCAGTCGTCCGGGCTCGACGTCGACGAGTCGCTGCTGACCGGCGAGGCCGACCCCGTGCCGTCGCCCGCGGGCCGCGAGCTGCTGTCGGGGTCGACGGTCGTGGGTGGCAGCGGGCTCGCGCGGGTGATCCGCGTCGGCGCCGACTCGTATGCGAGCCGCATCACGGCCGAGGCGAAGCAGTTCTCGCTCGTCGGCAGCGAGCTGCGCGACTCGATCGCGCGCATCATCCGCTGGATCAGCATCGGCCTGCTGCCGGTCGGCGCGATCGTCGTCAACGGGCAGATGCAGGCGGTCGGCGGGTGGTCCGTTGCGCTCGAGTCGGGGGCGTGGCGCGAGGCGGTCGTCGCGGCGACCGCGAGCATCATCGCGATGGTGCCGCAGGGCCTCGTGTTCATGACCTCGGTCGCGCTCGCCGTCGGCGCGGTGAAGCTGTCGCGCCGCGAGGTGCTCGTGCAGGAGCTCGCCGCCGTCGAAGGCCTCGCCCGCGTCGACATGCTCTGCCTCGACAAGACGGGCACGCTCACCGAGGGAGGGCTGGCGCTCGCCGACGTCGAGGACGCGCCGGGTGCGGCCTCGGACGAGGCGCTGCGCGCGGCGCGGGATGCTGCGCTCGCCTGCTTCGCGGACGATCGCGACGCGAACGCCACGGCCCGCGCACTCGGCGAGCGCTTCGGTGCGCGCGGGGGTTCAGCCTCCGCTGCCGCGGTCGAGCCGTCCTTCGCCGGGGCGGCGCCAACCCTCACCGCACTGCCGGCGATCGTGGCGCGCGTGCCGTTCTCCTCCCTGCGCAAGTGGAGCGCCGCGCAGCTCGCCGACCCCGCCGGCAGCTGGCTGCTCGGCGCCCCCGACATCGTGCTCGCGTCGTCGACGGGCGAGGCGGTCGACGCCACGCTCGCGCGGTGCCGCGAGCTCGCCGCGAGCGGCCTGCGCACGCTCGTGCTCGCGCGCTCGAGCGCCCCGCTCACGACGGCGGCCGGTGACGGAGCCGACGAGCACGGGGTGATCGAGGCGCGCGAGGCCGCCCTCCCTGCCGGGCTCGAGCCGGTCGCCGTCGTCACGTTCCGCGAGCGGGTGCGGGCGGATGCGCACGAGACGCTGCAGTACTTCCGCGAGCAGGGAGTGAGCATCCGCATCATCTCGGGCGACGACCCGCGAACGGTCGCCGCCGTCGCGCGCGAGGCGGGCGTCGACCACGTCGGCGACGGCTTCGACGCGCGACAGCTGCCCGAGGGAGTCGCCGAGCTCGACGACGTCATGGCGCGCGAGCACGTCTTCGGCCGCGTCACCCCCGAGCAGAAGAAGGCGATGGTGAAGTCGCTGCAGCGGCTCGGCTACACGGTCGCGATGACGGGCGACGGCGTCAACGACGCGCTCGCGCTCAAGCACGCCGACATGGGCATCGCGATGGGGTCGGGGGCGCCGGCGACGCGGGCGGTCGCGCGCCTCGTGCTGCTCGACGGGCAGTTCAGTCGGCTGCCGCGCATCGTCGCCGAGGGGCGGCAGGTGATCGCGAACGTCGAGCGGCTGGCGAAGCTGTTCCTGTCGAAGACGGTCTACGCGATCCTGTTCGCGGTCGTGTTCGGGGCGCTGCTGTGGCCGTTCCCGTTCCTGCCGCGGCAGCTGTCGATCGTCGACGGGCTCACGATCGGTCTGCCCGCGATCGTGCTCGCCCTGCTGCCCAACGCGCGCGTCTGCCGCCCCGGATTCCTGCGTCGAGCAGCGCGGTTCTGCATTCCGTCGGGCGTGCTCGTCGCCGCGACCGTCATCGGCGTGGTCGCCTACGCGCACGCGTTCGTGGATGCTCCCGCCGACGAAGTGCAGACGACCGCGGTGATCACGCTCACGCTCTCGGCGCTGTGGGTGCTCGTGATCCTCGCGCGGCCGCTGTCGCGCGTGACGCTGCCGATCGTGCTCGCCGCGTACGCCGGGCTCGTCGTCGTGCTGTCGATCCCGGTCGCGACCGACTTCCTGCAGCTCGCGGCGCCCCCGCCGACCGACCTGCTCGTCGTCGCGCTCGGAGCGTCGCTCGCGTGCTCGCTCGCCCTCGAGGTGCTGCACCGGCTGATCGCGCGCTCGACGCGCTGAACGCGCGGGCGCCGGGCGCACCCTCGAGCCCTCGAGGGCGGCAGTTCGGTGTGACGGCGCCACATCGATGTGCCGCCCTGACACCGAATCGCAGCCCCAGCCCCAGCCCGGCCCGTAGCCCTAGCCGCATCCCCAGCCGCACCTCCAGCCCGCGAAGCGCGGCGGCCTGCGTACATGTGCGCCACTCCGGTGAGAGTGCGCCGCATCGATGTGCCGCACATCCACCGAACCGCCGCACTCGCGACCGCCGACGCCCCGCGGCCGCGGGCCGCACCCGAGCCCCCCGCAGAACCCGCGCCGAGCATCCGCCCGCATGACGGAGGGCCCTCACCACCACCCGGTGAGGGCCCTCCGTGTCGTTGCGGGGCGGGCGGACCAGGCTTCCGCCCGCCCCGAACCCTGTGCCGCGCAGCTCCTAGTGCGCGACCGACTTCTCGGCGCCGACGCCCGTGAGCGACCGCACCTCCATCTCGGTCTGCTTCGCGATGTCCTCCGTGCCGCGATCGAGCACCGACCCGAGCCAGCCGAGGAAGAAGGCGAGCGGGATCGACACGATTCCGGGGTTCGACAGCGGGAAGATCGAGAAGTCGACTCCCTGCAGCATCGATTTCTCGCCGCCCGACACGACGGGCGACAGCGAGATGAGGATGATCGCCGAAGCCAGCCCGCCGTACATGCTCCAGAGCGCGCCCTGGGTCGTGAACTTCTTCCAGAACAGCGAGTAGACGATCGTCGGCAGGTTCGCTGAGGCTGCGACGGCGAAGGCGAGCGCGACGAGGAACGCCACGTTCTGACCGTTCGCGCCGATGCCGCCGATGATCGCGACGATGCCGATGACGACGACCGTGCGGCGGGCGACCTTGACCTCCATGCCGGGGCCGGGGTTGCCCTTCTTCACGACGCTCGCGTAGATGTCGTGCGAGAACGACGCCGCCGCGGTGATCGTCAGGCCGGCGACGACCGCGAGGATCGTCGCGAACGCGACCGCCGAGATGATGCCGAGCAGCACCGATCCGCCGAGCTCGAAGGCGAGCAGCGGGGCGGCCGAGTTGGGTCCGCCGGGCGCGGCGGCGATGCGCTCGGCACCGATGAGGGCGGATGCTCCGTACCCCAGCACGAGCGTGAACAGGTAGAAGATGCCGATGAGCCAGATCGCCCACACGACGCTCTTGCGGGCCTCCTTCGCCGTCGGCACCGTGTAGAAGCGCATGAGCACGTGCGGCAGAGCCGCGGTGCCGAGCACGAGCGCGAGGCCGAGCGAGAGGAAGTCGAGGCGCGTGATGTCGCTGAGCCCGTACTGCAGACCCGGGGCGAGCACGGCGGGGTTGCCCGACTTCTCGACGGCCGCGTCGAGCAGCGTCGAGAGGTTGAAGCCGTTGATCGCGAGCACCCAGATCGTCATGACGCCGGCGCCCGCGATGAGCAGGCCCGCCTTGATGATCTGCACCCACGTGGTGCCCTTCATGCCGCCGACGAGCACGTAGAGGATCATGAGCGCGCCGACGACGGCGATGACGACCGACTGGCCGATGCGGTCGTTGATGCCGAGCAGCAGGGCGACGAGACCGCCGGCTCCCGCCATCTGGGCGAGCAGGTAGAAGAAGCAGACGACGAGCGTCGAGATCGCCGCGGCGATGCGCACCGGCCGCTGCTTCAGGCGGAAGGCCAGCACGTCGGCCATCGTGAACTTGCCCGTGTTGCGCAGCAGCTCGGCGACGAGCAGCAGGGCGACGACCCACGCGACGAGGAACCCGATCGAGTAGAGGAACCCGTCGTAGCCGTTGATCGCGATCGCCCCAACGATGCCGAGGAACGACGCCGCCGAGAGGTAGTCACCCGCGATCGCCGAGCCGTTCTGACCGCCCGTGAACGAGCGGCCGGCGGCGTAGTAGTCGGCGGCGGTCTTGTTGTTCCGCGAGGCGCGGAACACGATGATCATCGTGATCGCAACGAAGACGCCGAAGATCGCGATGTTGAGGATGGGGTCGCCCGGCGCGGCCGGTGGGGCGGTAGCAGCGAGGTGCAGCATCAGCGCACGCCTTCCTTGGTCTCAAGACGGTCGCGGATGGCCGCGGCGTCGGGGTCGAGGTGCTTGTTGGCGTACGAGACATAGACCATCGTCACGATGAACGTCGTCGCCACCTGGGCGAGGCCCAGCAGGATGCCGATGTTGACGCTTCCGAAGACGGGCGTCGCCATGAAGTCGGGCGCGTAGCCCGCGAGCAGCACGTAGGCGAAGTACCAGAGCAGGCACGCCGCGGTCACCGGCAGCACGAAGCTGCGGTGCTTGCGCTTGAGGCGGCGGAACTGCTCCGACTCCTGGGTCTCTCTGAACACTGCGGCCGTTTGGCCGGACGAGTGCTCCACGTTCAGGGCGTCGTTGCCCATGGGGATCTCCTCGAGAGGTCGCGGCAGCGACGACGGCGACGCTGCCGATTCTGGTGGCGGAACGTGCGTCAGCATCCCCCCATCGAGGGCCAGCGTCATCGGGATGCGCGTTCGTCGTCGGTGGGCGGCGTGGCTCGTGCGACGAACGGCGCGGCGACCCTCGGGCGCGCGACCCCGGTGGCACGTGAGACGCGCGCCGAGCATCCGCATCGCCTACCGTTGACCCGATGACCGAGTCAGTGCTGCTCGCCCTCGCCGTCGGCGTGCTCGTGGGTATCGCCGCGGCGGTGCTGCTCGTCGTCGCGTGGCGCGTGATTCGGCTCTCGCGCGAGCTGGGCACGGCCGCCGAGCGCGCCACCTATTCGACGCTGCACCTCGCGAGCCAGGCGGCGACGCACGTGCGCGGAGGCCTCGACTCCGGCGACCCGCAGCGCGCCGTGCGCCCCCTGCGGCAGCTGCTCGACTGCCGCGTGCTCGCCCTCGCCGACGACCATGGAGTGCTCGCGATCGACGCGGGCCCCGCCGACCAGCGCCTCGCCGAGCACTTGCGCGAGACCGCCGAGCGGCTCGCCGCCGAAGTGCGCGCGGGCGACAAGCCGCAGGTGTTCCGCGGCATCGACCCGACCGGCCGCGGGGTGCAGGCGACGGATGCCGTGGCCGCCCCGATCATCGCCGGTGACCGCACCGCGGGCGCGATCGTCGCCTTCTCACCCTCGGTGAAGCCGGGGCTCGTGCGCGCGACCGGCGAGGTCGCCGAGTGGGTCGCGGCGCAGCTCGAGCTCGCCGAGCTCGACGCGAGCCGCGCCGCCCTCGCCGAGGCCGAGGTCAAGGCGCTGCGCAGCCAGATCAGCCCGCACTTCATCTACAACGCCCTCACCGCCATCGCCAGCACGATCACGACGAACCCGCCTCGGGCGCGCGACCTCGTGCTCGAGTTCGCCGACTTCACGCGGTACTCGTTCCGCCGGCAGGGCGACTTCACGACCCTCGCCGACGAGCTGCGCAGCGTCGACTCGTACCTGCAGCTCGAGCGCGCGCGCTTCGGCGAGCGCCTCACCCTCACCCTGCAGGTCGCGCCCGAGGTGCTCAGCACGGTCATCCCGTTCCTCAGCGTGCAGCCGCTCGTCGAGAACGCCGTGCGGCACGGCCTCGAGCCCAAGCCCGACGGCGGCCGCATCACCATTCGCGCGAGCGACGCGGGCGCGTTCGCGCTCATCGAGGTCGAAGACGACGGGGTCGGCATCGATCCCGAGCGCCTGCGGGGCATCCTCGCAGGGCGGCCGTCGGCCGACCACGTGGGGGTGCGCAATGTGGATGCCCGCCTCAGGCAGCTCTATGGGGACGAGCACGGCCTCGTGGTCGATACGAACCTCGATGCGGGCACGCTCGTGCGCATGCGCGTGCCGAAGTCGCAGCCCCAGAACACGACGACCCCCAGTGCGAGGATGTGACCCGTGACCGACCCGATTACCGTGCTCGTCGCGGACGACGAGCAGCCGGCGCTCGACGAGCTCGCGTTCCTGCTCGGGCGAGACGCACGCATCGGCACCATCCACCGGGCGTCGAACGGAGCCGACGCGCTGCGCATCCTCACGCTCGAGCAGATCGACGCGGTGTTCCTCGACATCCACATGCCGGGGCTCAGCGGCATCGACATCGCGCAGGCGCTCGGGCGGTTCGACCGCCGGCCGCCGTTCGTGTTCGTCACGGCCGATGAGGAGCGCGCGCTCGAGGCCTTCGACCTCTCGGCGGTCGACTACGTGCTCAAGCCCGTGCGGGCCGAGCGGCTCGATCGGGCGGTGGGGCGGCTGCTGGATGCGCGGGCGGCATCGGCATCGGCATCCGCCGCCCCCGGCGCTGGCGCCGGTTCGGGAGACGCGCCGGGCTCGCCCGCCACCGCGCCCGTCGCCACCCCGCCCACCGCGACCGCCCCGGCTCTCGTCGCCGTGAGCCTCGGCGGCACGACGCGCATGATCCGGCAGGACGCCATCCAGTACGTGCAGGCGCAGGGCGACTACGCGCGCCTGCACACCGACGACGGCAGCTACCTCGTGCGCGTGCCCATGAGCGACCTCGAGCAGCAGTGGGCGGCGGCCGGGTTCGTGCGCATCCACCGCTCGTATCTCGTGTCGCTCGCGCACGTCTCGCGCCTGCGGCTCGGGGCGAGCAGCCCGACCGTCGTCATCGGCGCGACCGAGTTGCCGGTGAGCCGGCGCCTGCTGCCGTCGCTGCGCGATCGGGTGTCGGCGAGCCGCATCAGGCCGCGGTCGTGAGCGAGGCGCCGGGGGCGTCCGCGCCGGCCGAGCAGCCCGGCCCGGCCGAGCAGCCCGCGCCCGCGCCGAGCGCGACCCCCGCGCGGCTCGAGCGCGTGCGGGTCACGGCGCCGAGACCCGGCGAGCCGATCGCGGCCCCGGCGCAGCATCCGTCGATCGAGCGCAGCGACACCGCCACCGTCTACGTGCGATCGCTCATCCGATCGCAGCTACGCCTCGCCGTCATCTGCGCGACCGGCTTCGTGGTCAGCCTCGGGATGCTCTGGCTCGTGCTCGCTGCCGCCCCCGCTCTCGACCAGGTGCTGCTGTTCGGCGCTCCGGTGTCGTGGCTGCTGCTGGGGTTCGGGGCGTACCCGGCGATTCTCGCGTTCGCGATCATCTTCATCGTGGCGAGCGGCCGCAACGAGGCGGGGTTCCGGTCGCTTGTGGCGCGAGACACCGACACCGACAGCGAGCGGTGAGCGCGTGAACCCCCTCCTCGGCTACATCGCGATCGCCGCCGTCACCCTCGCGACCGCGTTCATCGGCTTCTTCGGCCTGCGCATCTCGCGCACGACGCAAGACTTCTACGTCGCCTCGCGCACCGTGCGCCCCTGGTGGAACGCCTCGGCGATCGGCGGCGAGTACCTCTCGGCGGCGAGCGTGCTCGGCATCGCGGGGCTGATCCTGCTGCAGGGGGCGGGCGGGCTGTGGTTCCCGATCGGGTACACGGCCGGCTACCTCATGCTGCTGCTGTTCGTCGCGGCGCCGCTGAGGCGGTCGGGCGCGTACACGATCCCCGACTTCACGGGGGCGCGGCTCGAGTCGCGGCTCGTGCGGCGGCTCACGACCGTGCTCGTCATCCTCATCGGCTGGTTCTACATCGTGCCGCAGCTGCAGGGCGCGGCGCTCACGATCCGCATCACGACGGGCCTGCCGTCGTGGACGGGCGCCCTCGCCGTCTCGGTCATCGTCGGCCTCATCGTCGCCGCGGGCGGCATGCGCTCGATCACGTTCGTGCAGGCGTTCCAGTTCTGGCTCAAGCTCACGGCGATCGCGGTGCCCGCGGTGTTCCTGCTCATCACGGTGGGGCGGGAGGGCGGGCCGGGAGTCGACCTCGACGCGGCGTTCCCCGCCGCCCTGGGCCCCGCATCCCTCGATGTCTACTCGACGGTCTCGCTCGTCATCGCGCTCCTCCTCGGAACGATGGGCCTGCCCCACGTGCTCGTGCGCTTCTACACGAACCCCGACGGGCCGGCCGCGCGCCGCACGACGCTCATCGTGCTCGGGCTGCTGTCGGTGTTCTACGTGTTCCCCACGATCATCGGACTGCTCGGGCGGGCTTTCGCGCCCGAGCTCGCGGCGTCGGGCGAGGCCGACGCGGTCGTGCTGCTGCTGCCGAGCATGGTCATCGGCGGGCTGCTCGGCGACGTGCTCACCGCCCTCGTCATCGCGGGAGCCTTCGGCGCCTTCCTCTCGACCTCATCGGGCCTCGTCGTCTCGCTTGCGGGCGTCATCTCGCAGGAGGTCGCGGGCGGCTCGGTGCGCGGCTTCCGCATCGCGGCGATCGCGTCATCGCTCGTGCCCCTCGCCGTCGCGCTGCTGCTCGAACCGGGCGGGCTCGCCGGCAGCGTCGGCCTCGTGTTCGCCTTCACCGCGTCGACCCTGTGCCCCGTGCTCGTGCTCGGCATCTGGTGGCGAGGGCTGACGGCGCGCGGCGCCGTGACGGGGATGCTCGGCGGCGGCCTCTTCTGCGGAGCCGCCATTCTGCTCGGGCCGCTCCTCGCGGCTGCCGGAGGTGCGCCCGCGTGGCTCGCCGCCGCGCTCGCTCAACCCGCCGCGTGGACGGTGCCCCTCACCTTCGCCCTCACCGTGGTCGTGTCGCACCTCGACCGGCGCCGCATCCCGCGCGGAGTCGACCGCGTCATGGCGCGACTGCACGTGCCCGAGGGCGCGGCGTAGGCGCAGCGCGCCTAGCTGTTTCGGGCACCTCGAGTCGAATCGGGCACGCCGGGTGCCCGACACGACTCGAAGCGCTCGCAAACAGTACTGTTCGGGGCATACCTGGCGCCCCGGGGCGTACTAGTTGCCCCGAACAGTGCGGTGTGCGAGCGAGCGCGGCCAGTGCAGCCGCCGCTGCGCGAGCAGCACGCCGACGATGACGAGCGCGGCACCGACCGGCTCGTTCCAGACGAGCACCTCGCCCAGCACGAGAATGCCGAGCACGACCCCCACGACCGGCGTGATGTACGTGACCGTCGCCGCCCGAGTGGCGCCCCAGGCCCGCACGACGTTCTGGTTCCAGACGTAGGCGAAGCCCGTGCCGAAGGCTCCGAGCAGCACGATCGCGACGACGACCGGCACGTCGAGCGACAGCGGCGTCGGGCTCGCGAGCGGCGCGAGCACGAGCAGCAGCACGGCCGCGATCGCAATGTAGACGAACGTGAACGACACCGCCGAGACGCCCGTGTTCGTCAGGAACCTGCGCATGTACGACAGGCTGAACCCGTAGCAGGCGGTCGCGCCGAGCATCGCGAGCTGCGGCACGAGGTCGCCGCCGAGCTCGATGCCCCGCCACGGCCCGATGATGACGATCACGCCGACGATGCCGATGACGATGCCGACCACCTGCGCGCGCGTGAGCCGCTCGACGCGCAGCACGAGCGCGGCGATGATCGCCGTCATGATCGGAGTCGTCGCGTTGTAGACGCTCGCGAGCCCCGAGGCGACGTACTGCTGCGCCCACGCGAACAGCAGGTACGGCAGCACGCAGAAGGTGACGCCGACGACGGCTAGGTGCCCGTAGATGCGCCCCCGCGCCGGAAGCCGGTCGCGCGTCACGACGACGATGATGCCGAGGGTCACGGCACCGAGCAGCGCACGCCCGGCCGCGACCTGCACGGGCGTCATGCCGGTGAGCGCGATCGCGATGAACAGGAAACTCGCTCCCCACACCAGCCCGCTGAGCGCGAACTGCGTCGCGACCCAGCCCTCGCGGGGCGCTGCGGCGGATGCCCGGGTCGCGTCGGTCTGCTCGCTCACATCCCGACGCTAGCGGCTTCGCATCCCGGCGCGAGTCGCCCGCGACCGCGACGTCGCGAACCCGCCGCTGCGCGGCGGCGCCGCGCGCCTACTCGGCCGGGTCGGTCGCGATCGTGCCGGTCGACGCGATCTGCTCGTGGTGGTGGATCACCTCGGCGACGATGAAGCTCAAGAACTTCTCGGCGAAGGCCGGGTCGAGCTCGGCCTCGGCCGCGAGGGCCCGTAGCCGCGCGACCTGCACGCGCTCGCGCTCGGGGTCTGACGGCGGCAGCCCGACCGTCGCCTTGAGTCGACCGACCGACTGCGTGCACTTGAAGCGCTCGGCGAGAAGGTGCACGAGCGCGGCGTCGATGTTGTCGATGCTCTTGCGCAGCGAGCTGAGTTCGGCGTGGGCCGCTGAGTCCATGACTCGAGGGTACTGGTGGCCGCCTGCCCCCGCAGGCGGCCCCCTCCTCCCCCCGGAGGATGTACCTTCGCGAACGATCGGGTGCGTGCTTCGGTCCCCCCGGACCTGGCACTTCGGCTCCCCCGAGCCTTGTGTCACCCTCATTCGTTCGCGTGATAACAAGTTACGACGGCGCCCAGAATCGCGCCAGAGGACCCCTCACGACTCCATTCGGAAACCGAATGCCAAGGGTCGAGATGCCTTCAATACGGCACCAGCGCGGCGCGGCGTTCTGCCACGGGGAGTGCTCGACCCCGGCCTCCCTAGTCCTCCGCGAGCTCGCTCTCGGCCCGCTGCGCCCACACGTCGAGCTCGTCGCGCTCGATCGCGCGAATGGCCTCATCGACCTCGGCGGGTGTCACGAGTCCGTCGGCGACCGCCCGCTCCACGTCGCCCTCGCTCAGCAGCACCGCCGCGAGCAGCACTCCGCGCGCGGTGACGTCGCTCGGCAGGTCGCTCGTGAGAATCGGGTGCGGGCTCGGTGCAGCATCCGTCGCCTCGGCGCACGCCGCGAGCGAGACCGCGGTCGCGACCGCGATGGCAACGGCGAGGGATGCCCTCGCCCGCATCAGTCGCCGGCTGGCTTGCCGGCGTGGTCGGGCTTGCCGCCCCCGCCGCCGTTGCCGTTGCCGTTCGAGCCGGCGGGCTTCTCGGGCTTGCCGCTCGTCGACGTCTCGGTCTCGTCGCTCTCCGTGGCGGAGTCGTCGGTCGCCGACTTGTCCGCGCCCGACAGCTTCTCGAGCGCCTTCTCGAGCCGCTTCGCGTCGCGCGCCTCGACGCGTTCGCTCGTGCGGTCGAGCTTCGTCAGCGCCTTGTCGAGGCGGCGGTCGAGCTCGGCCTGTGCGGCGGCACGCTGGTCTTCGGGCAGCGCGGCGATCGCGGCCTCCTGCGACTGCAGGAACTCGACGAGAGTCTCGGCGAACGCGACCTGCAGCGTGCCCGAGAACGCGACGGCGCAGTCGCCCTTCGCACCGGGGGCAGCCTCGCCGCTCTCGGCAGCGGCGGCGTCCACCTCAGCTCGGCACGCGTCGAACTCTGTCTTGACCTCGGCGAACGCGGTGCGCCAGAGCTCGGCGCGCTCGTTCCAGGCGAGGAACGACTCCTCGAGCTCTTCGTCGGTGGACTCGTCGTCGCCCTCGTCGCCGCCGGGCTCGCCGGACTCGTCGCCCGCCTCGGCGTCGTCGTCGAGCGCGTCGTCGAGCAGCTCGTCCTCGGCGAGGTCGTCGACGAGCTCGTCGCTCGCCTCCACGCCCAGAGACGCGAGCGCGATCTCGACGGTCGAGCGCACGTCAGCGGCGTACGCGGCGGTTCCGATGCCACCCACGAGCAGCACGGCCGCGGCGGTCCCCGCGGCGAATCCGATCAGTCGTCGATCCCCCATGACTGCACTGTACGGGGCTTCCGCCGTCGCGCGCGGTCCCGCGAACGGGGGTCACCGTACCCGCCGCGCGCGACGCAGGCAACGGGGTGGGGGCTCTCAGATGGCCGGGGCTACCGTGCGGGCATGACTGATCAGACCGCATCCCCCACGTCCTCACCCGGCTCGACGCTCATCCAGCGCATCTCGCTCAGCCACCCCCGTTCCGGCGACGAGGGTCAGCTCTACGCCGACGCCCTGCAGGCTCTCGCCGACTGCGCGACCGCGTGCACGGTGTGCGCCGACGCCTGCCTGAGCGAGGAGAACGCCGCCTCGATGATCGAGTGCGTGCGCGTCGACCTGCTGTGCGCGGCGATCTGCGCGGCCACGACGCAAGCGGTCGCGGGCGCCCCCGAGGAGCACTCGTCGATCATGCGCGCGCAGCTGCAGGCCTGCATCGAGGCGTGCCGCTCGTGCGCCGCCGAGTGCGAGCAGCACGCCGGTCACCACGAGCACTGCCGCCTGTGCGCCGAGGCGTGCCGCCGCTGCGAGCAGGCGTGCGAGGCGCTGCTCGCGGTCATCGGCCGCTGAGCCGCCTGGCGCTCAGGGCGGCAAAAGCCGGCGCGTCAGCGACAGAAGCAGTAACAGCGACAGCGACAGCGACAGCGACAGCGACGACATACGAACGGCGCGAACCCCCGAAGTGTTCGCGCCGTTCGCGCTGGTGAGAGCAGTCCGGCGTCAGCGGGCGTGCTCGAGCTGCCCGACATCGACCTGCCCGACCTCGACCTGCTCGACGTCGACGTCGCGCACGGCGAGAGCCGCGGCGCTCAGCACGCGGTCGTGCTCGATGACGTCGCAGTGGCGAAGGGCGCTCTCGGCGTGCATCCACGCATCGAGGGTGTGGTCGGCGGCGGCGTGCTCGGCGTACTTGCGGGCGTCGCGCGCAAGCTTGCGCGCCTCGGTGCGCACGCTCGGCACGGGTGCCTGGTCGGCGGCGGCGACGCCGAAGCGACGCTCTGCGGCGGCGATGCACGCGCTGAGCGGCACGACCTCGGTCGGCGCAGGCGCCGACTTGGATCGACGCGGCGCCGTGGCGGCGTACATCGTCGCGGTCGTGCGGGCCGTGAGCACGCGCACGTCGACGGCATCGATGTAGTGACCCGAGGTGCAGTCGAGCCCGGCGCGCTCAAGGGCGGCGACGAGCGCGGGCACCATGACGCCCTGCGACGACACCGCGGCGATCGCGAGGAACTCGTCGAGCTCCGCCTCGCTCGCCTCCTCCGCGAGGAAGGCCTCAAGGCGCTCGGCGCCGGTGAGTCCGGCCGCGCCGCGGCGAGTGAGCTGATCGCGCAGCGCCTCGTCGAGCGCCGACTCGAGCATCGAGCGCACCGTGGCGAGTATCGCGTCGCCGGCCCAGCGCGAGTCGACTCCGACGACGCCCGTGTCGGCGAGCGCGTGCAGGAAGAACAGTGCGAGCTGCAGGTCGTCGTCGAGCAGCACGTCGCGGCTGTTGATGATTGCGCGATCGACCTGGGCGTCGAGCGACGAGACGATCGGCGGAAGGCCGATCGGCCCGGTGACGACGGCGACGACCGCGGCGCTCACGGGGCCGCGCGGAGTGGGGATGGCCATGGGCTCGCGCGTCGAGCGCGCGGCGGGGGCGGTGCGGGTGGTCATAGTAGGCGACCGTACGAGTCGTCAACGATGGCGAACAGGGGATTGACAGGCGCTCACGACGTTGGTGTGGTCGAGGGGCGCGGGCCCCGGCTCGCGTACGAGAAGACGACGATGACGGATGCTGGAGACGAGACGCACGTGACCGATCAGGCCGAACTGCCCACCCCGACAACCCGGGCAACCGATGCTCTCTCGATCTCGGTGGTGATCCCCGTGCGCGACGACGCGCAGTACCTCGAGCGCTGCCTGCGCGCCCTCGCCGACCAGACCGTGCAGCCGGTCGAGGTGATCGTCGTCGACAACGGCAGCTCTGACGGCAGCGGCGACGTCGCGCGGCGGTTCGGGGCCCGCGTCGTCGAGCAGCACGAGGTGGGCATCCCGATCGCGAGTGCGACCGGCTACGACGCCGCGACCGGTGACGTGATCGCGCGACTCGACTCCGACAGTCGGCCCGGGCCGGAGTGGCTCGCCACGGTGCAGAGGCTGCTCACCGAGCATCCGACCGCCGACGCGATCACCGGCAGCGGACTGCTGGTGACCGACGACGACCGGCCCCAGCCCGTGCGGTCGAAGCTCTACCTCGGGCCGTACTTCGCGCTCGTTCGCGCCGCCCTCGGCAACCGGCCGGTGTTCGGCTCGGCGATGGCGGTGCGGCGCTCGGCGTGGGCGCGCGTGAGCGGCGAGGTGTGTCGGCACGACGCGACCGTGCACGACGACATGGATCTCAGCGTGCACCTCGGGCCCGCCGCGACCGTGCACTTCGACGACGCACTGACCCTGCCGGTCTCGGCGCGCCCGCTGCAGCATGTGCCGTCGATGATGCACCGCGGCTGGCGCGGGCTCTACACGCTCGCGCGGCACTGGCCGCGGGAGCATCCGGTCGGGCGGCACGTGCGGCGGATCCGCGCGAAGCGGTCGGCGCGGCGGCGGGCCGAGCTCGCGCGCGCCTCCCGCACGCCTCGCGACTGACAGGCGGCGGGCGGGCCGGCAGCGCCGGCAGGCCTAGTCGAGCAGGTCGTGCCGCGTGATGATCGCGTCGCGGCCCGGACCGACGCCGATCGCCGAGATGCGCGCGCCGCTCATCGCCTCGATCGCGAGCACGTACTCCTGCGCGGTCTTCGGCAACTCGTCGAAGGTGCGCGCCCCCGAGGTGTCCTCCGACCAGCCGGGGAACTCCTCGTAGATCGGCACGGCGTGGTGGAAGTCGGTCTGCGACACCGGCACCTCGTCAACGCGCACGCCGTCGACGTCGTAGGCGACACAGACGGGGATGCGCTCGAGGCCGGTGAGCACGTCGAGCTTCGTCATGACGTAGTCGGTGACGCCGTTGATGCGCGCCGAGTAGCGGGCGATCGGGGCGTCGTACCAGCCGCAGCGGCGCGGGCGGCCCGTCGTCGTGCCGAACTCGTGGCCGTGGGCGCGCAGGAACTCGCCCGACTCGTCGAACAGCTCGGTCGGGAACGGGCCCGAGCCGACGCGCGTCGTGTACGCCTTGACGATGCCGATGACGCGGTCAATGCGGTTGGGCGCAATGCCCGACCCGGTCGCGGCGCCGCCGGAGGTCGCGCTCGACGAGGTGACGAACGGGTAGGTGCCGTGGTCGACGTCGAGCATGGTCGCCTGGCCGCCCTCGAAGAGCACGGTCTCGCCGCGCTCGAGCGCCTGATGCAGCTCGAGGGCCGTGTCGACGACCATCGGGCGCAGGCGCTCGGCGTACGACAGCAGCTCGCTCACGATCTCGTCGACCGTGATCGCGCGGCGGTTGTAGACCTTCACGAGCAGGTGGTTCTTCTGGTCGAGCGCGCCCTCGACCTTCTGGCGCAGGATGTTCTCGTCGAACAGATCCTGCATGCGGATGCCCACGCGGTTGATCTTGTCGGCGTACGTCGGGCCAATGCCGCGACCGGTCGTGCCGATCTGGCGCTTGCCGAGGAAGCGCTCGGTGACTTTGTCGAGCGTGCGGTGGTAATGCGTGATGACGTGAGCGTTGGCGCTGATGCGCAGCTTCGAGACGTCGACGCCGCGAGCCGTCAGCGCGTCGAGCTCTTCGAAGAGCACCTCGATGTCGATGACGACACCGTTCGAGATGACGGGCGTCACGCCGGGGGTCAGAATGCCGCTCGGGAGCAGGTGCAGCGCGTACTTCTCGTCGCCGATCACGACCGTGTGGCCGGCGTTGTTGCCGCCGTTGAACTTCACGACGTAGTCGATGCGGCCGGCGAGCAGGTCGGTCGCCTTGCCCTTGCCCTCGTCGCCCCACTGGGCACCGATGATGACGGCGGCTGGCATAGGGGGTCCCTTCGTGGAATGGGGATTACACCCCACCTTATCGGGAGGGCGGGTCGCTCAGCCGAGCCACTGGCCGCGCGCGGGCGCGCGGTCGGCGTGCGCAAGGCTGCCGGGCGCGATCGCAAGGCGGGATTCGACGACGCCGAAGACGATCTCGTCGGCGGCCCGAGCATCCACGATGCCCATCGCGTGGTGCTGCACGGCCATGCCATCGGCGAGCGCCGTGAGCATGCGCGAGTCGGCGTCGACATCGGCACTGGATGCGGCTTTCGCGGCGACCGCGCGCCTGATCACGTCCGCGAGGATCCGCTCGCAATCGCGGTGATGGCGTGTGAGCGCGGCGGCGAGCGCGGGGTTGCGCGGGGCCTCGCTCCACGCGTCGATCCAGACGAGATAGTGGTCTTCGGGCGTCGTCGAGAACCAGGCCGAGAGCGCGGCGATCGGCTCGAGGCCGCTCAGCAGCTGCTCGTCGCTCGCGAGCTCGGCCGTGACGGCGTGGTCGAAGGCGGCGGCGACGAGCTCGTCACGGCTCGAGAAGTAGTGGCGGATGAGCCCGTGCGCGATGCCGACCTCGGTCGCGACGTCGCGCAGCGTGACACTGGCGAAGCCCTTGCGCGCGACGATGCGGAGGGTCGCGCCGATGATCTGCTCGCGACGCTCCTCCGAGCTCTTGCGTTCGGCCACGCGTCGAGCATAGGCGCTCGTTGTCCGGCTGGATAAGGGGTGGTACTCTTGTTGTCCAGTTGGACAATATCGGAGAAGGAAGAATGACGATCATGCAGCGGCCCACGACCGGAGCGACCGAGGCGTACGACGCCGGCGACGCGCGCCGGGCGCGCCTGCTCGTGCCGAGCGTCGTCGCGGCCATGGTGCTGCTGTCGTCGGCGTCGTTCGTGATCTTCCCGCTCATCCCCTCACTGCAGGGATCGCTCGGCGTGAGCACGGCCGAGGTCGGCTACCTCGCCGCCGCCGGCTTCGCCGCGGCCCTCATCGCTGAGCTGCTCGTCGCGCCTGCGGCCGACCGCGGGCACGCGCGCCTCATGGCCGTGATCGGCGTACTCATGGTCGCCGGATCGCTCGGGCTCAGCGCCGCGGCGACCGAGGGATGG
Source organism: Microcella sp. (assembly GCA_030158585.1). Lineage (GTDB taxonomy): Bacteria > Actinomycetota > Actinomycetes > Actinomycetales > Microbacteriaceae > Microcella. Next base: position 21,093 of record JAOASR010000084.1, read on the forward strand.
CAGCTCATCGCCGGGCGCGCGGTCGGCGGCTTCGGCTTCGGCATCTTCGTCATCGCCGCGAGCGCCCTCATCGTGCGCTTTGACCACGCCCGCAGCGGCGAGCTGCTCGGCCGCCTCGGCGCCGCCGAGCTCGCCGGCATCGCCGTCGGGCCGCTCGGCTCGGGCCTCGCGCTGTCGTTCGCCGGGCCGTCGGCGATCCTCGCCGTCGCGGCCGTCGTCGTGCTCGTCGCCCTCGTGCCGGTTCTCGTGGGATTCAGGGAGGCGTCAGCCTCGGCGACGCGAGGCGGCGGGCGCGACGGCCGCGGGCATCCGCGCACCGAAAGCGGAGCCGACGGCGACGCGACCGGCGCACCCGGCGACCGCTCGCTCGGCGACGACCCGCACCCGCGCACCGGCGGCATCGCCGCGGGCGTGCTCGGCTTCGACGGCACCGATGCGGACCGCTCGCTGCGGTTCGGGTCGAGTGCTCCGAAGACGAGTCTTGACCTGCTGCGCAGCCCGCGCATCGTCGGCATCGTGCTGCTCTACGCCGCCGTCATGGTGCCGACCGGAGCTTACGACGGCGTCTGGCCGCGCTTCATGGCCGACATCGGCGCCGACCCCGTGCTCACGGCGCTCAGCTACGCGCTCTTCGCCGTGCCGTACGTGCTCGTCGCCGGGTGGGCGGGGCGCCTCGCCGACCGCCGCGGAGGAGTGTCGGCCTACGCGCGCGGCATGCTCATCCTGCTGCCGATCGTCACGCTCTACGGCTTCGTCGGCAACCCGTTCATCGCGACGGGTATGGGCTTCGTCGAGTCGACGGGGCAGGCGCTCGCGTTCATCGGCGCGGCCGCGGCCATGGCGCACGGCGTCGATCCGGCCCGCGCGGGGTCGGCGCAGGGTCTGCTGCGCGGCATCGGACTCGCGGCCGCGACCGTCGCCGCCGCCGTCTCGGGCCTCGCGTACGAGCTCGGCGGAGCGCTGCTGCTCTTCGGCGGCACCGCCGTGGCCGTGGCGGTCATCGCCGCGGTCGGGCTGCTGCTCGCGCGCTCGCGCCGCGGCCGCGCGCCCTCGCGCTGAGTCGCGACCAGCGGCCTTGCGCGCTCGCGCACGTTGGGCGACGGTTCCGAAGCGAAGGACGCGGTGCGCAACTCCGGAACCTCTGCGATTGAGCCCGGCCAGCCCGTCCGGCAGCCCCGCCATTCCGGCGCAGAACTGCGTGGCAGGTGCGGAGTTCCGGAGTTACGCACGCGGGCCGTCGCCGATCGTTCGAGCGGCACCTGCCACATTCAGGAGTAGAGCAACGGACTCCGCGGGAGGCGCCTGAGATTCCGGTCCCGCCGTCCGCACCGCCAGAGGCACTTCCTGAATGTGGCAGGTTGTCGCGAGCCGGGGGTCGCCCCGAGGCGCATCGCGAGGCGGCGGATGCTCGGCGCACGCTCGGCGGTGGTGAGCAGAATGGCGGGCATGGGCCGACAGCGCGAGCCGCGCAGCACCGGGCGCGAGCCGCGCAGCTCTGAGGGCGAGCGCGCCGACAAGGTGTGCCGCTCGTGCGGACGCCGCATCGAGTGGCGCGCGACGTGGGCGAAGAACTGGGACGACGTGGCCTACTGCAGCGACGCCTGCCGGGCGCGGAAGGTGCGGCCGGTCGATCGCGAGCTCGAGGAGAGCATCCGCCGCCTGCTCGGTGAGCGCGCCGCGACCGCGACGATCTGCCCATCGGAAGCCGCGCGCGCCGTCGCCGCGCAGCAGAGCGCCGCGAGCGAAGCGGCCGATGACGCCTGGCGCGCGCTCATGGAGCCGGCCCGGCGCGCAGCCCGCCGCCTCGTTGCCGCTGGCGAGGTCGAGATCACGCAGGGCGGGCGTGTGGTCGACCCGTCGACCGCGAAGGGCCCGATCCGGATCCGCCGCGCGCGCTGACGGCGCCGCAGGTGGGTTACGAGACGGCGACGTTGCCGAGCATCCCCGCCTGATACAGCAGCACGAAGGCCACGATGAGCAGCACCACGACGCCGACGAGCACGAGCGCGCGCACCGAGGCCTACCGAATGCGGGTCTGCTGGTGCGCCGCGACCCGCCAGCGTCCTTCGACGTAGCAGTAGGTGGTCGACATGCGGCGCTCGAAGACCTGCTCGCCGCGGCGCGCGACGACGCGATAGACCAGAACGGCGGCCCGCTCTCCGAGGCGCACGATGCGGTGCTCGCTCATCGTGTACGACTCCCACGTCTGGCCCTCGAGGGCGACGATCGCGGCATCGCGCTCGATGATGCCGTCTTCGACGATGAGCACGCCGTCGGGGGTCATCGCGTGATGGTAGAAGGTGCCGCCGTCGCCTCGGCAGACCGCATCCCACCCCTCGTGCTCCTGGTGGATGAGCTGAGCGGGCAGATCGTCAGTGATCGCGGTCATGCCGACAGGCTACGACGAAGCGGGAGCGTGCACGCGCACCCACTCGTGCATGACGACCGCCGCGGCGGCGCTCGCGTTGATCGACCGCGTCGACCCGAACTGGCGGATCTCGACGACCCGGTCGGCGGCGGCGAGCGCCTCCTCCGAGAGGCCCGGTCCCTCCTGCCCGAACAGCAGGATGCACTCGCGGGGCAGGGGCGCAGCATCCACCGGCACCGACCCGGCCACGTTGTCGACCGCGACGATCGGCAGCGAGGATGCCCGGGCGAACGCCACGAGGTCGGCGATCGTCTCGTGGTGGGTCACGTGCTGGTAGCGGTCGGTGACCATGGCGCCGCGCTTGTTCCAGCGTCGGCGGCCGACGATGTGCACCTCGGCGGCGAGGAACGCGTTGGCGCTGCGCACGATCGAGCCGATGTTCATGTCGTGCTGCCAGTTCTCGATCGCGACGTGGAAGGGATGCCGCTGGGCGTCGAGGTCGGCGACGATCGCCGCCATGCTCCAGTAGCGGTAGCGGTCGATGACGTTGCGGGTGTCGCCAGCGGCGAGCAGCTCGCGGTCGAACTCGGGGCCGCCGGGCCACGGCTCGGGGTGCGGACCGACGCCGTGCGTCGTGCGCTCGGGGTGCGGCTCGGGGTCGGTCACGGCTCCAGGCTAGAGCGGTGCGAGCCGCGCGCTCGACCGGCCGCCGCGGCTGTTAACCTCGGCCCATGACGCCTGAGCCCGCCCCGCTCTGGCTCCCCGACTCCGCCGACCTGCTCATCCACGCCGACAACCTCAGTGCGATGCAGCGGATGCCCGACGCGAGCATGCGCATGGTCTACCTCGACCCGCCGTTCAACACGGGCCGCGCGCAGCTGCGCCGCACGACGAGCCACAGTCGAGCATCCGCCGCCCCGGCGGAGCCGGCCGCCGACGGAGCCGCCGCCAGCGCCCCCAGTGCCCCGACCCCCACCGCCTGGCAGGGCTTCGGCGGCGAGAACTACGTGCGCACCGTCGAGGCGCTCACCTCCTACGACGACCGCTTCGCCGACTACTGGGCCTTCCTCGCCCCGCGATTGCAGGAGGCCCACCGCCTGCTCGACGACCGCGGCACCCTCTACCTGCACCTCGACTACCGCGAGGCGCACTACGCGAAGGTCGCGCTCGATGCGCTTTTCGGCCGCGACCACTTCCTCAACGAGATCATCTGGGCCTACGACTACGGGGCGAAGAGCCGCAGCCGGTGGCCGACGAAGCACGACACGATCCTCGTCTACGTGAAAGACCCCGACCGGTACCACTTCGACTCGACCGAGGTCGATCGCGAGCCGTACATGGCCCCGGGGCTCGTGACGCCCGAGAAGGCGGCGCGCGGCAAGCTCCCGACCGACGTCTGGTGGCACACGATCGTCGGCACGACGAGCCGCGAGAAGACCGGCTACCCCACGCAGAAGCCCGTCGGCATTCTGCGTCGCATGATCCAGGCCTCGACGGCCCCGGGCGACTGGGTTCTCGACCCCTTCGCCGGCAGCGGCACGACGGCCGCGGCCGCGCGCGCCCTCGGGCGCCCCAGCGTGAGCATCGATGCCAGCGAGGATGCCGTGGCCGTGATCGAGCGCCGCCTCGCGCTCACTGCGCTTCGCCTCTGAATCCCGCCCCGGGCATCCCGAGAGCCCCTCGATAGGCTTTATGGCATGCGAGACCGCCGAGAGATCGAATGCTGGCTCACCGACATGGACGGCGTGCTCGTCCATGAGAACACCGCACTGCCGGGGGCCGCGGCCCTCATCCAGCAGTGGCGCGACGCGGGAACGCCGTTCCTCGTGCTGACGAACAACTCGATCTTCACGCCGCGCGACCTGGCCGCGCGTCTGCGCGCGAGCGGCATCGACGTGCCCGAAGAGGCGATCTGGACGAGCGCCCTCGCCACCGCCGACTTCTGCGCCAGCCAAATGCCCGGCGGCAGCGCCTTCGTCATCGGCGAGGCGGGCCTCACGACGGCCCTGCACGAGGCGGGCTTCATCATGACCGAGACGAACCCCGACTACGTCGTCGTCGGCGAGACCCGCAACTACTCGTTCGAGGCGATCACGAAGGCCATCAGGCTCATCAACAACGGTGCGCGCTTCATCGCGACGAACCCCGACGCGACCGGCCCGAGCGCCGACGGCGTGCTGCCCGCGACGGGCGCGATCTCGGCGCTCATCACGAAGGCGACCGGGCGCCAGCCCTATGTGGTCGGCAAGCCCAACCCGATGATGTTCCGCTCCGCGATGAACCGCATCGGCGCGCACAGCGAGAACACCGCCATGATCGGCGACCGCATGGACACCGACGTGATCGCCGGCATCGAGGCCGGGCTCTTCACGATCCTCGTCATGACGGGCATCGCCGACGAGCGCGAAATCGCGCGGTACCCGTTCCGGCCGACGGAGATCCTCGCAGGGGTGCACGAGCTCGTGAACGCCGAGCCGATCGAGGCCGAGCTCTAGCCCTTCCGTCGCCGCCGCACGCGCCGCAGCCTCAACGCGCGGCCCGCGCCAGAGCGGGCCTCCTCGACGAAATGAAGGGAGGCAGGGCTGCGCTCGCGGCGTGTCGGAAGCGACACGCCGTGTCGTCACCCGGCGCTCCCTTCATATGGTCGAAAGCCTCGCTCACGAAGGCTGCACGGAGGCCGCCGCGCAGCTCTAGCGGGTCGGCGCGACCGACCCGGTGAGCGGCTCGCCGCTCGCGCGCGTCACGAAGCAGAACCAGTCGCGCTCGCCCGCGACCCACGCCTCCTCCGAGACGGGATAGGCGGCCTGCACCTGGATGTCGGCGTAGGCGCCGGCCGTCGCCAGATCGAGAGCGGTCGCCCCTCCGCAGACGTCGTCGATCTGCTCGATGAGCGCCTGCTCTCCGGGATACGCCGCCGCCGGATCGTCGCTGATCGGCCCGCGCCAGGTCAGCTGCGCGGGGTGCGGCGCCGCGCAGTCGACGACGGTGAACTCGAGCTGCCAGGGGTCGACCCAGGGGTCGAGGCACTCCCCGCCGGCGAGCGCCGTCCACTCGCCGACGCCGGGCGCGGCAGGCGCGGTCGGCCGCGGCGGCGCGGTCGACCGCTCGGGTGTCGGCGTCGCGCTCGGCTCGGCCATCGCGCTCGGCGTCGGCTCGGCGGCGGGCCCCGCCGTCCATTGGGGGATGCGCGTGCCGAGCAGGAACAGCGCCACGAGCGCGAGCACCGCCCCGAGGGCGATCGCGACGATGACGAGGATGCCCGGCCGGCGCGACGCCTCGGCGCGCGCCCGCGCGCGGCGGCCTGCGATCGCGGGCGGAGCCTCCGCGTCGGCGGCGGTCTCGGCGGCCGCTCCCGCGGCGAGCGGACCCGCGATGAGCTCAGTGATCGAGCCCGCCGGGTCATACGGCAGAGCCGGCCCGTCGACGGCGGCGCGCACTGCCTCGGTCGGGGGTGGTGTCGGCTGGTCGACGACGGACAGCGCCTCGGTCGGCTGATCGACGACGGCGAGCGCCTCGGTCGGCACGTCTGTCGCACTCTCGCCGGCTGCGCCTCGCGGCGTTGGCTGGTCGACCGCGTCGAGCGCCTCGGTGTCGGGGCTCTCGTCGCGCTCGCTCATGGGCGGAGCGTCCTACGCCAGACCCAGGTCGGCGAGGCCGATGGCGGCGCGGTACTCGTAGCCGGCATCCTCGATGATCTGCTGCGCCCCCGTCGAACGGTCGACGACGACCGCGACGGCGACGACGATCGCGCCGACCTTCTCGAGAGCCTTCGCGGCGGTGAGCGGCGAGCCGCCCGTGGTCGAGGTGTCTTCGAGCACGATGACGCGCTTGCCCTCGAGGTCGGGACCCTCGACCTGCTTGCCGCGCCCGTGATCCTTGGGCTCCTTGCGCACGACGAACGCGTCGTAGGTCTTGCCCCTAGCCACGCCCTGGTGCAGCACGGCCGAGGCGATCGGGTCGGCGCCCATCGTGAGCCCGCCGACGGCGGCGATGTCGGGGATGTCGGCGATGAGGTCGACCATGACCTGCCCGATGAGCGGGGCGACCCGGTGGTCGAGGCTGACCTTGCGCAGGTCGATGTAGTAGCTCGCCTTCTTGCCGCTCGTGAGCGTGAAGTCGCCGTGGAAGACGGCCTCGTCGCGGATGAACTGGATGAGCTGAGTGCGCGCGTCGGTCACGTCGGCCAGCCTACCGAGCACCCGCGGGCGGCCCGAGCCGAGCATCCGCCCCTTGCCCCCAGCCGCCCCGCCGCACACCAGCGCCGAATACGCTTGCCCGCATGCGCATCGCCACCTGGAACGTCAACTCGATCCGCACGCGACACGGTCGCGTCGTCGACTGGCTCGTCAACGCCGACGTCGACGTGCTCGCGATGCAGGAAATCAAGTGCAAGGACGACCAATTTCCGCGCGAGGGCTTCGAGGCCGCGGGCTACGAGGTCGTCACGTGGGGCCTCAACCAGTGGAACGGCGTCGCGATCGCGAGCCGCCTGCCGATGACCGACATCGAGGTCGGCTTCCGCGGGCAGCCCGGCTTCGCGAAGGGGCATGAGGGGCCGGATGCTCCGCTCGAGGCGCGCGCGCTCGGCGCCACGATCGACGGGGTGCGGGTCTGGAGCCTCTACATCCCCAACGGCCGCGCCCTCGACGACCCGCACTACGACTACAAGCTGCGCTGGCTCGCCGCCCTCGCCGACGACGCGCAGGCCTGGATGGCCGCGAATCCCGGAGCCCCGATGGCGCTCACGGGCGACTTCAACGTCGCGCCGACCGACGCCGACATGGGCGACCCGAGCTTCGTGCCGGGCGTCTCGACGCACATCTCGCCGCGCGAGCGCGAGGCGTTCGCCCACTTCGAGCAGATCGGGCTCACCGATGTGGTGCGTCCGATCCAACCCGAGGGCTTCACCTTCTGGGACTACAAGCAGCTGCGGTTCCCGCGCAACGAGGGCATGCGCATCGACTTCATCCTCGGCACGCCCGGCTTCGCCGATCGAGTGGTGGATGCTCGCATCGAGCGCGAGCAGCGCAAGGGCGACACCCCGAGTGACCACGTCCCCGTGCTCGTCGAGCTCGCGGGCGACGACGATGACGACGATCGGCCGATGATCTTCTGAGCCCGGCTGGCTGGTGACGAGCGCCGCCTCTTAACGAGCGCCGTTAGGCTCGACCCCCATGGGAATCGACGAGTGGGCCATCGCCATCATGGAGTCGCTCGGCGTCGTCGGCGCCGGGCTCCTGGTCGCGATCGAGAGCCTGTTCCCGCCGATCCCGAGCGAGATCATCCTGCCCCTCGCGGGCTTCACCGCGAGCCAGGGCTCGTTCTCCCTCATCGGGGCGATCATCGCCACGACGATCGGCTCGCTCGTCGGCGCGCTCGGGCTGTACGCCCTCGGCCGATACGTCGGCGTCGCGCGCCTGCGTCGGTGGGCCGACAAGGTGCCTCTCATGAGCGCCGACGACGTCGACAAGGCGATGGTCTGGTTCGGCAGGCACGACAAGATCGCGGTGCTGACCGGGCGCTTCGTGCCGATCGTGCGCAGCCTCGTCTCGATTCCCGCGGGCGTCGAGCGCATGCATCTGGGGCTCTTCCTGCTGCTGACACTGCTCGGCTCGGGGCTCTGGAACTCGCTCTTCATCATCCTGGGCTTCGTGCTCGGCGAGAACTGGACCCTCGTCGAGGGCTGGATGGGTCAGTACTCCCGCGTGATCCTCGTGGTCGCGGTGCTCGCGTTCGCGACGATCATCGTGCTGCGCATCCGCCGTCATCGCCGCGCGAACCGCCCCGCCGACCCGTCGGCCGACATCTGACGCGAAACGCCCGCGCTCAGCGCGGCGCGAGCAGCGCCGCCACGACGACGAGAGCCGGCACTGCCAGCGCCGTCGTGATGAGCACCGCGTCGCGGGCGACGACCGTCGCCCGATCGAAGCGCTGCGCGTACTGGAAGACGTTCTGCGCCGCCGGCAGCGTCGCGAGCGTCACGACCGTGAAGAGCTGCTGACCCTCGAGCCCCAGAGCGACGCCGATGCCCCACGCCGCGAGCGGCATGCCGACGAGCTTGAGCCCGGTCGCGAGCAGCACGTCGCGGCGGCCCGACCCGGGCGCGAGGATGCGCTGCCCCGTGAGCGAGAGCCCGAGCACGAAGAGCACGAGCGGCACCGCCGCGGCCCCCATGAGGCGGAACGGCTCCATGACCGGGTCGGGCAGCTCGACCCCGGTGACGGCGATGAGCAGCCCGAGCGCCGAGCCGATGATGAGCGGGTTGCGCACGGGCTGCGCGAGAATGCGCCCGATCGACACGTGCCCGCTCGTCGACACGTCGAGCACGGTGAGCGCGATGGGCGCCACGACGATGAGCTGCCAGAGGATGACCGGCGCGACCAGCGCGGGGTCTCCGAGCACGTACGCCGCGAGCGGCAGGCCGATGTTGTTCGCGTTCGTGTAGCCCGACGCGAGCGCCCCCACCGTGGACTCGGCCGCCCCTCGCCGCCACACGAGCCGCGCCACGACCACGTAGACGACGATGACGAGGGCCGAGGCGGCGGCCGACACCGGCAGGAGCGCCGAGAAGAGCTGCTTCACGTCGGCGTCGGCGAGCACCGTGAAGAGCAGGGCGGGCGAGAAGACGAAGAACGCCGAGCGCCCGAGCACCTGCGCCGCGTGCGGGCCGAGCACGCCGAACCGGCCCGTGAGCCAGCCGACGGCCACGATCGCGCCGATGATCGCGAACCCCGTAAGCACTCCGGCCATGCGTCCAGTCTTCCGGATGCTCGGGGTGACGTCGTTCGCGCTCCGATCCGGCGCGCGCGCGGGCCATTCCTGCATGATCGTGCGCAGCGGTGTGGTCAGACGAGGTTTTCGTGCACTCGTCGCAACCAAAACCAGCGGATTCCCGCGTACGCTCGATGGAGCATCCGTCTCAGCGCGCCATCGGCGTGCGCGGGTGCCTTCACGAGCGACCGAAGGAGGATTCATGACCGACATCGCACGCAGCACCGCGCCCGTCATCGGAGAGCCCGAGGTCGTCGAAGACGCCCGCACCGCGACCGCCGTGCTCGACGCCGCCGCCCCCAGCGCCGCCGAGATCGTCGCCGACCCCCAGTGGGCGGCCCTGAAGACCGCCGCCGAGGCCATTCGCCCGCACCAGGTGAAAGACGGCTCGATCCCCGACGAGTCGGTGCACACCGAGGCGGCCCACCACGTCGGCGTCATCGTCGAGGCGCTGCAGCACTTCGCCCCGCGCATCCCGTACGACACCGATTACCTGCTCGCAGCCGCTCGCGACTTCGAAACCTGGCGCGACGGCGGCTTCGCGGTGCCCGACTTCTACGATGCGCTCGACGCGTTCCGCCCGGCCGATCAGCGTCGTGACGGCGTCGCGCACCTCGTCGTCTTCCCGATGTACACGCAGAACGGCTCGACCGACCGCCTCGTCGAGGCCGTCGTGTTCGAGGTCATCTGGCCCGACTTCATCGCCGAGCTCGAGGCCGGCGAGTACGGCAACGCCCTCTACCTGGGCCTGCGGTTCGCCGACTTCACGCCCGGCTACGACACCAACTCGGCCGTGCTGTTCCCCGAGTCGGTCGCCGTCACGCCGCGCGTGCCGGCCGGTGCCCCCGCGGGCACGCCCGCGCAGCTGCCCGTGTTCACCTGGGGCGCGATCTTCGCCGACCGCGAGGCCGCGCGCTTCCGTCGCGTCGTGCGCGCCGCCGCCGACATCACCAAGCTCGACCTGCCGGCCGGTGCTCGCGCGATGCTCGACGACCAGCAGCTCACCGAGCGCACGTTCGTGATGTGGGACATGATCCACGACCGCGCCCACATGCGCGGCGACCTGCCCTTCGACCCGTTCATGATCAAGCAGCGCATGCCGTTCTTCCTCTACACGCTCGAAGAGCTGCGCTGCGACCTCACGGCGTTCCGCGAGGCCGTGCGCCTGCAGCGCGACGAGGAGACCGACGCCGTCACGCGCGAGCACGCCCAGCTCGTGCAGTACGCCGTCATCTTCGACCGCATCTTCCGCTTCTCGATCACCGGCACCCGCACGCGCAACTACGACGGCGTCGGCGGCCAGCTGCTCTTCGCGTGGATGCACCAGAAGGGCGTGCTGCACTGGACCGACACGCAGCTCGCCATCGACTGGGAGGCCGTGCCCGACGTCGTCGTCGCGCTGAGCGACGCGATCAACGAGCTCTACTGGGCCTCGATCGACCGCCCGAAGAGCGCGCACTGGCTCGCCGCGTACGAGCTCGTCTCGTCGACCCTCACGCCGCACCCCGCCTCGCACTGGGCGCAGGGGCTGCCGCGCGAGGTGCTCGAGGGCCCGCTCAAGGGCTGGACGGACCTGGTGATGGACGACGAGTTCCCGCTGTCGATGTTCTTCGAGGCGCTGCAGAAGAAGATGGCCGTCGTCATCGAGTCGACGGCCGGCATCACGGGGTCTACCGACACCGCGGCGGCCGACGCCGCGACGCCCGCCGCGTGAGCCAGGCCGGCGACGCGCACGACCTCGACGCGGCTAGCCTCGACGGCATGACCGACCCCGCCGCCGCCCCCTCCTCCGCCCACGACCGCACGGTCGTCGTCGCGGGAGCGGGCGGCGCCGCGGGCCGCGAGGTCTGCGCCGCCCTCACCGCGGCGGGCGCCTACGTCGTCGCTGTGAGCTCGCGGCCCGACACGATCGAAGAGATCGCGGCGGCCGAGACCCACGCCCTCGACCTCTCTGATGCGGATGCTGTGGCCGAGTGGGCGGGCGCGCTCCGCACCCGGCGCCCCTCGATCGATGGCCTCGTCCACTTGGTCGGAGGCTGGCGACCCGGAGCCTCGGACGAGGACTGGGAGTGGCTCGAGAAGCGGGTGCTCACGACCCTGCGGGTGACCTCGCGCGAGCTGCGCGACGACCTCAGCGCGTCGAGCGCGGGGCGTCTGGTGATCGTGAGCAGCGCATCCGTCGCCTCGCCTCGCTGGGGCATGGTCAACTACGTCACCCTCAAGACGGCCGCCGAGACGTGGGTGCAGGCGCTCGCGAACGGCTGGCGCGTGAAGGGTACCCCGACGGCCGCGGTGACGCTCGTCGTCGAGTCGCTCGAGGGCGAGGGCGTCGTCGACGCGCTCGCGCAGTCGGTCGCCGCGCTGTGGGAGCTGCCGCACGAGAAGCTCAACGGCGTCGTCGCGACGCTCGGCGACGACGTCAGTCAGGCCGAGTAGCCGCGCGCGGGTCACAACCGGCGGGCAGCGGGCGGCCTCGCGGCGTTCTCAGTGGACACAGGATCATTGCGTCTCTGAGTGTCTTTTAGCTATGGTGAGAACGTTCCGGTTTTTGCGGAACCCGCGACGCGCCCCAGCGCACGACCCGACGAGGCCCCGTGTCCCCCTCTGCACCGTTCGCCCTGCCCGCGCTCGCCCTCATCGGGGTGCTCGTCGCGGCACCCGCAGCCGCGAGTGCCTCCGAACCCGAGTGGAGCCCCTCGACCGTCATCGCGAGCGGTGCGCCCAAGAGCGGCGGCGTCGCCGTCGCGCTCGAGGGGGATGCGCTCATCGCGCTGTGGAGCAGCCCGACAGGATCAGCACTCACGAGCACGTCGCTCGACGCAGGCGCGACCTGGACCGAGGAGCAGCTGCTCGGGCGCGAGAACTACGGCGCGGATGGGCCGATGCTCGTCAGCACCGGCACGAGCACGGTGGCTGGATGGGTGCCGAACGAGAACACGTCGACGCGGATCGAGTCGTCCACCACGGTCGACACCGGCGCGACCTGGAGCCCCTGGTCGCTCATCTCGGCGTACGGGGGCATCGTGCCCGCGGCGCTGCTCGCCTCCGACGACCTCGTCGTCTCCGGCTGGCGGCAGGGCAGCAGTCTCGTCGGGGTCAACGTCTCGAGGGACGCGGGCGCGACCTGGAGCCTGCCGATCACCGTCGTCGCCACGCCGGAAGTGGTCGAGGCGGACTTCGCCGTCGCGGGAGAGGTCGTCGCCGCGAGCTGGTCGCGCTTCCTCGACTTCGGGTCGGTCGTCGAGGCATCCGTCTCGGTCGATGGCGGGCTCACCTGGAGTACGCCCCAGATGCTGGCCGGCTCTGCCTCGGTCGCGTATCGGCCGAACGTCGCCGTCGACGCGAACGGCACAGTCGTCGTCGCCTGGGATCAGCAGAGCGGGACCGATGTGCTCGCCGCCCGCACTGACGACGGCGGCGCGACCTGGTCGGCGGCAACCTCCGTCGCATCGCAGCCGAGCCTCGCGCTGGAGATGCGCCTCGTGGCGACGAGCGCGGGTTTCGTCGCGGTGTGGAACGAGGTCGTCGATGGGGTGCACGTCCTGCGTCAGGCTCTGTCGCAGGACGGCGGCCTGACGTGGAGCGACGCGACGACCATCGCGGGCCCGTCGCCGTCCTTCATCAGTGCGAGCGTCGACGCCGATGGCGACACCGTCATCGCCACGTGGACAGAGGTGGCGAACCCCGAGCTGTCGCTGTTCACGCTGCGCAGCAGCGTCTCCCACGACGGCGGCCTGACCTGGGGTGCCACGACCGAGCTGTGGCCCGACGCCGCGTCGGGCGCAGCGAACGTGGCGATCGATGGCACGCGTGTCGTCGTGGCGGCGACGTTCTCGACCGAGGGCGGTGCCGTCGAGCACCGGATGCGGTCGATCGGTCTCGCGCAGGCGCCGACCGACCCGACGGACCCCATCGACCCGACGAACCCGACCGACCCGATCGATCCAACGGATCCGGCGGCACCTCAGCCCGAGCTCGCCGAGAGCGGTGCGGCAGACGTGACGCTGCCGCTGACCCTCGCGGCCGCAGCTCTGCTCGGCGGCCTGCTGCTCATGCTGAGGTCGCGCAGGAGCCAGCCGCAGCGCTGAGCACCCTCCGTCGCGCGACGGATGCCGAGGCGGCCTCAGCACGGCTACGGTGCTGAGGTGACCGCCTTCGACACCGACGCCGACGCCGACGGGCACTGGATGCGCCCCTCGCCCGGCCGCGCGGGTATGCGCGCCGACGGGCTGCTCGCCCTCGCGATCGCGCTCGGGGCGACGTTCGCGATCGTGCTGTACGCCTCGGCGGGCTTCTTCGACGAGCCCCCCGTGCCGTGGCATGCGGCCCTCATGGTTCTCGGTGTCTCGGGCCCGCTCGTCTGGCGGCGCACGCATCCGATCATCGTCACGGTCGTCATCTCGGTCGTGTACTTCTTCGGCATCTCGAACGAGGTGCCCGAGGTGCTGTTCAGCAACATCGCGCTCTTCTCGGCGATGTACTCGATCGGCGCGTGGGGGCGCAGTCGGCGCGCGGCGCGCATCAGCCGCATCGTCATCGTCATCGCGATGTTCATCTGGCTGTTCTGGAGCGCGACGCAGGCCGCCTTCGACACGAGCCTCGTGCCCGACGACATCGAGGTCGGTCTCATCGCTCCCGGTGTCGCCTTCGGACTCATCACGCTCATCACGAACGTGCTCTACTTCGCCGGGGCGTGGGCGTTCGGTGACCGCGCCTGGCAGGCTGCGCGCGAGCGCGCCGTGCTCGAGGCGAGCACCGCAGAGCTCGCCCGTGAGCGCGAGCGCACGGCGGCGCAGGCGGTCGCTCTCGACCGGGTGCGCATCGCGCGCGAGCTGCACGACGTCGTCGCGCACCACGTCTCGGTCATGGGCATCCAGGCGGGGGCGGCGCGGCGCGCCCTCGGAACGGGCGCCGACGACGCGCTCGACACCGCGACCGACGCGCTCGGCGCGATCGAGCAGTCGGCGCGCGACGCCGTCGACGAGCTGCACCGACTCGTCTCGACGCTGCGCAGCGCCGACACGCTGCCCGGCGATCCGGGCGACGGGCCCAGCACGCGCGGGGTCGCGCAGCTGGCTGCGCTCGCCGACGACGTGCGCGCGGCCGGGCGCACCGCCCGCTTCCAGGAGGTGGGCGAGCGGCGGCACGTGTCGCCGCTCATCGACACGACTCTCTACCGCGTCGCTCAGGAGGCCGTCACGAACAGCCTCAAGCACGCCGGAGCGAGCGCCACGATCGAGCTGCGCCTGCGCTACACCGACGACGCCGTCGAGCTCGAGATCGCCGACACCGGGCTCGGCGGCCGCCGCGCCACCACCGCCTCGGCACCCTCGTCCACCGCGACGGCGACAGGCGGGCTCGGGCAGCTCGGCATGCGTGAGCGTCTCGCCGCCGTGGGCGGCACGCTCGAGGTCGGTGCCCGCAGTCGCGGCGGCTATCTCGTCCGAGCGCGCGTGCCCCTCACCGTCGCCGAGGCGGCCTCGTGACGGCGCCCATCCGCGTGCTGCTCGTCGACGATCAGGATCTGGTGCGCGTCGGCTTCCGGGTCATCCTGCAGTCAGAGCCGGGCATCGAGGTGGTCGGCGAGGCGCGCGACGGCGCCGAGGCGGTGCGTCTCGCCCGCGAGCTCGAGCCCGACGTCATCTGCATGGACGTGCAGATGCCGGGCGTCGACGGCCTCGAGGCGACCCGGCGCATTCGCGCCCTGGCGACGGATGCTGCGCGCGCGTCCTCCGCGCAGCCCGGAGTTCTCGTGCTGACCACCTTCGATCGCGACGACTACCTCTTCGCGGCGCTCGAGGCGGGAGCGAGCGGGTTCCTGCTGAAGACGGCGAGCCCCGAGAAGCTCGTGGAGGCCGTGCAGGTGATCGCCGCCGGCGACGCTCTGCTCGCGGCCGATGTCACGCGGCGCGTGATCGAACGGGCTGCGCGACCCGACGATGACGCGGCCGTCGCGACCCCATCGACCGACCCGCGCCTCGAGACCCTCACCGACCGCGAGACCGAGGTGCTCGGGCTGCTCGCGCAGGGCCGCAGCAACGCCGAGATCGCCGCCGCGCTCTGGCTCGGCGAGGCGACCGTGAAGACGCACGTGTCGAAGATCCTGCAGAAGCTCGAGCTGCGCGACCGCGTGCACGCCGTCGTCTTCGCGTACGAGAACGGCGTCGCGGTGCCGGGCACCGCCGGCTGAGCGGCGAGCTCGCGCGGCGCATCCGCTCGTCGGCCTCCGCCGCGCGGCTGACCCCGACGGAGCACGAACCCCCCGCGCGACGGATGTCGCGGAACGCTCGACTTCGTAGTGTGGGAGAGCAACGGAAGGAGCATCCATGCTCGAGATCAGGGGCGCGACCAAGCGCTTCGGCGACCGCACCGTGCTCGACGACGTCACCTTCGGGGTCGGCGCGGGCCGGCTGACCGGATTCGTCGGCGGCAACGGCGCGGGCAAGACCACGACCATGCGCATCGTGCTCGGCGTGCTCGCGGCCGACAGCGGCGAGGTGCTCATGAACGGGCGCCCGGTCACCGCCGACGACCGCCGCGGCTTCGGCTACATGCCCGAGGAGCGCGGGCTCTACCCGAAGATGCGCGTGCACGAGCAGCTCGTGTACCTCGCGCGCCTCCGCGGCATGCGCGCGGCCGACGCGAGCGCCGCGGCCGACGACCTCATCGACCGCCTCGAGCTGTCGGAGCGCCGAGACGAGCCGATCGAGAAGCTCTCGCTCGGCAATCAGCAGCGCGCCCAGATCGCGGCGGCGCTCGTGCACGACCCGAGCGTGCTCGTGCTCGACGAGCCGTTCTCGGGCCTCGACCCGATGGCGGTCGAGACCGTGCTGGGGGTGCTCGCCGAACGCGCCGCGCGCGGCGTGCCCGTGCTGTTCTCGAGCCACCAGCTCGACCTCGTCGAGCGGCTGTGCGACGACATCGTCGTCATCGCCGACGGCCGCATCCGTGCCGCCGGCACGCGCGACGAGCTGCGCGCTCGCGGAGCCGGTGACCAGTGGGAGCTGCAGGTCGGCGACGACGCCGGATGGGTGCGCTCCCTGCCCGACATCGCCGTCATCGACTTCGACGGCGACTACGTGCTCTTCGAGGCCGACGCCGCCGCTGCGCAGTCGGTGCTGCGCCTCGCCTCCGATCGCGGCGTCGTCGAGCGCTTCGCCCCCCGCCGCCCCACCCTGACCGAGATCTTCCGAGAGGTCGTGCAGTGATGTCGTTCTCCTCCTCCACCGCCCCCGCCGCGCGCCGCCCCGGCGACGCGCTCGACGCGCCCAGCCTCCGCGCATCCGTCGGCCTCATCGCCGGCCGCGAGATCACCTCGCGCGTGCGCTCGAAGTCGTTCCTGATCTCGACCGCGATCCTGCTCTTCCTCGTGGTCGCCGGCATCGTCGGCAGTCACCTGTTCAGCACGTCGCTCGGCGACACGAAGATCGCCGCCGTGGGCTCGGCTGCCGAGCTGCTCGAGGGCGCCCCCGAGCTCGAGGTCGAGAGCGCATCGTCGATCGCCGCCGCCGAGCAGCTCGTGCGCGACGGCGACGTCGAGGCGGCCGTCGTGCCGATCGATGACGCCGAGCCGGGAACTCCCGCAGTCGAGATCGTGGGGCTGTCGGATGCTCCCTCCGCGCTCGTGCAGGCGCTCTCGATCGCGCCCGAGGTGCGCCTGCTCGACCCGTCGCCGGTCGACGAGGGCATCGGGTTCCTCGTCGCCTTCGCGTTCGGCATCATCTTCTTCACCGCTGCGATCACCTTCGGCGGCACCGTCGCGCAGAGCGTCGTGGAGGAGAAGCAGACCCGCATCGTCGAGATCCTGCTGACAGCAGTGCCCGCGAAGGCGCTGCTCGCCGGCAAGGTCATCGGCAGCTCGGTGCTCGCGCTCGGGCAGATCCTGCTCATCGCGGTCGCCGCGGGGCTCTCGCTCATGCTGACCGGGCAGGACGTGCTGCTCGCCGACCTCGGGCCCGCGGCGGTGTGGTTCCTCGGCTTCTTCGCGATCGGCTTCGTGCTGCTCGCGGCGATGTTCGCGGCCTCGGCGGCGCTCGTCTCGCGCATGGAGGACGTCGGCACGGTCATCCAGCCCGTCACGTGGCTCGTGATGCTGCCGTACTTCCTCATCATCTTCTTCAACGACAACGAGGCGGTGCTGACGGTCATGTCGTACGTGCCGTTCTCGTCACCGGTGGGGATGCCCGTGCGCATCTTCCTCGAGCAGGCCCAGTGGTGGGAGCCGCTGCTGGCGCTCGTGCTGCTCGCGGCGACCGCGGTCGTCATCGTGCAGCTGGGGGCCCGGATGTACCGCAACTCCCTGCTGCGCACCGGAGCCCGTGTGCCTCTTTCCGAGGCACTGCGCCGGTAGCGTTGCAGGGTGCGACTACACGACATCAGCTACCGAGGCTTCGCGAGCGACAACTACGCGGGCGTGCACCCCGAGGTGCTGCAGGCGATCGCCGAGGCCAACGAGGGCCACCAGATCGCGTACGGCGAAGACCAGTACACCTCGCGCCTCGCCGACGTGATTCAGCAGGAGTTCGGCGAGCAGGCCGAGGTCTTCCCGGTCTTCAACGGCACGGGCGCGAACGTGCTCTCGCTCACGGCGCTCATGCCGCGCTGGGGCGCCGTCATTGCGAGCGGCACGGCGCACATCCACACCGACGAGGGTGGGGCGCCCGAGCGCGTCAGCGGCCTCAAGCTCTTCACCGTGCCGACGCCCGACGGGCGCCTCACCCCCGAGCTCGTCGCGACCGAGGCGTTCGGCTGGGGCGACGAGCACCGCGCGCAGCCCCTCGCGGTCAGCATCACCAACACGACCGAGGTCGGCACCGTCTACACGCCCTCCGACGTGCGCGCGATCGCCGACTACGCGCATGAGCACGGCATGGCCCTGCACCTCGACGGAGCGCGGGTCTGGAACGCCGCGGCCGCGCTCGGCACGTCGCTGCGCGAGTTCACGGTCGACGCGGGCGTCGACATCCTCTCGCTCGGCGGCACCAAGAACGGGCTGCTCGGTGCCGAGGCGATCGTCGTGCTCGACCCGTCGCGCGTCGACGGCCTGAAGTACCTGCGCAAGATGAACATGCAGCTCGCGAGCAAGATGCGCTTCCTGTCAGCGCAGCTGCTGACGCTCTTCGACGGCGGCCTGGGCATCCGGTCGGCGGCGCACGCCAACGCGATGGCCGCGCGTCTGCGGGCCGGCCTCGAGCGCCTCGTGTCGACGGGCGGCGTGCCGGAGGGTTCGCTCGGCTTCAGCCAGGCGACCGAGGCCAACGCCGTGTTCGCGCTGCTCGACAACGCGGTCGCCGACCGCATCCGCGAGCGGGTGCGCTTCTACGACTGGGATCGCTCGCGCGGCGAGGTGCGCTGGATGTGCGCCTTCGACACGACGGAAGAAGACATCGACGCGTTCGTCGGCATCGTGCGCGAGGAGCTCACCCGCTAGCTCAGCCGCTAGCTCTCTCGCTCTGCCGCTAGCTGAGCGTTCCCGGACGGGCTCTCGGGCCGACCGGGAAGAATGCCCCCATGTCTGTCTTCGAGAGCCGCCCGTGGCTCGACCAGTACGCGCCCGGGGTTCCGCAGCAGATCGCGCCCGTCACGCAGACCCTCGTCGACATGATCGACGAGTCGGTGCGGCGCTTCGGCTCGGGCGTGGCGCTCGACTTCTTCGGCGCCGAGACGACGTACGCCGAGCTGGGTGAGCGCATCGAGCGCGTGGCGGGTGCACTCGCCGCCCGCGGCGTCGTCGCCGGCGACCGCGTCGCGCTCGTGCTGCCCAACTGCCCCCAGCACGTCATCGCGTTCTACGCGGTCCTGCGGCTCGGCGCGATCGTCGTCGAGCACAACCCGCTCTACACGGCCGCAGAGCTGCGGCACCAGTTCGAGGATCACGGCGCCCGAGTCGCGATCGTCTGGGATGCGACCGCAGAGACGGTGCGGAGCTTCGCCGACGAGCTCGGCATCGCGACGATCATCGGCGTCGACATGACGCGGTCGATGCCGCTCGGCACGCGGGCGATGCTCCGACTGCCGGTGGCGAAGGCGCGCAGCTCGCGCGCGGCGCTCACCTCGGGGGCGCTGCCCGAGGGCGTGGAGCCCTGGCGCGCTCTCGAGCGCGGGGCGCGGCTCGAGGCAGGGCATCCGCGCCCGTCTCTCGATGACATCGCGGCGCTGCAGTACACGAGCGGCACGACAGGTCGGCCGAAGGGCGCCATTCTCAGCCACCGCAACCTGCGGGCCAACGCCGCGCAGGGGCGCGCGTGGGTGCCCGGCCTGAGCGAGGGGGCCGAGGTCGTGTACGCGGCGCTGCCGATGTTCCACGCGTACGGGCTCACGCTGTGCCTGACCTTCGCCATGAGCATCGGAGCGCGGCTGGTGCTGCTGCCGAAGTTCACGGTCGAGCTCGTGCTCGAGGTCATGCGGCGCACCCCCGCGACGTTCCTGCCGGCCGTGCCGCCGATCTACCAGAAGCTCGCGACCGGCGCGGCCGAGGCGGGGGTGAGCCTCGACGGCATCCGCTTCGCGATCTCGGGCGCGATGAGTCTGCCCGTGAGCATCGTCGAGCAGTGGGAGTCGGCGACCGGCGGCCTGCTCGTCGAGGGCTACGGCATGACCGAGTCGTCGCCCGTCGCCGTCGGCAACCCGATGGGGCCGACGCGACGACCCGGCACCGTGGGGGTGCCGTTCCCGAGCACCGAGATCCGCGTCGTCGACCCCGACGACACAACCGTCGACCGCGGCTTCGGCGAGGAGGGCGAGCTGCTGCTGCGCGGGCCGCAGGTGTTCCAGGGTTACTGGAACCGCCCCGACGAGACCGCGGCAACGCTGCTGCCCGGAGGCTGGCTGCGCACGGGCGACATCGTCACGGTCTCGCCCGACGGCTTCATCTCGATCGTCGACCGCATCAAAGAGCTCGTCATCACCGGCGGATTCAACGTCGCGCCGAGCGAGGTCGAAGAGGTGCTCGCCGCGCACGAGAGCGTCGAGAGCGCGGCGGTCGTGGGGGTCGCATCGCCGTCCGGCGGCGAAGAGCTCGTCGCGGCGATCGTGCTGTCGAAGGGGGCGTCGCTCGACACCGAGGCGCTGCGCACGCACGCCAAGACGCGACTCGCGGCGTACAAGGTGCCCCGCCGCTTCGCGGTGCTGGATGCTCTGCCGACGTCCCTCATCGGCAAAGTGCTGCGGCGCGAGGTGCGCGAGCAGCTTGAGAAGGACGCCGTGCGCTGAGCCGGGTTTCGTCGCACGGCTTGCGTGATCTATCGACTCTCGATAGTTTTCTATCGTTCCTCGATAGATTGAAGTTGTCATGCCGCGCTGGACCCGGGTACCTCTCCTGACCTTGCTCGTACTCATCGGGCTGCTCGTGCTCGCACTGCAAGTGGGAGCGCTTCCCGTTCTCGCAGCCGAGTGGGCCCGCGAAGCCCCCGAGTTCGACTTCCTCGCTATTCCGCTCGCCATCGGCGCCGTCGGTGCGGGGGTCTGCGTGCAGCTCGCCCTCGTCGTCACGGGGCGGCTCGTGCAGTTCGTGCACCGCGGCCGGATCCTCGATCGCGATGCGTTGCGCTGGGTCGACGGGCTCGTGCTGTGCGGAGCCCTGGCCACCGCGATAGTCATGGTCACCTTCGTCACCCTGGCTGTCGCCGGCACCGGGGGACCGCCCGCGCTCAGCATCCTGATGCTGACGGCGATCGTCGGGGGAACAACCGTCACGCTGCTGCTCACGGTGCTGCGCGCCCTGCTGCGGCAGGCCGTCGCCCTCGACGCCGAGCTGCGCGAGGTCGTGTGATGGCGATCGTGATCTCGATCGACCGCATGCTCGCCGAGCGGGGGATGCCTGTGGGCGCCTTCGCCGACGCGATCGGCATCACTCCGGCGAACGTCGCGGTGCTCAAGAACGGCCGCGCGAAAGCGGTTCGCTTCACGACCCTCGACGCGATCTGCCGCGTGCTCGACTGCCAGCCGGGCGACCTGCTGCAGTGGGTGCCCGACGAGGCTGCGCCGGGTGTCGAGGCGGGGGCGCAGTAGCCGCGCCCAGAGCGCTCCAAGGGCCGCACCCGAGACTGGGAGCATGAGCGCCGAGACCCCCGAGCCGCGCATCCTGCGCCCCGGCGACCCCGGGTACGACGCGGCCGCGCACGCCCGCCCCCACACCCCCGCCCGCTCCGCCGCTCGCGCCGCGCGCGAGGCGATCCGTCGCAACCCGCGCGTCGATTCGGCCTACCGCACGGGTGTCAAGGTCGTCGGCGGCACGACCGTCGGACTCGGCATCGTGCTCATGCCGCTGCCCGGGCCCGGGGCGCTCATCGCACTCGGCGGGCTCGCGATTCTCGGCACCGAGAACGAGCGCGCTCGGCGCCTGAACCAGCGCGGCGTCGCGCTCGCGAAGAAGGCGGCGGCCGCGTCGAAGGCTCGCCGTGAGGCGCGGAAGACGGAGACTCCGCCCCCGGCGTAGCGTGGAGTCCATGCGATTCGGACTCTTCATTCCCCAGGGCTGGCGCCACGACCTCGTCGACATCGAGCCGAACGACCAGTGGGCGGTGATGAAGCGCCTCGCGCTGCACGCCGACGCCGGCGAGTGGGAGTCGATCTGGGTCTACGACCACTTCCACACCGTGCCGGTGCCGAGCGACGAGGCGACCCACGAGGCGTGGACCCTCATGTCGGCCTTCGGCGCCGTCACCGAGCGCGTGCGCCTGGGCCAGATGTGCACGTGCATGGGCTACCGCAACCCCGCGTACCTCGCGAAGGTCGCCGCGACCGTCGACCACGTCTCGGGCGGTCGCGTCGAGATGGGCATCGGCGGCGGCTGGTACGAGCACGAGTGGAAGGCGTACGGCTACGGGTTCCCCGAGATCGGCGACCGCCTGCGCATGCTCGACGAGGGCGTGCAGATCATGCGGCAGGCCTGGTCGCAAGGCACCGCGACCCTCGACGGCCGCTATTACCAGGTCGACGGCGCGATCGTTCGGCCGCTGCCGATTCAGGAGCAGGGCATCCCCCTCTGGATCGCCGGCGGCGGCGAGAAGGTGACGCTGCGCATCGCGGCGCAGTACGGGCAGTACACGAACTTCGCCGGCGACCCCGAGGAGTTCACGCGCAAGAGCGAGATCCTGCGCGGGCACTGCGAGCGGCTCGGCACGAGCTTCGAGGCGATCACGCGCTCGTCGAACTTCAACTGCGTCGTCGGGCGCGACGAGGCCGAGGTCGCCGACCGCATCGCCGCGATCGAGGCGCGCCTCACCCGCTTCATCGGCGAGGAGCGCGCGACGAAGGCCGTCGCCGACCTGCGCAACGGAGCGGGCCTCGCGGGCACTCCCGAGCAGCTCGTCGAGAAGCTGCAGGGCCTGCAGAAGCTCGGCATGACGTACGCGATCACGTACTTCGCCGAGGCCGCCTACGACACGAGCGGCATCGAGCTGTTCGAGCGCGAGGTCATGCCGGCCCTCGCCGACTGAGCGGCGGATGCTCGGCGCGGGCCGCGCGGAGAGCGTCGCGCGCGCCCACCCGCACCCTGAGCCCGCCGCGCTCCGGTTCACCGCGGCCGGCACGGGCATCCGGCGCCGACGCCTGGCGCGCTTCTGAAAGTGCGGACGGCGCGAATCCCTCTCACCGGCTCCGCACTTCTGGAGGGCGGTTCGGGGATCGGCTGAGCAGCGTGAGCAGCACGGGCGTCACGAGCGGCACCAGCAGATGAGCAGCGCGGCACGTCGCGCGCGGCGGGCGAGCGGCCGATAGTGTGACCCTCCCGCGAGAGAGTGAGGCGCATCCGTGACCCCGACGACCCTCGGCGAGGCCGCCCTCGCCGGCATCCTCGCCGGCTACGCGATCGCGATCCCGGTCGGCGCCATCGCCGCGCTGCTCATCACGCTCGGGGCCCAGCACGGGGCGCGCACCGCCGCCGGCGGCGCATTCGGCGCGGCCACCGTCGACGGCGTCTACGCGACGATCGCCGTCGTCGCGGGGGCCGCCGTCGCGCCGATCATCGCGCTCGTCGAAGAACCCCTGCGCTGGATCTCGGTCGCGGTGCTCATCGTGCTCGCCATCATGATCGCGCTGCCCGGCCTGCGGCGGGCCCGCACCCCGGCGCCTCCCGTCGTCGGCGACGCGGATGCGCGTCGCGCCCCCGGCGCGCTCGACGGCTCCGCCGCGCTCGCGGCCGGCACCGCCGGCACGACG
Organism: Microcella sp.; assembly: GCA_030158585.1. Taxonomy (GTDB): domain Bacteria; phylum Actinomycetota; class Actinomycetes; order Actinomycetales; family Microbacteriaceae; genus Microcella. The sequence continues at coordinate 44,392 of JAOASR010000084.1, forward strand.
ACAGAGCGCGGCACCCGCCGCACGACCGCTCTCCGCCTGTTCCTCACCGTCGGCGGGCTGACTCTCGTCAATCCGGTCACGGTCGTCTACTTCGCGGCTCTCGTCGGCAGCTCGACCCTCGCCGCCGACGCGAGCTGGGCCGCGCGGGCCGTCTTCGTCGTCGCCGCCTTCGCCGCATCGCTCAGCTGGCAACTGCTGCTGACGACCGCCGGCGCGCTCGTCGGGCGCGCGCTCACCGGCCCCACCGGCTCGCGCATCACGGCGCTCGTGGGCGGCGCGCTCATCCTCGTGCTCGCGGTGCGCGCGGCGCTCGGCGCCTGACCGGCCCTACCCCTTCATGCCCGTCGTGGCGATGCCGTCGACGAAGTAGCGCTGACCGACGAAGAACAGGATGATCATCGGCAGCGTCGTGATGACCGAGGCCGTGATGATGATCTCCCAGTTCCAGTTGCCGCCGAAGCCGAACTGGTCGACGAGCGCCTTGAGTCCGCGCGGGATCGTGAACGTCTCGCTGTCGCGCAGGTAGATGAGCGGCGTCATGAGGTCCGTCCACGCCGCTTGCGCCTCGAACAGCAGCGCGATGATGAACGCGGGCTTCGCGAGCGGCAGCGCGATCGACCAGAACAGCCGGAAGTTGCCCGCCCCGTCGATGCGCGCCGCCTCGAACACCTCGCGCGGCAGGCCGAGGAAGAACTGCCGCAGCAGAAAGACGTAGAACGCGCTGCCGAACAGGTTGCCCGCCCACAGCGGCACGAGCGTGCCCGTCATGCCGAGCGCGTTCCAGATCAGGAAGGTCGGGATCATCGTCACGGCACCCGGGAGCATCATCGTCGCGAGCACGAAGCCGAACAGCACCCCGCGACCTTTGAACCTGAAGTACGCGAACCCCCACGCGACCATCGCGCTCGACATCGCGACCGTCACCGCGGCGAGCGCCGTCACGATCACCGTGTTCATGAGCCAGACCGCGAGCGGCACCTCGGCCCACACGTCGATGTAGTTCTGCGGCGTGAACGTCTCGGGAATAAGTCTGTTGTCGAACACCTCGCCGCGCGGCTTGAACGACGCCGAGATGAGCCACGCGAACGGGTACATGAACACGAGGCCGAGCAGCACGAGCACGGCGCGGTTGACGATGCGCCCGATCTGCTTGCGGCGACGGTGGTTGCGCTGCCGGGGCGCGCGGGCGACATCGGCATGAGCATCCGCCGCAGCATCGTGCCGGATGCCCGTGGTCGAGCCGGCGGGCAGCGGTCGGGCCGCGTGCGCCGTCACTTCTGATCCCCCTCGTAGTAGACCAAGCGCTTCGAGACGACGAACTGCACGGCGGTGACGACCATGATCACGAGGAACAGCACCCACGCGAGCGCCGAGGCGTAGCCCATGTTGAAGAACTCGAAGGCCTGGCGGAACAGGTAGATGACGTAGAACAGCGCGGCATCCGACTGGAACGACTCGCCCCCCGCCCCGAAGAACGCCGTGTACGCCTCGGTGAAGGTCTGGAACCCGGCGATCGTGTTGACCACCGCGAGGAAGAACAGTGCGGGGCTGATCATCGGCAACGTGATGCGCGTCGTCTGCTGCCAGAGGTTCGCGCCGTCGATCGTCGCCGACTCGGTCAGCTCCTTCGGCACGTTCTGCAGCGCCGCGAGCAGGATGATGACCGCCGAGCCGATCGACCACAGGCTCATGAGCACGAGGCCCGGCTTCACCCACGCGGGGTCGGTCGTCCAGTACGGGCCAGGGATGCCGAAGGCGCCGAGCGCCTCGTTGATGAGGCCGCCCTGCCCGTTGAACAGCAGCAGGAATAGCACGCCGACCGCGACCGCGGGCGTCATCTTCGGCAGGAAGAACAGCGTGCGGAAGAACCCTGCCGAGCGCCCCGCCCGCTGCAGCAGCATCGCGAGCACGAGCGCGACGATGATGTGCGAGGGAACGTAGAGCGCCGTGTAGATGAGCGTGTTGAGCAGCGACTGGCCCACTCGCGGGTCCTCCGCGAGGCGCGCGTAGTTGTCGAAGCCGGTGAACTGCGCCGGGCTGATGCCGTCGTAGTCGGTGAGCGACAGGTACAGGCTGTAGCCGATCGGCCACGCCGTGAAGATCGCGAACCCGATGAGCCACGGCGAGATGAAGCCGAGCGCCGCGAGCGTGTTGCGACGGGATGCCCGGCGCCGGGCCTTCGACGGAGGCGCCAGCTCGCGGCCGCTCTCCGTCGAGATCGTGCGGTCGAGCGCCGCGGGCACCCCCGCGGGCTCGGCGCCCGGGGGGATGCGCTGGGTCGTGGTCACGAGCGACTACTCGCCGTCGAACTCGGCCCAGGCCTCGTCGAGCGCGGCCTGCGCCTCGTCCTGGGCTGCGGCGAGAGCATCCGCCGGCTCGGCGTCACCGGCGAGCACGCTGTTGATCGCGTCCGTCCAGATGCGCGTGAACTCGGCGTCGGCCGGGTTGGCCGCCATGGCGACTGCGGCGTCGTTGGCCTCGTACATCGCCTCGATGCCCTGCTGCCACGGCTCATCGGCGTCGCTCAGCAAGCCGCGGATCTCCTCGTCGGCGGTCGCGTTGCCAGTCAGCACGCCGGTGAAGACGCCGCCCTCCTCCTCGCGGGCCTCCTTGCGAGCCTCGGCCGCGGTGACCCACGAGTCGACGGCCGTCATGGTGGTGGCGTAGCGGCACGCGGCGGTGCCGTTCTCGGTGCCCGCGGGCACGGCCCACGCCTGGCCGCCCGCGAAGGCGATGGGCTCGCCCTCGGGGGTGCGCACGGCGTCGAACGCCATGGGGGCATCCGGGCTCACGTCGTTGAGCACGTTGACGTACCACTGCTCCATGGGCATCGCGCCGAGCTCGTCGGCGGCGAACTGGTTGCCCTCGCCGAAGAAGTCGGCCGAATCGCGGAAGGCCTTCACGGCCGAGAAGCCGCCCTGCGCCTCGTAGATGCCGACCGCCCACTCGAGCGCCTCGATCGCGGCCGGGTCGTCGAGGTTCGCCGTGCGCCCGTCCTCCGACAGCAGGTCGACACCGCGGGCCTTCGCCCACAGCGGGAAGAACTCGGGCAGCTTGCTGTCGACGCCGATCGTCTGCAGGTCGTCGCCCGAGCGCTGCACGAGCGCCTCAGCCGCGGCGGCCATCGCGTCGGGGTCGGAGCCGTTGACGTCGTCGATCGACAGGCCCGCCTCGTCGAGCAGCTTCGCGTTCGCCATCGTCAGCTGCACCTGGTTGAACTCGGGGATGCCGTAGACCTCGTCGTCGAAAGTCACCTGCGCGAGCGCCTCCTCGCGGAACTGGCTCTCGTCGACGTCTTCGCCCTCGATGCAGTCGGTGAGCGGCACGATCGCCCCGCGCGCGGCGAGCGAGCCGATCTGATTGCGGCTCGCGTAGATGAGGTCGGGCACGTCGCCGGAGGCGACCGACGAGAGGAACTGCTGAATGTCGAGGCCGCCCTCGACGAGCGTGACATCGACGCTCTGGCCGAGCGCCTCGAGCGCGAGGTCGTGGCGCACCTCGGCGATCTCGTCGCCGAGGCCGAAGCCGACGATCTCGAGCTCACCGGTGAGGTCGGATTCGCCCCCGTACCAGGCCTGGTTGTCGCCGGGCGCGTTCTGCGCACCGCCGTTGGCGCAGGCGCCGAGCGTCAGGGCGGTGGCGGCGGCGAGCGCCGTGACCGGAAGCAGTCGTCGTGCAGTCATGAAGATCCCCTCGTAGCGGGCGAGCAGCATCACCCCCGAACGGGGGGTGAGCGCTGGCGACGTTACGACTGCTTCTCCGAGTGCACCAATGGCTTGACAGAAGCGCTTCTCGGCGATTGACTCCCTCACCGCGGATGCTCGCCCGCGGGTCGCCCGCCGGCTACGGCCGCAGCAGCACCTTGATTGCGCGCCGCTCATCCATGGCCGCGTAGGCCTCGGCAACCTCGGCGAGCGGCAGCTCGAGATCGAAGACGCGACCGGGCTCGATCGTGCCGTCGAGCACGAGCGGGAGCAGCTGCGCGACGTAGTTGCGCA
>JAOASR010000085.1 GCA_030158585.1 Microcella sp.
TTCAACGCCGACTTCGACGGCGACCAGATGGCCGTGCACGTGCCGCTGTCGCTCGAGGCCCAGGCCGAGGCCCGCATCCTCATGCTCGCGTCGAACAACATCCTCAAGCCGTCCGACGGCCGCCCGGTGACGGTTCCCACGCAGGACATGATCATCGGCCTCCACCACCTCACGACCGTCCGCGAGGGCGCCGAGGGTGAGGGCCGCGCGTTCTCGTCCGTCGCCGAGGCGATCATGGCGATGGATCAGCACTCGCTGCACCTCAACGCGACCGTGCGCATCCGCCTCTTCGGCGAGAAGTTCGAGGGCGGCCGCGAGCTGAAGGAGACGACCCTCGGTCGCGCTCTCTTCAACGAGCTGCTGCCGGCCGACTACCCGTTCATGGAGAAGGTCGCCGACAAGGGCGCCATCTCGCAGCTCGTGAACGACCTCGCCGAGCGCTACCCGAAGGTCGTCGTCGCGGCGACCCTCGACAAGGTGAAGGATGCCGGCTTCTACTGGGCGACCCGCTCGGGCGTGACCGTCGCGCTGAGCGACGTTCTCACCCCGCCGAAGAAGAAGGAGATCGTCGCCGAGTACGAGAAGAAGGCCGCGAAGATCCAGGTTCAGTTCGAGAAGGGTCTCATCACCGACGACGAGCGTCGTCGTGAGCTCGTCGCGCTCTGGAGCGAGGGCACCAAGGCCGTCAACGACGAGATGCGGGCGAACTTCCCGACCGACAACACCATCAACCGCATGGTCACCTCCGGTGCCCGCGGTAACTGGCTGCAGGTCGGAAACATCGCCGGTATGCGAGGCCTCGTCTCGAACCCGCGCGGTGAGATCATCGCCCGTCCGATCATCAACTCGTACCGCGAGGGCCTGTCAGTGGCCGAGTACTTCATCGCCACGCACGGTGCCCGCAAGGGTCTCGCCGACACCGCTCTGCGCACGGCCGACTCGGGCTACCTGACGCGTCGACTCGTCGACGTCGCGCAGGACGTCATCATCCGTGAAGACGACTGCGGCACGAGCAAGGGTCTTGAGTTCCCGATCGCGCACGACGTCGATGGCACCTGGGTGCGCGACGAGAACGTCGAGAACCTCGTGTTCGCGCGCACTCTCGCCGCCGACGCCGTCAACGCCAAGGGCGATGTCGTCGCGAAGGCCGGCTCCGACGTGGGCGATGTGCTCATCAACGAGCTCGTCGCCGCCGGGGTCAGCTCGATCAAGGTGCGTTCGGTCCTGACGTGCGAGTCGGCGGTCGGCGTCTGCGCCGCCTGCTACGGCCGCTCGCTCGCGACCGGCACGCGCGTCGACCTCGGTGAGGCCGTCGGCATCATCGCGGCCCAGTCGATCGGCGAGCCCGGTACGCAGCTCACGATGCGCACGTTCCACACCGGTGGTTCGGCCTCGGCCGACGACATCACGCAGGGTCTTCCCCGCGTGACCGAGCTCTTCGAGGCTCGCACCCCGAAGAGCGCGAGCCCCATCGCCGAGAGCGCCGGTCGCATCACGGTGGAGGACGCCGAGAAGCAGCGTCGCGTCATCCTCACCCCCGACAACGGGGACGAGGAGGTCGTGTACGTCGTCTCGAAGCGCTCGCAGCTGCTCGTCGAAGACGGTCAGCACGTCGAGCTCGGCCACCAGATCTTCGAGGGTCCTGTCGACCCGAAGGAGGTCCTGCGGGTCAAGGGCGTGCGCGCGGTGCAGCAGCACCTCGTCGAGGGCGTCCAGGGCGTGTACCGCTCGCAGGGTGTGCCGATCCACGACAAGCACATCGAGGTCATCGTTCGTCAGATGCTCCGCAAGGTGACCGTCGTCGACCACGGCGAGACCGACCTGCTCCCCGGTGAGCTCGTCGACCGCTCGAAGTACAACGACCTGAACCGTGCGGCTCTGTCCGAGGGCAAGAAGACGGCGTCGGCTCGCCAGGAGGTCATGGGCATCACCAAGGCCTCGCTCGCGACCGAGTCGTGGCTGTCGGCCGCGTCCTTCCAGGAGACGACCCGCGTGCTCACGCAGGCCGCCATGGAGGGCAAGCGCGACCCGCTGCTCGGCCTCAAGGAGAACGTCATCATCGGAAAGCTGATCCCGGCCGGTACCGGGCTTCCGGCCTACCGCAACGTGTCGGTCGAGGCGACGGAGGAGGCGAAGGCCGAGCGGTACCCCAACCGCATCTTCGCCGACGAC
>JAOASR010000086.1 GCA_030158585.1 Microcella sp.
GTTCCCGCCGACCTGCAGTACACCGCCGAGCACGAGTGGGTGCGCCTCGAGGGCGACGTCGCCACCGTGGGCATCACGCAGTACGCCGCCGACGCGCTCGGTGACGTCGTCTACGTCGACCTGCCCAAGGTCGGCGCGAGCATGAGCGCCGGCTCGATCGTCGGCGAGGTCGAGTCGACCAAGTCGGTCGGCGAGCTCTACGCCCCGCTCAACGGCGAGGTCGTCGAGGCCAACCAGGCCGTCGTCGACGCTCCCGAGACCATCAACTCCGACCCGTACGGCGACGGCTGGCTCGTCAAGGTGCGCGTCTCCGAGACCCCGGCGCTCATGAGCGCCGACGAGTACCGCGCCCTCATCGGCGAGTAGGAGCATCCGACACCCATGTCTCTCGATTTCAGCGCCCGCCACATCGGCATCGACGACTCCGCGCGGCAGCTCATGCTCGACGCGCTCGGCTACGCCTCGCTCGACGATCTGATGGATGCGGCGGTCCCCTCCGCGATCCGCCAGACCGCCCCGCTGCGCAGCCTGCCTGCACCCGCCACCGAGGCCGAGGCTCTCGCCGAGCTGCGCGCCATCGCCGCCGAGAACCGCGTGCGCACGAGCCTCATCGGCCAGGGCTACTACGGCACGATCACGCCCGCCGTGATCCAGCGCAACATCCTCGAGAACCCGAGCTGGTACACGGCCTACACGCCGTATCAGCCCGAGATCTCGCAGGGCCGCCTCGAGGCGCTGCTGAACTTCCAGACGATGGTGAGCGAGCTCGCGGGCCTGCACACTGCGAACGCGTCGATGCTCGACGAGGCGACCGCCGTCGTCGAGGGCATGCTGCTCGCGCGCCGGGCATCCAAGAGCTCGTCGAACCTCTTCCTCGTCGACAGCGATCTCTTCGCCCAGACGCGCGCCGTGCTCGACGGTCGCGCCGAGGCCGTCGGCCTCGACCTGCAGTACCTGCCGCTCGCCGACACCGACCCGGCCGACCTGCCCGAGGCGTTCGGCGTCTTCGTGCAGTACCCCGCAGCCTCGGGCCGCATCTGGGATCCGTCGGCGATCATCGCCCGCGTCAAGGAGCAGGGCGGCCTCGCGATCGTCGCCGCTGACCTGCTCGCCCTCACGCTCATCACGAGCCCCGGCGAGCTCGGCGCCGACGTCGCCGTCGGCACCACCCAGCGCTTCGGCGTGCCCATGGGCTTCGGCGGACCGCACGCCGGCTACCTCGCCGTGCGCGAGGGCCTCGAGCGCTCGATGCCCGGCCGCCTCGTCGGCGTCTCGCGCGACGCCGACGGCCGCCCCGCCTACCGGCTGACGCTGCAGACGCGCGAGCAGCACATCCGCCGCGACAAGGCGACGTCGAACATCTGCACCGCGCAGGTGCTGCTCGCCGTCATGGCCTCGATGTACGGCGTCTACCACGGGCCCGACGGGCTGCGCCGCATCGCGACGCGCGTGCACGGCCGGGCCACGGCGCTCGCCGAGTCGCTCCGCGGCGCGGGCATCGACATCGCCCACGACGGCTTCTTCGACACCCTCGAGGTGCACGTGCCCGGCCGCGCTCGGGCCATCGCCGCGCGCGCCGCCGCCGACGACCTGCTGGTCTGGGTCGAGAGCGACGACGTGCTGCGCATCTCGGTCGACGAGACGACGGATGCTGCGACCATCGGCCGCCTCGCCTCCGCCTTCGAGGCGCCCGCGCCGCGATCGCAGGGCGACGCCTCTGAGAGCGTCAGCCTGCCCGCGCCCCTGCGGCGGGCATCCGAGTTCATGACGCACCCCGTGTTCCACACGCACCGCAGCGAGACGGCGATGATGCGCTACCTCAAGCGCCTCGCCGACCGCGACTACGCGCTCGACCGCGGCATGATCCCGCTCGGCTCGTGCACGATGAAGCTCAACGCGGCGACCGAGATGGCCGCCGTCACGTGGCCAGAGTTCAGCGCGCTGCACCCGTTCGCGCCGCTGGAGGACGTGCAGGGCTCGCTCGTGCTCATCGGCATGCTCGAGACGTGGCTCGCCGAGCTCACGGGCTACGACGCCGTGTCGCTGCAGCCCAACGCCGGCAGCCAGGGCGAGCTCGCGGGCCTGCTGGCCATTCGCGGCTACCACCGCTCGCGCGGCGACGAGCACCGCACGGTGTGCCTCATCCCGTCGAGCGCGCACGGCAC
>JAOASR010000087.1 GCA_030158585.1 Microcella sp.
GGTTGACCTGGTACGGCAGCTCGGTGATGACGAGGCACGTGCGGTTCTGGATCTCCTCCACCGTCACGACCGCCCGCATCGTGATCGAGCCGCGGCCCGTGCGGTAGGCGTCGTGGATGCCCTTCACGCCGAGGATCTGCGCGCCGGTCGGGAAGTCGGGGCCCTTCACGCGCTGCATGATCGCGTCGAGCAGAGTCTCGCGATCGGCCTCGGGGTTCTCGAGGTGCCAGAGCGCCGCCGAGGCGACCTCGCGCAGGTTGTGCGGCGGGATGTTCGTGGCCATGCCGACCGCGATGCCGACCGAGCCGTTGACGAGCAGGTTCGGGAAGCGCGAGGGCAGGATCGCCGGCTCCTGCGTGCGGCCGTCGTAGTTGTCCTGGAAATCGACGGTGTCCTCGTCGATGTCGCGCACCATCTCCATCGCGAGCGGCGCCATCTTCGTCTCGGTGTACCGAGGGGCGGCCGCGCCGTCGTTGCCCGGCGAGCCGAAGTTGCCCTGACCGGCGGCGAGCGGGTAGCGCAGCGACCACGGCTGCACGAGACGTACGAGCGCGTCGTAGATCGCCGAGTCGCCGTGCGGGTGGAACTGGCCCATGACGTCGCCGACGACGCGCGAGCACTTCGAGAACGCCTTGTCGGGGCGGTAGCCGCCGTCGTACATGGCGTAGAGCACGCGGCGGTGCACGGGCTTGAGGCCATCGCGCACGTCGGGCAGGGCGCGCCCGACGATGACGCTCATCGCGTAGTCGAGGTACGACCGCTGCATCTCGAGCTGCAGGTCGACCTGGTTCACGCGGCCGCCGGGGCCGGGGCTTGCGTCGTCGACGTCGGTGATGTCGTCGGCCATGGTGTCAGTCCTTCAGTTCAGGTGCGTCGTGCGGGTCGGCAGGTGCGAATCGGCAGAGTGCGGTGCGGATGCTCGATCAGATGTCGAGGAACCGCACATCCTTCGCGTTCTGCTGGATGAAGTGGCGGCGCGACTCGACGTCTTCGCCCATGAGGGTCGAGAAGACCGAGTCGGCGACGGCCGCGTCTTCGAGCGTGACCTGCAGCAGCGTGCGGGTCTCGGGGTTCATCGTCGTGTCCCACAGCTCCTGGTGGTTCATCTCGCCGAGACCCTTGTAGCGCTGCACCCCGTTGTCTTTGGGGATGCGCTTGCCGGAGGCGAGGCCCGACTCGAGCAGAGCATCCCGCTCGCGGTCGCTGTAGACGTACTCGTGCTCGGAGTTCGACCACTTCAGTCGGTAGAGCGGAGGCTGCGCGAGGTACACGTAGCCCAGATCGATGAGCGGCCGCATGTAGCGGAAGAGCAGCGTCAGCAGCAGCGTCGTGATGTGCTGGCCGTCGACGTCGGCATCGGCCATGAGCACGATCTTGTGGTACCGCACCTTGTCGGGGCTGAAGTCTTCGCCGATGCCGGCGCCGAACGCCGTGATCATCGCCTGCACCTCGGCGTTGCCGAGCGCGCGATCGAGTCGCGCCTTCTCGACGTTGAGGATCTTGCCGCGCAGCGGCAGGATCGCCTGCGTCTCGGGGTTGCGGCCCTGCACGGCCGAGCCGCCGGCCGAGTCGCCCTCGACGATGAAGATCTCGCTCAGCGAGGGGTCTTTCGACTGGCAGTCCTTGAGCTTGCCGGGCATGCCGCCCGACTCGAGCAGCCCCTTGCGGCGGGTCTGCTCGCGGGCCTTGCGGGCGGCCATGCGGGCGGCCGCGGCCTGCAGCGCCTTGCGGATGACGTCTTTCGCCTGCACCGGATTGCGCTCGAACCAGTCGGAGAGGTGCTCGCCCGTGACCTTCTGCACGAACGACTTCGCCTCGGTGTTGCCGAGCTTCGTCTTCGTCTGGCCCTCGAACTGCGGCTCGCCGAGCTTGATCGAGATGACGGCGGTGAGGCCCTCGCGCACGTCATCGCCCGAGAGGTTCTCGTCCTTCTCCTTGATGAGGCCCTTCTCGCGCGCGTAGCGGTTGACGAGCGTCGTGAGCGCTGCGCGGAATCCCTCCTCGTGCGTGCCGCCCTCGTGCGTGTTGATCGTGTTGGCGTAGGTGTGCACCGACTCGGAGTACGCGGTCGTCCACTGCATGGCCACCTCGAGCGCGATGCGGCGCTCGGTGTCCTCCGACTCGAAGCTGATGATCTCGGGGTGCACGACCTCG
>JAOASR010000088.1:0-3724 GCA_030158585.1 Microcella sp.
CTGCAGCGCGGCGTCGACATCATCATCGGCACGCCCGGTCGCATCGAAGACCTCATCCAGCAGGGTCGCCTCGACCTCAGCGAGGTCGTCATCACGGTGCTCGACGAGGCCGACCACATGTGCGAGCTCGGATTCCTCGAGCCCGTGCAGCGCATCATCCGCGAGACCGCCGATGGCGGGCAGAAGCTGCTCTTCTCGGCGACCCTCGACTCGGGCGTCGCGAATCTCGTCAACGAGTTCCTGAACACGCCGTCGGTCTACGAGGTCGCCGGAGAGGACCAGGAGTCGTCGACGATCGACCACAAGGTGCTCCTCGTCGAGCAGCGCGACAAGCGCGCGGTCATCGAGCAGCTCGCCTCCGGCGCCGGCAAGACTCTCGTCTTCGCTCGCACGCGCGCGTTCGCGGAAGAGCTCGCCGAGCAGCTCGACGATGCCGGCATCCCGGCGACGAGCCTCCACGGAGACCTCAACCAGCGCAACCGTCAGCGCAACCTCGACAAGCTCACGAGCGGGCGCGTGAACGTGCTCGTCGCGACCGACGTCGCCGCCCGCGGCATCCACGTCGACGACATCTCGCTCGTGATCCAGGCCGACGCGCCCGACGAGTACAAGACGTACCTGCACCGCTCGGGCCGCACGGGCCGCGCGGGCAAGGCCGGCACGGTCGTGACGCTCATCACGCGCCCGCGTCGTCGTCGCTTCGAAGAGCTGCTCGACCGCGCCGAGATCGTCGCGAGCACCGACGAGGTGCGCGTCGGCGACCGCCTGCTCGACGAGCTCGCGGCCCTCTAGTCGCAGCCGCTCCGATCGCCCGACCGGCCCGGCCCTCCTTCGCGGAGGCCGGGCCGCTCGCATCTCCCGAGGCTCGCTGCCTGCGGCCCCACCCCGACGTCCTTCGACAAGTACGGAGGGCGTGAATCTCGTTCGCCCGTTCCGTACTTATCGAAGCGCCCACGCGACGATGGCCCAGCCAGCCAGCCAGCCAGCCAGCCAGCCAGCCAGCCAGCCAGCCCGCCAGCCAGCCAGCCCGCCCGCCCGCCAGCCAGCCCCGATGCCGGATGCTCCGCCTCAGGCCAGTGCGAGCATCCCGCTCGCCGCGAGCGCCAGCACGAGCCCCACCCACTGCAGCCGCGCGATGCGCTCGCGCAGCACGAGCGCCGCGAGCAGTATCGTCCCCGCCGGATACAGCGCGGTCAGCACCGACACGACCTCGAGGTCTCCGGCCCGCAGCCCCACGAGCGCGATGACGTTGGCGGCCGCGTCGAGCACGCCGCACGCGAGGCCGAGCAGGAGCCCGCCCCGCCAGCCGCCGCGCAGCGTGGCGCTCGCCCGCGCCGCCGCGCTCGCGGGCACGGCGACACCCGCGCCGCCCTGCCCCGAGAGTGCGTGCGGCGCCCCGTGCGCCCCGTCGAGCACCGCGAGTCGAGCATCCGCCCGCACGCCCCGGTGCGCCGCGACGATCGCGACGACGACGATCGCGGCGACCATGACGGTCGCGTTGACGGTGCGATTGGCGATGAGCGGCACGAGACCGCTGTCGTCGGGCGTCTGCTCCATGAGGATGTAGAAGGCGCCGATGAGCGTGCCCGAGATCGTCGCCATGATGAGTCCGCGAGCGCTTGGCCGCACCGCGCCCTCGCCGGGCACGAAGCCGACGAGCACCACGGCCACGAGGGCGAGCCCGAGCGCCGGGTAGGCGAGCGCGCCGAGCTGCGACCCCGTCACGAGCCCCCACGTGAGCGGCACGATCGCCGACGTGACCGCCGTGAGCGGCGAGAGAATGCTCATCGGCCCGATCGCGAGGCACGCGTAGAGCAGCGCGATCGCCGCGGCCCCGGTCACGCCCGAGATGCCGCCCCAGATCAGCGCCTCGGCCGACCATCGGCCGGGGATGATCAGCGCGCCGAGCCCCAGCAGCATGAGCCCCGACAGCGCGCCGAGGCCGGTCACGCGCAGCGCCGAGATGCGGCGAGCGGCGAGCCCGCCGACGAAGTCTGCCGCGCCGTAGACGAGGGCGCCGGCGAGTCCGAGCACGACGGTGAGCATGGGGTCCTCCGACGGCTGTGAGTGACGGGCCGGATGCTCCGCCACGGAGTGCGACAATCCTGCCACCGCTCGTCACGCGCACGATGCCGGCCGTTCATCCGGTCGCCGTAGCGTCGCGACGACTGCGTCGCCCCCTTGGCGTTTTCCGCCAAGCCGCGCGAGCGAGCAGATGAACAGCTCGTTACCACTCAAGTGAGCACTAGGTGCATCGACCGTTCTGTGCTTATGGTTCGTCTTGGCCCCCGAAAAGGGGGAGCCGTTTCACCTTCGCCCTCCCACCCCAAGGAGTCCAGCGCACCATGACACCTCTCACCTCCGGCGGCCGCTCACGCGCGACCGCTCGCGCGACGGCGTTCACGACCGCCGTCTGCGTCGGCCTCGGCCTCGCGGGCATCTCCGCGACGCCGGCCATGGCCAGCACCCACATCCCCATCGCCGACGTGCAGGGCTCCGGGGCAGCGACGCCCCTCGCCGCGCAGACGGTCACCGTCCAGGGCGTGGTCGTCGCCGACCACCGCGGTTCGGGCGGCTACAGCGGCTTCTACATCCAGACCCCCGGGGCCGACACGACGCCGGGCGTCTCTGACGGCCTCTTCGTGTTCACGGGCACGACCGCGCACGCCGTCGCCCTCGGCGACCTGGTCGAGGTCACCGGCGTCGCCTCCGAGTACTTCGGCCTCACCCAGGTCAGCGCCACGGCCGCCTCGGCCGTCACGCTCGTGCAGGCGCAGGCCGGCCTTCCGGTCGCCACGCCCCTCCCGACGACGGTCACCGGCGCCGAGCGCGAAGCCTTCGAGGGGATGCTCGTCGCACCCGAGGGCGACTACCTCGTCTCGTCGAGCCACGAGCTGTTCTCGTTCGGCACGGTGTGGCTCAGCCCCGGCGAGCTCGCCGTCAAGAGCACCGAGCTCGTCGACGCCGGCCCCGAGGCCGACGCGATCGCCGCCGCCAACAAGGCCTCGCGCATTCTGCTCGATGACGGGTTCAACTCGCGCACTACGGCGAACGCGCACCCCGGCGACCAGCCCTACTTCTCGAAGGACGTCGTCGTGCGCAACGGCGACAAGGCCGTCTTCTCGCAGGGCATGGTGCTCTCGTACGGCTTCGACCAGTGGCGCCTGCACCCGCAGCGCCCGGTTTCGACGACGACCGCCGCGACGAGCGGCGTCACGTTCGAGTCGCGCAACGAGCGCCCTTCCGCCGCGCCCGAGACCGGCGGTGACATCCGCATCGGCGCCTACAACGTGCTGAACTACTTCACGACGCTGACGACGCAGAACAGCAGTGCACGCGGTGCTCGCACCGCCGAGCAGTTCGCCATTCAGGAATCGAAGATCGTCGCGGCCATCAACGGTCTCGACGCCGACGTCGTCGCGCTGCAGGAGATCGAGAACTCGGTCAAGCTCGGCGAGCCGACCGATGAGGCGCTGCAGGCGCTCGTCGCGGCGCTCAACGAGCAGGCCGGAGCGGGCACGTGGAGCTACGTGAGCACGCCCGCGCCGCTCGTCGACGCGGCGATCGTCGACTTCATCAGCAACGCGATCATCTACAAGCCCGCTGCGGTCACGCCGGTCGGTGAGAGCTTCACGCAGATCGACGAGACCGTCTGGGACATCGCGCGCGAGCCGATCGGCCAGACGTTCGCCACCGAGGGCGGGCTGCAGTTCACCGTCATCGC
>JAOASR010000088.1:3750-10031 GCA_030158585.1 Microcella sp.
GACACCGGCACCTACGTGCCGCTGGAGAACATCGCCGACGGCCAGGGCCAGTTCACCGTCGAGCGCGTCGAGCAGGCGAACGCCCTCAAGGCGCTCGTCGAGTCGCTCCCGGCGGAGGCGGGCGAGAACGTGCTGCTCATGGGCGACTTCAACGCCTACAGCGAAGAGGACCCGGTGCAGGTCTTCACCGACGCGGGCTACAGCGACCTCGTCGCCGACCTGACCGACGACCAGTACACCTACACCTTCGACGGAGAGCTCGGCTCGCTCGACCACGTCATCGCGAGCCCGGCCATGGCCGCGCAGGTGACGGGTGTCGGTGTCTGGGGCATCAACTCGGCCGAGTGGGGCGACCGCCAGTACAGCTTCGGCGCCACCGAGGCCGGCACGGTCTTCCGCTCGAGCGACCACGACCCCGTCGTCGTCGGCATCAGCACGACGCCGCCGCCCGTCGACATCGACGTCCTCACGTTCAACGACTTCCACGGGCGCCTCGAGGCGAACGGCGCCGCGGCCGGTGCCGCCGTCCTCGGCGGTCTCGCCGAGGCGCTGCGCGCCGCCAACCCGAACACCCTCGTGGTGTCGGGCGGCGACAGCATCGGAGCATCGACGTTCACGTCGTTCATCCAGCAGGACGAGCCGACGCTCGACGTGCTCAACGCCATGGAGCTCGACCTGAGCGTCTTCGGCAACCACGAGTTCGACCAGGGTCGCGCGGACGTCGATGATCGGGTCATCCCGAACTCCGACTTCCCGTACATCGGCGCGAACATCTACGAGAAGGGCACGAAGACCCCCGCCTACCAGGAGTACGAGGTCATCGAGGTCGACGGCGTCCGGGTCGGATTCGTCGGGGTGCTCACCGAGAGCATGCCCTCGCTCGTGAGCCCTGACGGCATCGCCTCGCTCGACTTCGGTGACATGACCGAGGCCGCCGTGCGCGTCGCCGACCAGCTGCGCGACGGCGAGGCCGCCAACGGCGAGGCCGATGTCGTCATCCTGATCTCCCACGAGGGATCGGCCGCGGGTACGGTCGCTGACGCCACGTCGGCGAGCCAGTTCGGTGATCTCATCAACGGCGTGCTCGGCAAGGTCGACGCGGTCGTCTCCGGGCACACTCACCAGGAGTACGACCTGGAGATCCCGGTGCCGGGCACCGACGACGTCATGCCGCTCATCCAGAGCGGCCAGTACGGCGAGTCGTACGGTCTGCTCGAGCTGTCGGTCGACCCGCAGTCGAAGGATCTCCTGAGCATCTCGGCCGGAACCGCGAAGCTTCCCGGAGCAGCGCAGCCCGACCCCGAGATCGCCGCGATCGTCGCGGACGCCGTCGCCTTCGCCAAGGTCGCCGGCAGCGAGCGTCTGGGTGACATCACCGGTGACTTCCTGCGCGGCGTGTCGGTCGACCCGACGACCGGGGCCACGAGCGACAACCGCGGCGCCGAGTCGCCGCTCGGAAACGTCGTCGCCGATGCTCAGCTCTGGGCCACGCAGGATCTCGGTACCGAGGTTGCGCTCATGAACCCAGGCGGTCTGCGCGCGAACCTCACCTACGCGTCGAGCGGCGCCGGCGATCCCGCCGGCAACCTCACCTTCGGTGAGGCGGCCGGAGTGCAGCCGTTCGCGAACACCCTCGTGGCGATGACGCTCACGGGCGACCAGCTGCGCTCTGTCCTTGAGCAGCAGTGGCAGCCCGCGGGCGAGTCCCGGCCGTTCCTGAAGCTCGGCGTCTCCTCGACGCTGCGCTACGACTACGACGCGGCGCGGCCCGCCGGTGAGCGGATCGGCACGATGTGGCTCAACGACACCGTCATCTCTCCCGAGCAGCAGATCCGCGTCGTCGTGAACTCGTTCCTGGCCGCGGGCGGCGACAAGTTCCTCACCCTCGCCGGGGGCGCCGACAAAGCCGACACGGGTCGCATCGACCTCCAGGCCTTCGTCGACTACGTGAGGGCGAACACGCCGATCAGCCCCGACTTCGGTCAGCGCTCGGTCGGCGTCGCGATCACGGCGCCGGACGCCGACGGCTACACCGCCGGCGACGAGGTCACCCTCTCGCTCAGCTCGCTGCTCTTCACGAACACGGGCGACCGCGAGGCCGAGGTCGTCGTGACGCTCGACGGCATCACCGTCGGCACGGCGGCGATCGACCCGACCGTGGTCAACACGACCGACGAGACCGGTCGCGCCACCGTCACCTTCACGGTGCCGGAAGGCGTGGTCGGAGCCCAGCAGCTCGTCATCACGGTGCCCGACAACGGCACGCGAGCCGACTTCCCGATCCAGATCGAGGAGCCGCTCGAGGTCATGGAGGTGCTCGAGGCCGCCAAGGTCGTCGGGCCGGTCCTTCTCGGCAAGGAGGCGCGGGCCAAGAACCCCGTCGTCTCGGCCGAGGACGCCGAGTTCAGCTACCAGTGGCTGCGCGACGGCGAGCCGATCGAGGGTGCCACGGGCGCGACCTACCTCGTGACCGCCGACGACCGCGGCGCTCGCATCTCGGTCGTCGTCACGGCGAACGCTCCCGGCTACGAGTCGGCGAGCAGCGAGAGCGCGGAGCGCAAGGTGGCCGGCAAGCCAGCGGGCCTGCCCCGGGCCGCGTAGCGGACATCCATCAGTGAGCGGGGCGGAGAGCATGCTCTCCGCCCCGCTTCCGCGTGTGCGCAACCCCCTTCGCGCCCGATTCGCGGGGGAGTAGGTTCACGATGTGACCTTCAGAGACGACGCTGACATCTCCGGCTCCTCCGTCCGCCGCTCCGGCCGCGGGCGCGGGCTCGCCATCGGCGGCGGTGGCGGCCTCATCGGCATCATCGCCGTCTTCCTGATCTCGCAGTTCACGGGGGTCGACCTCAGCGGCGTCCTCGGCGGCGGAGGCACGGGCGCCGGGCCCGCTCCCGAGACGACCGAGCTCGCCGAGTGCGACACGGGCGCCGACGCCAACGCGAGCGTCGACTGCCGCGTCGCGGGCGCCGCGGTCTCGCTCGAGGAGTTCTGGATCGACGCGGCCCCCGAGATCGGCGTGCAGTACCGCGGGCCGGGGGCGATCCTCTTCGAGGAGGCGGTGAGCACGGGCTGCGGCCAGGCGACGAGCGCCGTGGGCCCCTTCTACTGCCCCAACGACGAGACGATCTACCTCGACACGGGCTTCTACGACGACCTCCGCACGCGCTTCGGCGCCGAGGGCGGGCCGCTCGCCGAGATGTACGTCGTCGCCCACGAGTGGGGCCACCACATGCAGAAGATCACGGGCGCGCTCGAGTCGGCCGATCGCCAGGACACGGGCCCCGAGTCCGACGCTGTCCGTCTCGAGCTCCAGGCCGACTGCTTCGGCGGCGCGTGGGCGGGCGCCGCGTCCGATGGGCCGGATGCCCTGCTCGAGCCGATCACGAGCGAGCAGGTCGCGCAGGCCCTCGACGCGGCCGAGGCCATCGGCGACGACCGCATCCAGGAGCAGACGAGCGGCCAGGTCTCGCCCGAGAGCTGGACCCACGGGTCGAGCGAGCAGCGCCAGCGCTGGTTCACGATCGGCTTCGAGCGCGGCGTCGCTGCGTGCGACACCTTCGCGGTCGCGGGAGGCGACCTCTAGCCCGCACCGTTCGACTCGGCCGGGAATCAACCCGGTCGGCCCGGCGTTGTCGGTGGGTGGCGCGCGCGTGCGCTGCCCCCGCGCATCCGTCGCGCGGGGCGCTCGAGGCTCGCGCGCTCTACGCTGAGAGGCGATCCGGCGACGGCTCGCCCACCACGACTTCCCCAGAGGAGAACGCCATGGCCCGCATCTACTCCGACATCACGAAGGTGTTCGGCAACACGCCCCTCGTGCAGCTCAACTCGGTCACCGACGGCGCCGGCGCCACGGTGCTCGCGAAGCTCGAGTTCTTCAACCCGTCCTCGAGCGTGAAGGACCGCCTGGGCGTCGCGATCGTCGACGCCGCTGAGGCGAGCGGCGAGCTCACAGCCGGCGGCACGCTCGTCGAGGCGACGAGCGGCAACACCGGCATCGCGCTGGCGATGATCGGGGCGGCGCGCGGCTATGACGTCGTGCTGACGATGCCCGAGACGATGAGCGAGGAGCGCAAGATGCTCCTCAAGGCCTACGGCGCCGAGCTCGTCCTCACCCCCGGCTCCGAGGGCATGAAGGGTGCCGTCGCGCGCGCCGAGCAGATCGTCGCCGAGCGCCCGGGCGCCGTCCTCGCCCGCCAGTTCGAGAACGAGGCCAACGCCGCCATCCACCGCGCCACGACGGGCCCCGAGGTCTTCAACGACACCGACGGCGCCGTCGACATCTTCGTCTCGGGCATCGGCACGGGCGGCACGCTCACCGGCACCGGTCAGTACCTCAAGGAGCAGAAGCCCGGCGTGCAGATCGTCGGCGTCGAGCCGGAGGAGAGCCCCATCCTCAACGGCGGCGCCCCCGGCCCGCACAAGATCGCCGGCATCGGCGCCAACTTCGTGCCGGGCGTGCTCGACCGCGAGATCTACGACGAGATCATCGACGTCAACATCGGCCAGGCCGTGTCGATGGCCCGCCGGGCCGCGCAGGAGGAGGGCATCCTCGCCGGCATCTCATCGGGCGCGACGCTGCACGCCGCCGTCGAGCTCGCGAAGCGCGCCGAGAACGCCGGCAAGACGATCGTGGTGATCGTCGCGAGCTACGGCGAGCGGTACCTCTCGAGCGTTCTGTACGAAGACCTGCGCTCCTAGATGCCGCTGCGCGAAGACATCGCGACGGCCCGACTGCGCGACCCCGCCGCGCGCTCGGGCCTCGAGGTGTTCCTCACCTCGTCGGGCCTGCACGCCGTCTGGTGGCACCGCCTCGCGCACCGCCTCTGGAACGCGGGCTTCAAGCTGCTCGCGCGCCTGACCTCGCAGTGGTCGAAGTTCCTCACCGGCATCGAGATCCACCCCGGCGCGCAGATCGGCCGTCGCTTCTTCATCGATCACGGCACGGGAGTCGTGATCGGCGAGACGGCCGAGATCGGCGACGACGTGATGCTGTACCACGGCGTCACGCTCGGCGGCCGCTCGCTCGAGAAGGGCAAGCGTCACCCGACGGTCGAGAGCGGCGTGCTCATCGGGGCCGGCGCGACGGTGCTCGGCCCGATCACGATCGGCGCGCGCTCGCAGATCGGCGCGCTCGCGCTCGTGGTGCGGGATGTCCCGGCCGACTCGGTCGCGACGGGCATCCCCGCGGTCTCCCGCCCCCTCGATCGCGGTGCCGCTGCCGCACCGGGCGCCGACGGCTTCTGGATCGACCCCGCCATCCACATCTGATCGACCGCGCCGCCCTCTCCACCGCCGCCGTCTCGCGGGCGGGAGCGTCGGAGGCGACGACTAACCTGTACCGGTGACGACGACCGCGACCCGCCCCGACCCGCGCGGTTCCGGCGCCTCCACCCCGCAGGCGATCCTCGAGCAGGTCTTCGGGTATCCGACGTTCCGCGGCGAGCAGCAGCAGATCATCGACCACGTCGTCGCCGGCGGCGATGCGCTCGTGCTCATGCCCACGGGCGGCGGCAAGTCGCTCTGCTACCAGATCCCGGCGCTCGTGCGCGAAGGCGTCGGCATCGTCATCTCGCCTCTCATCGCCCTCATGAAAGATCAGGTGGATGCTCTCGAGGCGGTCGGCGTGCGCGCCGCGTTCCTCAACTCCACCCAGGGGCCCGACGAGCGCCGCGCGGTCGAGCAGGCGCTCGCCGCGGGCGAGGTCGACCTGCTCTACATGGCGCCCGAGCGCGTCACCGTGCCGTCGACGGGCGAGCTGCTCGACCGGCTGAACGTCTCGCTCTTCGCGATCGACGAGGCGCACTGCGTCTCGCAGTGGGGCCACGACTTCCGCCCCGACTACCTCGCGCTGTCGCTGCTGCACGAGCGCTGGCCGAGCGTTCCGCGCATCGCCCTCACGGCGACGGCGACCGCCGCGACGGCGGCCGAGATCCAGCAGCGGCTGCAGCTCGAGCAGGCGCGCACCTTCGTCTCGAGCTTCGACCGGCCGAACATCCAGTACCGCATCGAGCCGAAGAACCAGCCCGTGCAGCAGCTGCTGCAGCTCATCAGAACCGAGCACCCGGGCGACGCGGGCATCGTCTACTGCCTGTCACGGGCATCCGTCGAGAAGACCGCCGCGGCGCTCGTCGAGCACGGCATTCCCGCCCTCCCGTACCACGCGGGTCTCGACGCGCGCACGCGCTCCGACCACCAGTCGCGGTTCCTGCGGGAGGAGGGCATCGTCATGGTCGCGACGATCGCCTTCGGCATGGGCATCGACAAGCCCGACGTGCGCTTCG
>JAOASR010000089.1 GCA_030158585.1 Microcella sp.
CGGTCGATGCCCATGCCCATGCCGCCGCTCGGGGGCATGCCGTGCTCGAGCGCGGTGAGGAAGGCCTCGTCGAGACGCATCGCCTCGGGGTCACCGCCGGCCGCGAGGCTCGCCTGCGCGACGAAGCGCTCGCGCTGGATGACGGGGTCGACGAGTTCGGAGTACGCGGTCGCGAGCTCGAAGCCGCGCACGTACAGATCCCACTTCTCGACGCGGCCCGGCAGGCTGCGATGCTCGCGCACGAGCGGGCTCGTGTCGACCGGGAAGTCCATGACGAAGGTCGGGCGCACGAGGTCGCCCTTCACGAAGTGCTCCCAGAGCTCTTCGACGAACTTGCCCGGCAGCGGGTGATCGATCTCGATCTCGACCGCGTCGGCGAGCTTCTTCAGCTCGGCCATCGGAGTCTCGGGCGTGATCTCGACGCCGGCCGCGGCGCTGAGCGAGTCGTACATGCTCAGGCGATCCCAGTCGCCGCCGAGGTCGTACTCGGTGCCGTCGGCCCACGTCACGACGTGCGAGCCCGAGATCGCGACCGCCGCGTTCTGGATCATCTCCTGCGTCAGATCGGCCATCTGGTGGTAGTCGCCGTACGCCTGATACGCCTCGAGCATCGCGAACTCGGGGCTGTGCGTCGAGTCGGCGCCCTCGTTGCGGAAGTTGCGGTTGATCTCGAACACGCGCTCGATACCGCCGACGACGGCGCGCTTGAGGAACAGCTCGGGCGCGATGCGCAGGAACAGCTCGGTGTCGAACGCGTTCGAATGCGTCGTGAAGGGGCGGGCGGATGCTCCGCCGTGCATCGTCTGCAGCATCGGCGTCTCGACCTCGAGGTAGCCGTGCGCCGCGAACGTGCTGCGGAGGCTGGCCACGGCGAGAGCCCGGGCGCGGACGGTCTTTCGGGCCTGCTCGCGCACGATCAGGTCGAGGTAGCGCTGGCGCACGCGGGTCTCTTCGTTGAGCTCGTTGTGCAGGTTCGGCAGCGGCAGGATCGCCTTCGCCGCAATGGCCCAGCTGCTGACCATGATGCTGAGCTCGCCGCGGCGGCTCGTGATGACCTCGCCCTCGACGAAGACGTGGTCGCCGAGGTCGACGAACTCCTTCCAGCGAGCGAGCTCGTCCTCGCCCACCTCGGCGAGGCTCACCATGACCTGGATGCGGGCGCCGTCACCGGCCTGCAGGGTGGCGAAGCAGAGCTTGCCCGTGATGCGCGAGAAGACGACGCGGCCGGCGAGGCCGACGCGCTCGCCCGTGGCCGTGTCGGGCTCGAGGTCGGGGTGACGCTCACGCACGGCGGGGATCGTGTCGGTGATCGGCAGGCCGACGGGGTACGCGTCGATGCCCGCGGCAAGCATCCGCTCGCGCTTGTCGAGGCGCACCTGCTTCTGCTCGGCGATCTCGGCGACCGTGGGCTCGGCGGGCTGCTCGGCGTCGGCGGGCGCGGCGGCGTCGGGCGCGGGCGTGGTGTCGGTCATGAAGCTCCTCGGTTCAGCAGTTCAGCCTACCGGCGGGCGTGCGCGGGCTCGGCCGGGGCTGGTCGGTCGGGGCTCCGGGGCGGTCGTTGCCACATGAAGGCACTGCCGTCTCTGTGCCCCCGGAGTGGGCCTCGGTGGAGGCACTTCAGCGGCCGATTGCCTTCATTTGGCAATCCGGCGGGCAGTTCGGGCGACCGAGGCGGCGGGCGGCGCGGGGGCGGGGCGCGGCGGCGGGCGGCGAGCGGCGAGCGGCGCGGGGCGGATGCTCGCGCGGCCCCGCGCGTCAGGCGAGGTGCAGCAGCTGCGTGTCGATGAGCCGCGTGGCCCCGACGCGCGCGGCGACGAGGGCCCGCGCGGCCCCGGTGTGGTCGGGCTCGGCGGGCAGGAACGTCGAGGGGTCGACGACGGCGACGTAGTCGAGCTCGAGCAGCGGCTCGGCGTCGAGCACGGCGAGCGCCGCCTCGAGAGCGGACGGCAGACCGGCACCGGAGGCCGCCGCGGCGCGCGCGGCCTCGAGAGCGGCCGGAAGCGCGAGCGCCGCCGCCCGCTGCTCCGACGACAGGTACGCGTTGCGGCTCGAGAGCGCCAGCCCGTCAGCCGCGCGCACGGTCTCGACGACGTCGATGCGCGTCGGCACGTCGAGGTCGCGCACCATGCGCT
>JAOASR010000090.1 GCA_030158585.1 Microcella sp.
CCGTCGGTGAGGCGGCCGTCGTCGAGCACCTGCAGCAGCAGGTCGAACACCTCGGGGTGCGCCTTCTCGACCTCGTCGAGGAGGATCACCGAGTACGGGCGTCGACGCACGGCCTCGGTGAGCTGGCCGCCCTGCTCATAGCCGACGTAGCCGGGAGGGGCGCCGATGAGGCGCGAGACGCTGAACTTCTCGCCGTACTCGCTCATGTCGATGCGGATCATCGACTTCTCATCGTCGAACAGGTAGTCGGCGAGCGCCTTCGCGAGCTCGGTCTTGCCGACGCCGGTCGGGCCGAGGAAGAGGAACGAGCCGGTCGGCCGGTCGGGGTCGCTGATGCCGGCGCGCGTGCGCCGCACCGCCTCGCTCACGGCGACGACGGCGTCCTTCTGGCCGATGATGCGCTTGCCGAGCTCGGCTTCGAGCGTCAGCAGCTTCTCGGTCTCGCCCTGCGTGAGCTTGTCGACAGGAATGCCCGTCCACGCCGCGACGACCGCGGCGATGTCGTCGTCGGTCACTTGGTCGTTGACCATGCGCGGGCCGGCCTCGACCGTCTCGGCCTCGGCGAGCGTCTTCTCGATGCCGGGGATGACCTCGTAGTTGAGCTTCGACGCCTCTTCGTAGCGACCCTCGCGCATGGCGCGGTCGAGCGCGATGCGGGCCGAGTTCAGCTGCGTCTTGAGGTCGCCGACGGCGGTGAGCCCCGACTTCTCGGCGGCCCAGCGCTTCTCGAGAGCATCCCGCTGAGCGGTCTTCTCCTTGAGCTCGTCGCGAAGTTTGACGAGGCGCGCCTTGCTCGCGTCGTCCTTCTCCTTCTTGAGCGCGAGCTCTTCGATCTCGAGGCGCGTCACGGCGCGCTTGAGCTCGTCGAGCTCGACGGGGCTCGACTCGATCTCCATCTTGAGGCGGCTCGCGGCCTCGTCGACGAGGTCGATGGCCTTGTCGGGCAGCTGGCGGCTCGTGATGTACCGATTGCTGAGGGATGCCGCGGCGACGAGGGCGCTGTCGGCGATCGTGACCTTGTGGTGGGCCTCGTAGCGCTCCTTGAGGCCGCGGAGGATGGCGACCGTGTCCTCCACGCTCGGCTCACCGACGAACACCTGCTGGAAGCGGCGCTCGAGAGCGGCATCCTTCTCGATGTACTCGCGGTACTCGTTGAGGGTCGTCGCGCCGATCATGCGCAGCTCGCCGCGCGCGAGCATCGGCTTGAGCATGTTGGCGGCCGCGACCGAGCCCTCGCCGCCGCCCGCGCCCATGAGGGTGTGCAGCTCGTCGATGAAGGTGATGACCTGGCCGTTCGACTCGTCGATCTCTTTCAGCACGGCCTTGAGACGCTCTTCGAACTCGCCGCGGTACTTCGCGCCGGCGACGAGGGCCGCGAGGTCGAGGCCGACGAGCTGCTTGTCCTTGAGCGAGTCGGGCACGTCGCCCGCGACGATGCGCTGGGCGAGGCCCTCGACGACTGCGGTCTTGCCGACGCCGGGCTCGCCGATGAGAACGGGGTTGTTCTTCGTGCGGCGGCTGAGCACCTGGCTCACGCGACGGATCTCGGCATCGCGCCCGATGACGGGGTCGAGCTTGCCCGAGCGCGCGATCTCGGTCAGGTTGACGCCGTACTGCTCGAGCGCAGACTTTTGCTGATCCTGGCTCGACGGGGCGCCCTGCATGTTGGCCATGTGCGTGTGTTCCTCTGAACGGGTGGACGTGGCCGCAGCTCTAAACCTTGAGTCTGCGTGGCTCAAGTTTACGCGCGGGGTGGCAGGCGGCGCCAGAGGCAGCGCACGCTCACGGCGAACGCGCGGGCGGCGGTCGTCGACGCGGTGGCCGACACAGCGGCCGGATGCTCTGCCTGAGCATCGCCTCCGCGGGGGAATGCTCGCCGCTCGGGCCGCCTTGACCCCCGCATGACCACCATCGGAATCATCGGATCAGGAAACATCGGCTCGCAGCTCGCCCACGCGTTCACGCGCGTCGGCCACGACATCGTCATCGCGAACTCGCGCGGCCCCGAGACCCTCGAGGGGCTCGTCGCCGAGGTGACCGAGCAGGCGCGCACGGCGGGCAGCGCGGCGACCGCGACCGCCGGCACCGTCGAGCAGGCGGCGCAGGCCGGAGACCTCGTCGTCGTGACCATTCCCCTCAAGGCCGTCACCGACATCCCCGCGTACCTGCTCGAGGGGCGCATCGTGATCGACACGAACAACTACTACGTCGAGCGCGACGGCCAGATCGCCGAGCTCGACGACGAGAGCATCACGACCTCAGAGCTCGTGGCGCGCCACTTCTCGGGCGCGCGCGTCGTCAAGGCGTTCAACCACATCCCGGCGACCGAGATCACCGAGCACGCGCAGGCGCCCGGCACCGAGGGCCGCCGCGCGCTCGCCGTCTACGGCGACGATGCGGCCGCGGTCGAGCAGGTCTCGGGCCTCATCGAGGCGATCGGCTTCGACGTCGTGAACGGCGGCGGCCTCGCTGACAGCTGGAGGATTCAGCGCGACACCCCCGGCTACATCCCTCACTTCACGGCCGACGAGCTGCGCGAGAAGCTCGCCGAGGCGACGCGCCCGCCCGCCGCGTAGGCCGCGGGACCGTCTGTCGCGGCTGAGCGCTCAGCGCCGCCGCGACGCCGTCACGGTGAACTTGGGCCCGCGCGCCTCTTGGCGCGTGGGCCCGACCGCTCTCTCGAGGGCCGGTGCGTACTGCAGGTGCGAGTTGAAGACGACCCAGAGCTCGCCGCCCGGCCGTAGCACGCGCGCCGCCTCGGCGAACAGCCGGTGCGCGATGCCCGTGTGCACCGCCGCCCCCACGTGGAACGGCGGGTTGAGCGCGATGAGGTCAGCACTCGCGTCGGGCTGAGCGCCGAGCCCGTCATCCTGCACGACATCGATCGTGACGCCGTTCGCCTCGGCGGTGAGGCGCGCGCTCTCGACGGCGGCGGCCGAGACATCGCTCGCGACGACGCGCGCGCCGGGGTTGAGGCGCGCGAGGGTCGTCGCGATAAGGCCTGTGCCGCACGCGAGGTCGATGATCGTGCCGTCGCTGCGGGGCGCGCGGTCGAGAGCGGCAATGAGGGCGCGCGCGCCGATATCGACGGATGCTCCCGCGAAGGCCCCCGCGACCGCGACCACCTCGAGCCCGAGGTCGGCGTCGCGCGCTCGCGCTGGCTCGAGCGCTGCGAGCTCACCGGCGGGCCGCGGATCCCGCGCCACCAGCACGCGCGCCTTCTGCCGCGCGAGGCTCACGTCGAGCCGCTCGAAGCTGACGCGCAGCACGTCATTCGCGCCGAGGCTCATGTGCTTGAGCATGCCGCCCGCGAGCAGGGCGACGCCGGGGTCGGCGCCCGGGTCGGAGCCTCGGGCGACCTCGCGGGCGATCGCATCGAGGGCGTCGAGAGCGCGAGGCAGGCGCACGAGGGCGAGGCGGGCATCCGTCGACGCGACCTCGGCGAGGGAGTGGTGGCTGAACGCGGTGAGCCCGAGCGCCGCGGCGTTCTCGGCGAGGGCGCGCTCGGCGACGATCGAATCCTGGTGCACGCGCACGTGGCGAGCGCCGAGGGCGAGCGCGCCGAGCGTGAGGGCGCCGTGGGTGTCGCCGATGACGACGATCTCGCGGCCGACGAGCGCGTCGGCGTGGTCGGTCGCGGCGAGGTCGAGCAGCAGGCGGTCGGCGGCGTCGTGGGCCTGTAGCTCGGGCGACTCGACGTCGGGACGGCGGCGCAGGCTCGTGAGAAGGAGCGCGAGCTCGGCGGCGACGTCGCTCATGCGGCAGCCAGGGCGATCGTCATGACAGCCACGCTAGTCGCGGACGCGCACCCCTCAGCGCGCGTCGAGGAGGGCGGTGAGCCGCTGCTGCAGGTCGGCCCCGCGGAAGGGCTTGATGACGTAGTCGTCTGCACCAGCGGCGAAGGCGCGCGCGAGGTCGTCCTCATGAGCCTTGGCGGTGAGCATGACAATCTTCATGCGCCCGATGCCGCCGTCGGAGCGGATCGCCCGGCACACCTCGAGTCCCGTGCGGCGCGGCATCATCCAGTCGAGCACGGCGAGGTCGGGCTGCTGTTCGAGGGCCATCGCGAGGGCCGCGTCGCCATCTCCCGCCTCGACGATCTCGTGACCGAGCTGAGCGATGCGGCGCGCGACGAGGGAGCGGATGTCGGGGTCGTCCTCGGCGACCAGAACACGCGCCATTTCCCGGTCCCCTTCCTCGTCGTAGAGCACCTCTCGGGTCTAGTCTCAGCCCATGAAGGCGATTCAGCAAACTGCGTCATCGTCATCTTTCACGGCGGTCGGCGGGGTGGCACCCCCTCTCTCGGCGCCGACGCTCATCGAGCGATCGCAGTCGTGGTCGACCCCCCTGCGGGTGGCCGTGATCGGCGGCCTGTCGGTTCTGAGCTTCCTGCTCGGCATCGGCTCGCTCTTCTTCACGCCGCCCGGGTCGGGCGCGGCGATCTGGTGGCCGGCCGCGGGCGTCGGGGCGCTCATCTACCTGCTCTACCGCGGGCCGCGCTGGCAGGTCTTCCTGCTCGTGAGCGCCGTCGGTCTGCTGTCGAACGTCGCCGTGGGGCGCCCGCTGAGCTTCGCGCTCACGGGCGCGATCATTCTCGTCATCGAGCTCGTCGTCTTCGTCTGGGTGCTCGGGCCGCAGTCGAGCGGGGCCCTGCTCTCGACCATGCGTGGCCTCGGCCGATTCCTCATCGCCGCTCTCGCGGCCTCGCTCACGATCGGTCTCGAGGGCGCGGTCACGCTCTGGTGGCTCGCCGGCATCGACCCGCTCGTCTCGTTCTTCGCGCTCGTTCCCTCGCACGCCTCAGCGCTGCTGCTCATCGTGCCGCTCGCGCTCGTTCCGCTCACGCGCGCGCCCGGGCGCATTCCGCCGGCCCGCGTTCTCGAGGGCGCGCTGCAGCTCGCGCTCACGGTCACGCTCGCCGTGATCGTCTTCTCGCCCACGCTGCCACTGCCGATGCTCTTCACGCTGTTCCCGCTCTTCGCGTGGGCGGCGTCGCGATTCACTCCGGCGTTCGTGGTGGCTGAGCTCATGATCGTGGCCGCGATCGTGCCGACCCTGACCGTCATGAGCGGGGGGCCGTTCGTCAATACCCAGGGCGCAGCCAACCCGGGCGTGATCGTGCAGCTCTTCATGCTGTCTGCGGCGATCACGACGCTGTTCCTCACCGTCGTGCGCAGCGAGCGCGAGCTGCTCGTCGAGGAGAAAGACCGGCGCGCGGCGCTCATGCGCGGCGGTTTCCTCGGTGCGCAGGTCGGGTTCCTCGTGCTGCGCCAGGTGAAGGGCGAGCCGCTGCAGGTGCTCGAGGCCAACGCGACCGCGACCGAGATCATCGACCGCGGCTGGCTCGCCGACGTCGTCGGCGACTGGATGGACGCCCCCGCGAGCGATCTCAATCGCGAGCTCACGCTGCCCGACGGGCGCAGCTGGCAGATCTTCGGCAGCCTCGTGCCCTCGCCCCGCGCCGAGCGCATCGCGGGCATCCAGCTCGTCGATGTCAGCGACCACGTCGCCGCGCGCGAGGCGATGGCGCACGCGATCGATCGCGAGCGCGCCGTCGCCGAAGAGCTGCGCGACCTCGCCAGGCAGAAGGACGACTTCGTGTCAGCCGTGAGCCACGAGCTGCGGACTCCCATCACGAGCATCATCGGCTTCGCAGAAGATCTCGACGAGAGCGTCTCGGGCGATCAGCGCACCTACACCGAGGTGATCATCCGCAACTCGAACCGCCTCGCCGGCATGGTCGAGCAGCTGCTCGAGCTCGGGCGCATGACATCGCCGAACCCCGTGGGCTCAGCTGGGGTGGTCGATCTCAACCGCGTGATCGCCGAGACCGCGCAGGATCAGTGCCGCACCGCGACTCACGTCGAGGTGACGATCGAGACGACGCTCTCCGCGGTCGACCCGCTCGTGCGGGGCGACGAGAACTCGCTCGCCCGCATCGTCACGAACCTGCTGTCGAACGCGATCAAGTTCACCCCGCCGGGGGGCACGATCCGACTGTCGTCGACGGTCGATGAGGGTGTCGCGATCGTGACGGTCGACGATTCGGGCGTCGGCATCAACCCCGACGACCGAGGTCACGTCTTCGAGCGCTTCTACCGTTCGAACGATGACGCGAAGCTCGTGGCGCCGGGCACGGGGCTCGGCCTCGCGATCGTGCGCTCGCTCGTCGAGCTCATGGGCGGCACGATCGACATCGCCGACTCGCCGCTCGGCGGAGCCCGCTTCATCGTGCGACTGCCCCTCGCCGAGGCCGTCAGCGGCGAGGCGCCCGGCAAGGCGCCCAGCGAGCTCTAGCTGCGCCGCAGCGGCCGCCAGACGACGAGCTGGTTGGCCTTCTGCGCGCGCGTGCCGGCGCGCAGGGTGACGACCTCGCCCTCCGAGCCCGCGGCGAACACGCGTCGCCCGGGCTTCGCGAGCAGTTCGTCGGCGAGCGCCGTCTCGAGCTCGCGCACCCTCGCCTGCAGGGCGCGGTTCTCGTTCTCGAGCTCGAGAATGCGCCGAATGCCCTCGAGGTTCAGCCCCTCGGCGCCGAGCCGCGCGATCTCGCGCAGCTGCACGACGTCGCGCATCGAGTACCGGCGGCTCTGGCCAGCGGTGCGGGTCGGCGACACGAGTCCGAGACGGTCGTACTGCCGCAGCGTCTGCGGGTGCATCCCCGCGAGCTCGGCGGCGACCGCGATCGCGAACAGCGGCGTCGATTCGTCCATCAGCGCGATCCTCGCACGACCGCCGGCGCGACGACGAGCGTCATGGCGGGCTAGCCCTTCGCCTTCGCGATGAGGTCATCGCGCGGGTTCTCGTCGCCGAGAGCCTTCGCGAACGCCTCGAGCTTCTTCTTCGCGTCGGCGCTGAGGTTGCTCGGCACGGCGACCTGCACGGTCGCGAGCAGATCGCCCGTGCCCTTGGGCGTCGTGACGCCGCGGCCCTTCACGCGCAGCACGCGCCCGCTCGGGGTGCCGGGCGCGACGCGCAGCTTGACGATCTCGCCGGTCAGGGTCGGAACCTCGATCGTCGCACCGAGGGCCGCCTCGTGGAACGTGACGGGAACATCCAGTCTCAGATCGAGACCATCGCGCGCGAAGACTGGGTGCTTGCGCACGGTGACGGTCAGCACGAGGTCGCCGGGGTCGCCGCCCGTGAGGCTCTGCTCGCCCTTGCCCCGCAGCCGGATCTTCTGCCCGTCGGCGACGCCTGCCGGAATCTTCACCGACAGCGGCCGACCGCCCTCGCGCTCGAGCTGCACGGTCTCGCCGTGAATCGCGGTGTCGAAGTCGAGGGTCACGTTCGCGGTCTGGTCGCGGCCCTTCTGCGGCCCGCGAGCGAATCCGGTGGATGCTCCGCCGCCGCCGAACTGACCGCCGAACATGCTCCCGAAGATGTCATCGAAGCCGGCCGACTGCGCGCGACGCCCGCCCGGGGCGCCGCCGCCGAACATGCCGCCGAAGACGTCTTCGAAGCCGCCCTGCTGGCCGCCCGCGGTGAAGCGCGCGCCCGATCCCATGGCTCGCAGCTGGTCGTACTCGGCCCGCTCCTTGGGGTCGGAGAGCACCGAGTACGCCTCGCTGACCTCCTTGAACCGCGCCTCGGCGGCAGCATCACCCGCATTGGAATCGGGGTGATACTGCCGCGCGAGCTTGCGGTAGACCTTCTTCAGCTCGGCGTCGGTGACGTTCTTCGAGACGCCGAGCACCTGGTAGAAGTCCTTGTCGAACCAGTCGTTGCTGGCCATGAGCGCGTACTAGCCCTCGGGCGTGAAGACGGCGACCTTGGCGGCGCGGATGAGTCGATCGCCGAGCACGTAGCCCACCTCGATGACGTCTCCGACGACGTTGCTCGTCACGTCGGGCTTCGGCAGCTGCACGAGCGCCTCGTGGCGGTTGGGATCGAACGGCTCGCCGATCTCGCCGACCTTCGCGAGGCCGTAGCGCTCGAACCCGGCGCGCAGCTTCTGCGCGACGAGCTCGAGGGGGCTGCCGGCCAGGTCGCCGTGCGCCTCGGCGCGATCGAGGTCGTCGATCGCGGGCAGCAGCGTGCGGATGACCTCGGCGATGTTCGCCTCGCGGTTCGCGGCGCGGTCGCGCTCGACGCGCGTGCGGAAGTTCGCGAGCTCCGCCTCGGCACGAGCGGCGCGGTCGCGGTACTCGGCGATCTCGGCCTGACCGGCCTCGGAGAGGATGTGGTCGATGTCGGCGTCGAGGCTCGCACCCGATTCCGAGACCTCGACATCGGCGTCTTCGACGGCGAACAGATCCTCGATCGTCTCGGCGTCGGTCGGTGCGCCGTCCTCGGCGAGGGGGGCCGACGCGTCGGCCTCCCCCGCCGTGGCGGCACCCGCCTCATCGGCCCCGTCGACGGGCAGGTCGGTGACCTTGCCGGTGTCGGGGTCGATGCGGCGCCGACGCTTGATGACGGGCTTCTGCTCGTCGCCGCTGTCGTCGCGCTTGCGGGCTGCCATGACTACTTCTTGTCCTTGTCGTCCTCGTCGTCGACGATCTCGGCGTCGACCACGTCCTCGTCGTTCGCGCTCGACTCGGGCTCGGCGCTCGCGGCCGACTCCTCGGCCTGCGAGGCGGCGTAGATCGCCTCGCCGAGCTTCGTCTGCGACGCGTTGAGCGTGTCGTACGCGGTCTTGACCGCCTCGTCGTCGGTGCCGGCGAGCGCCGTCTTGAGCGCGTCGACGTCGGCCTGCACCTCGCCCTTGACGTCGTCGGGCAGCTTGTCGGCGTTCTCGGCGATGAGCTTGTCGATCGAGTAGGCGAGCTGCTCGGCGCTGTTGCGCACCTCGGCGGCCTCACGACGCGCCTTGTCTTCGGCAGCGTGCTCCTCGGCCTCGCGGATCATGCGCTCGATGTCCTCCTTGCCGAGCGACGAGCCGCCCGTGATCGTCATCGACTGCTCCTTGCCGGTGCCCTTGTCCTTCGCCGACACGTGCACGATGCCGTTGGCGTCGATGTCGAAGGTGACCTCGATCTGGGGGATGCCCCGCGGAGCCGGCGCGATGCCGGTGAGCTCGAACGTGCCGAGGTTCTTGTTGTCGCGCGTGAACTCGCGCTCGCCCTGGAACACCTGGATCGCGACCGACGGCTGGTTGTCGTCGGCGGTCGTGAAGGTCTCGCTGCGCTTGGTCGGAATGGCCGTGTTGCGCTCGATGAGCTTGGTCATGATGCCGCCCTTGGTCTCGATGCCGAGGCTGAGGGGGGTGACATCGATGAGCAGAACGTCCTTGCGTTCGCCCTTCAGCACGCCGGCCTGCAGGGCGGCGCCGACGGCGACGACCTCGTCAGGGTTGACGCCCTTGTTGGGCTCCTTGCCGCCGGTGAGCTTCTTGACGAGCTCGGTGACGGCGGGCATGCGGGTCGAGCCGCCGACGAGCACGACGTGCGCGATCTCGTCGACCTTGACGCCTGCCTCGCGGATGACGTCTTCGAACGGCTTCTTGGTGCGCTCGAGCAGATCCTTCGTGAGCTCCTCGAACTTGGCGCGCGTGAGCGACTCGTCGAGGTTCGCCGGGCCGTTCTCGGTGAGCGAGAGGTACGGCAGCTGGATGTTGGTGCTCATGGAGCTCGAGAGCTCCTTCTTCGCCTGCTCCGCGGCCTCCTTGAGGCGCTGCTTGGCGATCTTGTCATTGCTGACGTCGACGCCCGTCGTCTCCTTGAAGCGCTGGATCAGGTAGCTGACGACACGGCCATCCCAGTCGTCACCGCCGAGGCGATTGTCACCGGCGGTCGCGCGCACCTGGATGGTCGAGAAGTCGTCGTCCTTGCCCACCTCGAGCAGGCTGACGTCGAACGTGCCGCCACCGAGGTCGAAGACGAGGATGAGCTCGTCCTCCTTGCCCTTGTCGAGGCCGTAGGCGAGGGCGGCCGCGGTGGGCTCGTTGATGATGCGCAGCACGTTGAGGCCCGCGATCTCGCCGGCCTCCTTCGTGGCCTGGCGCTCGGCGTCGTTGAA
>JAOASR010000091.1 GCA_030158585.1 Microcella sp.
GTCATCGTCGACGTCGACGGCAACTCGCTCATCGACCTCGGCTCGGGCATCGCCGTCACGAACGTCGGCAACGCCGACCCGCACGTCACCGCCGCCGTCATCGAGCAGGTGCAGCGCTTCACGCACACGTGCTTCACGATCACGCCCTACGACGGCTACGTCGAGGTCGCCGAGGCGCTCAACCGCCTGACCCCGGGCGACCACGACAAGCGCACCGCCCTGTTCAACTCGGGCGCTGAAGCCGTCGAGAACGCCATCAAGATCGCGCGCTACTACACGGGCAAGTCGGCCGTCGTCGCGTTCGACCACGGCTACCACGGCCGCACCAACCTCACGATGAGCCTCACCGCCAAGGCGATGCCCTACAAGGCCGGCTTCGGCCCGTTCGCCCCCGACGTCTACCGCGCGCCCATGTCGTACCCGTACCGCGACGGGCTGAGCGGCGCCGAGGCGGCGGCCCGTGCGATCCACATGATGGACCGCCAGATCGGCGCCGACCGCATCGCCGCGATCATCATCGAGCCCATCCAGGGTGAGGGCGGCTTCGTCGTGCCCGCCGCTGGGTTCCTGCCCGCGCTGCAGAAGTGGGCCAACGAGAACAACGTCGTCTTCATCGCCGACGAGGTGCAGACGGGCTTCGCCCGCACCGGCCAGATGTTCGCGAGCGAGCACGAGGGCGTCGTGCCCGACCTCATCACCCTCGCCAAGGGCATCGCGGGCGGGCTTCCGCTCGCGGCCGTCACCGGTCGCGCCGAGATCATGGATGCTCCCCACGCGGGCGGCCTCGGCGGCACCTACGGCGGCAACCCGATTGCGACGGCCGCGGCGCTCGGCGCCCTGGCCGCCTACGACGAGCACGATCTGCTCGGCCGGGCCCGTGAGCTCGAAGCGATCATCGTCGCCGAGCTCACGGCCCTCCAGCAGAAGGATGCGCGCATCGGCGACATCCGCGGGCGCGGCGCCATGATGGCGATCGAGCTCGTCGACGCCGACGGCCGGCCCGACGCGGGGCTCACCGGTCGCGTCGCCAAGCACTGCCACAACGCCGGCGTCATCGTGCTCACGTGCGGCACCGACGGCAACGTCATCCGACTGCTCCCGCCGCTGTCGATCAGCGACGAGCTGCTGCGTGAGGGCATCAGCGTCATCGGCGAGGCTCTCGCCGCGAACGCGGCCTAGCCGCACCCAGAAGACCATCCGCGGATCCGCCACCACCGCATCCACCCAGCGAAAAAAAGGGAACCCCATGATCACCGAAGCCGAACTCCTCGCGAAGGTCCCGCGCGGTCTCTACATCGACGGCGAGTGGGTCGACGCCGAGGGTGGCGCAACGCTCGCCGTCAACGACCCCTCGACCGGCGAGCTGCTCGCCGAGATCGCGAGCGCCTCGGTCGCCGATGGCAAGCGCGCGATGGACGCCGCCGCTAACGCGCAGGCCAGCTGGGGTGCGACCGCCCCCCGTGTGCGCGGCGAGCTGCTGCGCCGCGCCTTCGACCTCGTCATCGAGCGCGCCGACGAGTTCGCGCTGCTCATGACCCTCGAGATGGGCAAGCCGCTCGCCGAGGCGCGCGGCGAGGTCACCTACGGCGCCGAGTTCCTGCGCTGGTTCAGCGAAGAGGCCGTGCGCATCAACGGTCGCTTCGGCCAGACCCCCGAGGGCACCGGCACCATCGTCGTCTCGCACGCGCCCGTCGGCCCGTCGTTCCTCATCACGCCGTGGAACTTCCCGCTCGCGATGGCGACCCGCAAGATCGCGCCCGCGCTCGCCGCTGGCTGCACCTCGATCATCAAGCCCGCCGCGCTGACGCCGCTCACGACGATGTACTTCGTCAAGACGCTCGAGGACGCGGGCCTGCCCAAGGGCGTCGTCAACGTCGTCACGACGGCGAAGTCGGGCGCGCTCTCGGCCGAGATCATCGCTGACCCGCGCCTGCGCAAGCTCAGCTTCACCGGCTCGACCGAGGTCGGCCGCATGCTCATGAAGCAGGCCGCCGACGGCATCCTGCGCACCTCGATGGAGCTCGGCGGCAACGCCCCGTTCGTCGTCTTCGCCGACGCCGACCTCGACAAGGCCATCGACGGCGTCATGCTCGCCAAGTTCCGCAACATCGG
>JAOASR010000092.1 GCA_030158585.1 Microcella sp.
AGCCGGTAGGCGTTGAAGAGGGCGAGGTCGCCCGCGATCACGGCGGCCGAGACGCCGCGGTGCTCGGCGATCTCGACGCTCGCACCGCGCCCGACGGCGTGGTCGCGATAGGTGCCCGAGATGTTCGGGATGCCCCTCCGCACGAAATCGCGGTCGATCACGTCGTCGTGCACGATGAGGGCCGTGTGCAGCAGCTCGAAGCTCGCGCCGACGTAGGCGGCGGCATCCATGTCATCGCCGCCGAGACCGGCGTACGCGGCCATGACCATGCGGGGGCGGAACCGCTTGCCGCCCTGAGTGTTGCGCTCGAGCAGACCCCAGAGGTGCGCGTACGGCGCCCCCAGGGGAGCGGCGCGCTTCTTGGCTAGGCTGAAGAAGCGCTCCAGCACAGCGTCGACCAGGGCTCCGCGCTCAGCGGCGAGCACCAGGTCGTGTCGTTCCACCCGAGCAGACTAGCGGCACCCATGACCGGAATCACCGAGAACGTCGTCCTTCTCGCCGACGACGGAACCCCCGTCGGCGTCACCCCCAAGGCGACCGTGCACACCGACGACACCCCTCTTCACCTCGCCTTCTCGTGCCACGTGTTCGACGAGCAGGGTCGCGTGCTCGTCACACGGCGCGCGCTCGGCAAGGCCACCTGGCCCGGCGTGTGGACCAACAGCTTCTGCGGGCACCCCGCGCCCGAGGAGGAGTTCGCCGAGGCGATCAGCCGCCGCGCCGAGCGCGAGCTCGGGCTGCGCGTACGCGACATCCGGCCCGCGCTGCCCGACTTCCGCTACCGCGCCGTCGACGCCTCGGGCATCGTCGAGAACGAGATCTGCCCCGTCTTCACCGCGATCGCCGAGAGCGACCCCGCGCCGGCCGACGACGAGGTGGCCGAGTGGGCGTGGGTCGAGCCTGCCGACCTGCGGGCGGCCGTCACGGCGACGCCCTTCGCCTACAGCCCGTGGCTCGGGTGGCAGCTCGCCGCCTGGCAGGGCGAGTACCGGGCCAGCTGAGGCCGACCCGGCTCGCGCTCAGGCGTGGCCGGTGACCTCGAGCGGCTCGTCCTCCGCGGCGCCCGAGGAGGGGGTCGCCGGCGACGGGCCGGGGCGGGCGGTCTGCTCGGCGGCTCGGCGAGCGACCGCGAGGTCGCGATCCCACGGAAGCTCGACCCTGGCTGTCGTGCCCGTGCGCCCGTCCGAGAGCAGCTCGACCGAGCCCGCGAGCCTCTGCTCGACGAGGGCGCGCACGATCGGGAGGCCGAGACCCGTACCTGGCACATCGCGGTGCTCAGCATCCGACACTCGATAGAAGCGATCCCAGACCTGATCGAGCACGGCGGGCGGAATGCCGGGGCCGTGATCGGTGATCGAGATGACCGCGCCCTCGACCGTGGTCGCGACCTCGACGTCGACCTGCCCGCCGTCGGGCGTGAACTTCACGGCGTTCGAGAGCAGGTTGGCGAGCACGCGCGTGAGATCCTGCGAGACCGAGCGGATCGGCAGCGGCTCGGCCACGGCCGTCACGACCAGGCGCACCGAGCGGCCGAGGGCGAGCCCCTCGGCGTCTTGCGCGCAGTGGCGAGCGAGAGCGACGAGATCGAACTCGCTCGACGGGCGCGAGACCGCGTTCGACGAGCTGAGCTTGCCGAGCTCGAGCACGTCTTCGATGACGTCGGCGAGGCGACGTGCGTTGCGTGAGATGACCTCGGTCGCGACGCGCTCGTCAGGGCCGAGCTCTGCGCCCTCGAGGTCTTCGACGAAGCCCAGGATGCTCGTGACCGGCGTGCGCAGCTCGTGACTGACCGAGGCGATGAAGTCGTCCTTCTGCCGGTTGAGGTCGCGCAGGCGCTCGGCGGCATCGAGAGCTCGGCGCTCGCGCTCATCGCGCGTCGTGACGTCGGTGAAGACGAGCGTCATGACGGTGGCACCGCCCGCACCCTCGTGGAGGCCCAGGTCGACGTCGTAGCGGCGGCCCTCGCGATCGAGCTCGAACTTCTGCGCGACGCGGGTGAGGATCGCCTCGTCGAGCGTGTCGACACCGAAGATCGGCTGACCCTGCGCGATGCGCAGCCCCACCACGCCCCACGTCGGCGGCATGAGCTCGCGCCCCAGAGCGCTGAGCGCCGTGGTGTTGACGCCGACGACGCGCAGGCGGTCGCCGTCGAGGATCTCGGCGATGAGGATGCCCGTCTCGCTGTTGACGATGCCGCCGCGCAGCAGAGCCTCCCGGGCGCCGAGCTGCGTCACAACGTTGGCCCAGTCGCTGCGCGCCGCGGCGACGAAGAGCGCCGCGCACGCGTGCACGACGAGGAAGAGCTGGAGCAGGACGCTCGCGAGGCGCGGATCGTCGGCGACGTAGACCCCGAACGGTCCGCCGCCGAAGCTCGTGAGGGTCGCTGCGATCGCTCCGACGAGCAGCAGCTCGACTCCCACGACCATCATCGGGAAGCGGAACGCCGCCCACAGCACGGCCGTGAGGGGGGCGAAGGCGAGCGGGAGGGTGAACCCCGGCCAGAACACGATCGTGAGCAGCGCCACGAGGAGGCTGAGCTGCAGGACGACCTCGATGCGGCTCGGGCCGCGCACGATGCGTCGACTGACGAGCGCGACGGGCGCGACCACGAGCATCGCTGAGCCGTGCGACGCGACGATCGTGCCGAAGGTGACGAAGAAGTCATCCTGCAGGACGAGCAGCGCCGTCGCGCCGCCGAACACTCCGGCGGTCGCCGCGCCGGAGATGGTGGCGAGGATGAAACGCCCCACGTCGCGGAAGCTGTCGAGCCGGGCCTCCGGGCCGCCGCGAGACGCGAGCTGCGCCACGACATAGGCCTCGAGCGCATTCGCGAGACCGAAGCCGATCGCAATCGCCAGCTCTCGTCCCGAGAAGAGGTTGGCCGCCCCCGTCGAGAGGAAGACCGCGAAGGTCACCAGACCGCGCGACCCGCGAGAGGCGAGGATCGCGACGAAGGCGAGGCCCGCCGCGGGCCACCAGGGGGCGACGGTCATGCCTGGAGCGCGCACCGCGATGCTCTGCCAGCTCACGAAGCCGACGAGAATCACCAGAACGATGATGATGGCGCGGCGCACGACTGGACGGGCATACCAGAGCTGGGTCGCCAAGCCTCCCTGGCCCATGCGCCGCTCCTCTCGAAACGCGACCGACCTAAAGATCGAATCTCCGTCACTCGTGAGACTAGAGTCTGCAGTGCTGAGAGGGGAATCGTGACGCGAATACTGATCGTCGAGGATGAGCCCGACGTTCTGCTGCTGCTCGAGAACCGAGTGCGGGGCGCGGGCCACGAGGTCATGAGCGCGAGCGATGGCGAGCGCGGTCTCGAGATGGCTTTGACCGAGGTTCCCGACCTCATCATCCTCGACTGGATGATGCCCAAGCTCGACGGCATCGAAGTGCTCGAGCGGCTGCGCGCCGACGAGACCGGCCGCGGCATCAAGGTGCTCATGCTCACCGCTCGCTCGCAGCAGCACGATGTCGAGCGCGCCTTCGCCGCCGGCACCGACGACTACATCGTCAAGCCGTTCAGCTCGCGCGAGCTCATCGAGCGCATCGCGGCGCTGCTGACCGCGGCGGCCTGACCCGGGCGCTCAGCGGCCTGCGGCGAGCATCCGCGCGCTTTCGTCGCTCACCGCCCGGTCGCGATCAGTCGGTCGTGGTCTCGCGCTCGATGCGCGTGCGGTGGAAGTTCTGGAACGACCGCGACGCCGTCGGGCCGCGCTGACCCTGGTAGCGGTTGAGGTAGCCGCCCGTGCCGTACGGGTTCTCGGCGGGCGAGCTGAGGCGGAAGAAGCACAGCTGGCCGATCTTCATGCCCGGCCACAGCTTGATCGGCAGCGTCGCGACGTTGCTCAGCTCGAGCGTCACGTGGCCGGTGAAGCCGGGGTCGATGAAGCCCGCCGTCGAGTGGGTCAGCAGGCCCAGGCGACCGAGCGAGCTCTTGCCCTCGAGACGCGCGGCCACATCGTCGGGCAGCGTCACGCGCTCGTAGGTCGCGCCGAGCACGAACTCGCCGGGGTGCAGGATGAACGGCTCGTCGGTCTTCGCCTCGACGAGGCGCGTGAGCTCGGGCTGCTCCTCGGCGGGGTCGATGTACGGGTACTTGTGGTTGTCGAAGAGCCGGAAGAAGCTGTCGATTCGCACATCGACGCTCGACGGCTGCACCATCGCGAGGTCGAGCGGGTCGAGGCCGATGCGGCCCGACTCGAGTTCGGCACGGATGTCGCGATCGCTCAGCAGCATGACGCTCAGCCTAGCGACGCGGCCGGGTTCGCTACACTGGCCCCGCAGCCTTCGGGCGTGCGACTGGGGATGTAGTTCAATGGCAGAACTTCAGCTTCCCAAGCTGATAGCGCGGGTTCGATTCCCGTCATCCCCTCCACATGATCACGGATGCCGCTGTCAGTTCTCAATCCAGTTGAGACTTGTCTCAACCCAGTTGAGACAAATGTGAGACCGGGCGTGGGCGGACTAGGCCCAGCACTCCACCTCCGTGCCCGCGAAGCCGGCCACACCTTTCGTGGCGGGAAGTCTCTAGCGACGCTTGCCCGAGCCCGGCTGCCCGACACTCGCACTGGTCGGTCGAGCTCGTGTCGCGGCGACGCCGTCCCACCTCGAGCTCTTGCCGCCTTGGCTCGACGTCAACGGCAGCTTCGATCTCTTCTTCGGCCGTCCAGCGAAGAGTTGCTCGCGCCTCTTGAGTTCGGCTTCAGCAGCTGCCGCTCTTTTCGCCCCTGGGTACGCGAGTTGTTCATACACTCTGCCCTTGCATAGGCCGGTCGCGGAGGCGTTGATGTGTTCTTTTCCCGGGAGCAGGACGCCATCCACTTTCACCCGCGCGAACGTGGCGCTACACACTCGGCAACGAGATCAACCCAACGGTTTGCTCACGCCTTGACGTTAGCGGCCCTCGGCAAATATCCCGGAGTGCTCATCCGCGCCGAGCAGCCACGCGGTGAAAAGATCGTCCGATGGATACAGGAGGCCGCCCCGAACTTCGCCAGCGGATCGCCGTGGAGGCGTACCGCTTCATCGAAGACGAGATTCGGCCCTTTCTGGCTACGGGGGGCCGGTTATGGTCTAAGGGCTCGAACGGATACCCGAGTCAACTACGCCGGATGTTGAGCGGCCTAGACGGCGCTCACGCCGTCACGTTTGCAACACCCGATGCGATGAAGCTCGACCTCCCTGAGCGGGTCGTGGAGCATGTAGTGCCGATGAAGCGCATCGTGATCGAGATCGTCGACCCCAGCGAGGCCGACCCTCGCTCCAACTCCTCCTCCAGAGCCATTGCCGACGGACCGGCCACATCCCCGGAGCACCTGATCCGCATTTTCGATGAGCTTCTCGTGAAGTGCTGGGTCACGAAGGAGGAGCACAACCTGCTCAACCGGACGGGACGCAGCTTTCAGTGGGATGCCCCTGGCGGCGACGGCTGGGCGCGATATCGGGAGGCTGGCGTCACTGCATATCCGCTTGCGGAAGATGGAGGGCTAGTCAGATGACGTGCTCGGCAACCACACGCGAGCGCTCGCGCCGCTGAAGGGCTGGGGCTCGTCTCATCGGCCCCGGAGCTCGGTCCTTCGCCCACTTCTCCCACTAATCGCGGGGCCCGAGTGTCAGCGCAGCCTGAGTCTCCGCTCATGTGCGTCGTATTCGTAGTCGATGATGCCGCCCGAGGTGATGAGCTCGATCGCATGATCGATCACCGCGATCGGTACGGAATACCACTCGCTTGGTTCGTAGACGCGCCCGTCCTTGCCGACTTGACTCACGCGCAGTCGAACGTCCGCAAAAACCCGATGCAGAAGGTGCTCCAGCGCAGAGGTCTTCAAGTTGTACGTCCTATAGCTGGCCACAATCTCGACCGGAGCCAGGAGATAAGTGGGCTCATGCGCCGCGCGGGCAATCCGCTTTTCTACCGGACCACGCGAGAACCCGATCTTGTGAAGATCTGAAACCTCGGCGATCGCTGGATCATCACTCAAGCTACGCAGCACGTACAGATAGCCCGTTGCCACATCGTCGGCGAGAATCGAATCGAAGCTTGTTGCGACGACGGCTTGCCCCTGACCCTCGCCCATCCTGATTCCAAGTGACTGTCGATACATCGACGACTCGGTTCCGTTCTCGAAGATGACGCGCAGCCGCTCCCGACGATTCGCGCGAATCGTCGACTCCTTGTATTCGGTCTCCCCGACCTCGGCAACGAACAGCATCACGCCATTGAGCACGAAGAAGGCACCTTCAACAATGTGCTGGATACCCGGGAAGGAGACGAGCTTGGACGTCCCGCCCGCGAGTTCTGCGTGCTTCTGTTGGAAGAGCGACTCGAACTGGGCGAAGTCTTCGGCGCGCACTCGTTGCGCGACATCAACGGCGGCTTCGGGCTTCTTCCGCTGAGGGAGGTCGGACGTGTCTAGGAGATCTGAGTCATCGTCCAGAAGGCCAAACTCATCAGCGCTGAGCAGGTCGTCAAGCGACTTCGGCGCCTCCGGCTCAACGAGCAGTTCGAACTCATCGAGGTGCTTCAGCGCGGCCACCTTCTCGCTATTCGCGAGGATTCCGTCGAGCCGCGCGCCAAGTTTGCGCTCTGCGATCTCCCGCGTGTCTGAGCGAGGCACCCGCTCGTGCTCTCGGTAGAACTCGATGATCTCCAGAAATGACCGTTCGAGCCGATCGGAGCTCGTGAGCTTCGGCGCACTTTCTGGCGTGTCCAGCAGCCCGTCGTCGTCCGAGTCGAAAACGCTCTGAAAGTCAACGTCGCTCATGCCTGCTCCAGTTTCCGCTGCGCTTCAAGCTCTCGCTTCTTCTTGCGGAGGAACGCGAGCGCCTCGGCATAACGCTTCTCGGTCGGTTCGTCACTGCGGAGACTGGGCTCCCGAAGATTCACTTTCTTGAACTGCTGCACCTTCGGCCACAGCAGCAAGGCCTCTTCCTCGGTGATCTGTATTCGAGTCGCCGTGATCGTGTCTTGAATGATGCGAAGCACCTGAGGCGTCACGGCCTTGGAGAGCACTTCGAAGGCGCGCTGGAACGGATTCACCTTGTCGATCAGGTTGATGTCGAGATCGTCGATATTCACGAACTTGTCGGACATGCGAATGAAGCGCTTGTCACCGACCTCTCGCACTTCGCCGTTCTTGATGACCGAATCCACGACCACCTGCTGACGCAGCTCTTCGACCTGCGATTCGTTGAGGTCGGGGTAGCGCTCGCGAATGATTTTCGGAATGAGGATCTTGTTCGTCACTTCGGCGTCGAGGTTGCCGGCGGCCGCTTTGACGAAGGTGTCGTCTTGCAGGATTGTCGCCTTCAGGTCATTCAGATCAGTCGCGACGATCTGCTTCACGCGGTCCGTGGAAGGCTCCTTGAATCCCTTGATCCTGAGTACTCCAGGGGAGGGCGCGTCGTCGTTTCCTCTCTTGGACTTGAAGGTGAAGTTCGGCGCGAGAACCTGCTCCATGAGCAGTGAAGCGGTGATCGCCTTGAGCATGTTGTTGACCGAAAGCTTCACCTCGTCGGTCGCGGCGTCAGGCTGGGCGATCAGGTTCGTGAACTGCGCATGGGTCTTGCCGGCGCTGTCACGGGTCACTCGCCCGATGATCTGGATGACTTCGGTGAGTGAGGCACGGTAGCCCACCGTGAGAGCGTGCTCTGCGAAAGGCCAGTCGAAACCCTCCTTCGCCATACCGAGCGCAATGATGATGTCGACCGCGTCAGGGTCCTTCGAGGCGACTGATGTCAGATAGTGCAGCGTTTCAGCGCGCGCCATCTGGTCGATGTCGTCGACGAGGTCAGCGACTCGCAGGATCTCGCCGTTGTCGCGACGACGAACGCGCAAGATGCCCGATTCCTCCTGGCTGATCACCTCGCCGATGGCGTCGAGGATGAAGCCAACTTCTTCAATCTTGTCCTTGGTGGACTCGCCACTGTTGACGTTCGGGATGTGGACGATCGTCTTCTTGTCCAGATCGAGAATCTCGTGGATCGCGCTCGTGTACCGACCCTGGTAGAAGTGGTGCCCGATGCCGAGTGACTTCAAGTGCTCGTAACCGTTGAGTTGGTCGTAGTAGTTGAAGGTCACTGGCGTGAACTTCGCCTCGTCTTCGGGCACGAGAACCGGAACCGAGTCTCCGCGGAAGTAGGAGCCGGTCATCGCGACGATGTGCGCGTCAGAACCGGCCATCACTCCCTTGAGCAGCTCGCCGAGGCGATTGCTTGCGATGTCAGCCGACACGTGATGAAACTCATCGATCGCAAGCACAACGCCGTCAAGAGCCGACGCAGCAAGCTTCTCGAAAGCAAAGCGAAGCGTCGAGTGCGTGCAGACGAGCACCGCATCTGGCCCACTGAGGAAGTCGATGAACTGCTGCACCTTGCTCAAGGATGAGCCCGGGGTGCAGAGGTTGTTCTCGTCCTTGATGTCCCAGTCTGCAAAGAACCCGAATCGAGTCAGGCTGGTGCTGGCAAAGGAGCCTCCGATGGAGCGTTCGGGGACCGCGACGATGACCTTCTTGCGCCCCTGGTTGTAGAGCTTGTCCAGGGCGACGAACATCAGAGCACGGGACTTCCCGGACGCGGGTGGGGCCTTGACCAACAAGTACTGTGCGCCGCGCTGCTCCCAGACGCGTTGCTGCATCTCGCGCATCCCGAGCGCGTCTGTGTGCACACTGGCGCCCGTCTGCGAGTACACAACGTCGACGACATTCACCGGCTCGCTACGCGTCGTCATCTGGACTCCTCCTCCGCCAACATTCGCTCGTA
Organism: Microcella sp.; assembly: GCA_030158585.1. Classification (GTDB taxonomy): domain Bacteria; phylum Actinomycetota; class Actinomycetes; order Actinomycetales; family Microbacteriaceae; genus Microcella. The sequence continues at coordinate 8,767 of JAOASR010000092.1, forward strand.
CAAGCCGAAGAGCAACGACAACCGATCTTCATCGGTCTCGAAGGGCCGAGTTCGATATAGAGATTCAACGAGATCGTCAATTTCCTGGTGACACCTCCTGAGTTCGTGAGGCATCAGTTCGGGGTCATATAGCTCCGCGAGTGTCTTCTCTGAGTGGTACTCGCGCAAATCCAACAAGCGGAGAGCCGCCTCCGTCAACTCCTGCTTGCTCGCGGTCGTGAGTGGTGGGACAGGGAAGTTGTTATAGACGATGTATGCGCCATAACGAATTCGAGTCTCCAATTGCCCCGCAACAGCACGAACCCACACATTGTGCAGGCGCGAGGTCAAGAGCGAAAACAGCCAGGGTTCGGCGTCGTAAACGACGAAGGCCAGATTGGACACTACCGTACCCGCACCGACATAGCCGATTGGAATATATTCCCTTCGTTCCGAAGAGACAGCGGGGACGATGATGGACTCCGTTGGCTTGTACGCGACCTGCTTGAAGCGGTTCGGGAATGCCGCATATTCAGCCGTCGTTGCGGCAATACTGTCGCTCCTCCACTCACGAACTGCCTCGAGCCTTCGGGCGATAGTGGGCACGGCTCTCGCTTCACCAAGCTCGCCATCTTTGATCCACAGACAATAGCGCTCGATGTCGTTGATGAATTCAGCGGATCCCATGTACCGCTTCACGAATCTTGCAGCGTCCGGCGCCTCCGCCAGGAGACCTTGACGCTCCTTGACGTTCAGGACCAGGTTCCCCCCGTCTTTCGGCATCGATCCGAGAACCATCCTGGGCAGATGTCCACTCAATGGACGCGTTCGGCGGTATACGAACACCGAAGGAGCATCGGCAAGGTAGCCGTTGATGTTGGATGCCACCGACTGGAGGCCGTCCGTGTAGAGGAACTTGGGCCCGCGCCGCGCGGTGCGCAAGTTGATGACGACGACGGTAACCCCGGCGTTGCGCCTAGCGTTGTTCTCCCACCTGAAGGACGTGTAGGCGTATCCGATTTCGAGACCCATATCGAAGAGCATCGGGAACATCAATCCGACGTGCTCACCTTGAGAAACGGAGTTTGTAGATACGAATGCTAGTTCTGCCTTGGTGCCGCGAATGTGGCTCTTCGCCGTTGAGTGTGGGTCACGCGAGTAGCCCGCCCCCGATGAGG
>JAOASR010000093.1:0-1002 GCA_030158585.1 Microcella sp.
GCGAGCTTCTGCACGAACGCGATCGACTGCAGGTGGTCGAGGTTCATCTTCCAGTTGCCCGCAATCAGCGGGGTGCGGGCTACGCCCATCCGAGGACCTCCAGTCCGGGAAGCTTGTTGCCCTCGAGGAACTCGAGGCTGGCCCCGCCTCCGGTGGAGACGTGGCCGAACTGCTGATCGGTGAAGCCGAGAGCGCGCACGGCCGCGGCCGAGTCGCCGCCGCCGACGACGCCGAGACCCGAGACGCGCGTGAGCGCCTCGGCGACCGCGCGCGTGCCGTTCGCGAAGGGCGCGAACTCGAACACGCCCATCGGGCCGTTCCAGAACACGGTGGCCGACGACGCCACGAGCTCCGCGAACCGCGCCGCGGTCTCGGGGCCGATGTCGAGCCCGATGCCGGATGCTCCGGCCGGGCCGGCCTCGATCGCGTCGGCCGCGAGCACGGTGTGCGCCGCATCCGCCGCGAAGCGCTCGGCCACGACGACGTCGGTGGGCAGCACGATCTCGACGCCGCGCTCGGCCGCCTCAGCGAGGTAGCCGCGCACCGTGTCGAGCTGGTCCTCCTCGAGCAGGCTCGCGCCGACCTCGTGGCCTTGGGCCTTGAGGAAGGTGAAGAGCATGCCGCCGCCGATGAGCAGACGGTCGACGCGCGGAAGCAGGTGCGCGATGACGCCGAGCTTGTCGCTCACCTTCGAGCCGCCGAGCACGACCGTGTACGGGCGCTCGGGGCGCTCGGTGAGCCGGTCGAGCACGTCGGTCTCGGTCGAGATGAGCGAGCCCGCGGCGCTCGGCAGCAGCTCGGCCAGCTCGTACACGCTCGCCTGCTTGCGGTGGACGACGCCGAAGCCGTCGGAGACCATCGCGTCGCCGAAGCGCGCGAGGCTCGAGGCGAAGGCGCGGCGCTCGTCCGCGTCCTTGCTCGTCTCCCCGGGGTTGAAGCGGAGATTCTCGAGCACGGCGACTCCGCCGTTCTCCAGGCCCGCCACGGTGTTCTCCGCGGCGT
>JAOASR010000093.1:1012-9910 GCA_030158585.1 Microcella sp.
TCTCGGCGCCGTGGAGATCCACCATCAGCTTCTCCGCCTCCCTGCGCCAGCGGTCGCGATCCGCCGTCAGCGTGGCGTAGGCGACGTCCATCGCGTGAACGGTCGCGGCGGCGTCGCGGAGGGTAGGGTCGGCGACGGCCACGGGTGCACCGAGCAGCTCGCTCAGACGCTGGGCCACGGGCGCGAGGCTGTACCGCTCATCCGGCGCGCCCTCGGGGCGACCGAGGTGCGAGATGACGATGACCTTCGCGCCGCGGTGGACGAGGGCGTTGATCGTCGGCAGCGATGCGCGGATGCGCCCGTCGTCGGTCACGACGCCGTCCTTGAGAGGCACGTTGAGGTCGCAGCGGAGGATGACGCGCTTGCCGGCGAGCTCGCCGAGCGATTCGATGGTGCGCAGTGACACGGTGTGCGGCTCCGTCAGGGGTTTAGAGGCGCTCGGCGACGTACTCGGTGAGGTCGACGAGTCGGTTCGAGTAGCCCCACTCGTTGTCGTACCATGCCGAGACCTTGACAAGGTTGCCGCTGACGTTCGTCAGGCCCGAGTCGAAGATCGACGAGTGCGGGTTGAGCTGGATGTCGCTCGAGACGATCGGGTCGGCGGTGTACTGCAGGTAGCCGGCGAGGCGACCTTCGCTCGCAGCGGCCTGGTAGGCCGCGTTGATCTGGTCGACCGTGAGGCCCTCGGTGGGGGTGACGATCGTGAGGTCGACGATCGAGCCGGTGGGAACCGGAACGCGGTACGACGAGCCGCTGAGCTTGCCGTTGAGCTCGGGCAGCACGAGGCCGATGGCCTTCGCGGCGCCGGTCGAGGCGGGGACGATGTTGATCGCGGCACCGCGAGCGCGGCGCAGGTCGCTGTGCGGGCCGTCCTGGAGGTTCTGGTCGGCCGTGTAGGCGTGCGCCGTCATCATGAAGCCGCGCTCGATGCCGAAGCTGTCGTTGAAGACCTTGGCGAGCGGCGCCAGGCAGTTCGTGGTGCAGGAGGCGTTCGAGATGATGACGTCGGTCGCCGGGTCGTAGTTCTCTTCGTTGACGCCCATGACGATGGTCGCGTCGTCGCCCGTGGCGGGCGCGGAGATGAGGACCTTCTTGGCGCCGCCGGCGATGTGCTTGCGGGCGTCGTCGGCCTTGGTGAAGCGACCGGTCGACTCGATGACGATGTCGACGCCCAGCTCACCCCAGGGCAGGTTGGCGGGCTCGCGCTCGGCGAACACGCGGATGCGCTTGCCGCCGACGGTGATCGAGTCGCCGTCGTGCGACACGTCGTGAGCGAGCGGGCCGCCGACCGAGTCGTACTTGAGGAGGTGCGCGAGCGCGGCGTTGTCGGTCAGGTCGTTGACCGCCACGATCTCGAGGTCGCTCCCCTGGGCCAGCGCGGCCCGGAGGTAGTTGCGACCAATGCGACCGAAGCCGTTGATACCGATCTTCACGCTCACTGCAGACTCCTGGTGGTTCGGGCGGCGCACAGCGCCGTGGGGTGGTGGTGTGGTGGTGGTGGCGGGGGCCGCTCGAGGGTGGAGGCTCGAGGGGGTGACCGGGGCTCGCGCCCCGGCCACGACGCCCTTTATGACAGTAGCAGGAGCGCGTCCGTGCCCGAGCGGGCGGCCTGGAAGCGATCGGCCACGTTCTGCCAGTTGACGATGTTCCAGAACGCCTTGACGTAGTCGGCCTTCACGTTGACGTAGTCGAGGTAGAAGGCGTGCTCCCACATGTCGAGCTGCAGCAGCGGGATCGTCGCCTGCGCGGTGTTGCCCTGCTGGTCGAACAGCTGCTGGATCACGAGGCGACGACCGACCGGATCCCACGAGAGCACGCCCCAGCCCGAGCCCTGGATGCCGAGCGAGGCGGCCGAGAAGTGCGCGACGAACTTGTCGAAGTCGCCGAAGAACTCGTCGATCGCGGCGGCGAGCTCGCCCTCGGGGCGGCCGGCGCTCTCGGGCGCGAGGTTCGTCCAGAAGATCGAGTGGTTGACGTGGCCGCCGAGGTGGAAGGCCAGATCCTTCTCGAGACGGTTGATGTTGGCGAAGTCACCCGACTCGCGGGCCTCTGCCATCTTCTCGAGAGCGGTGTTCGCGCCAGCCACGTAGGCGGCGTGGTGCTTGGAGTGGTGGAGCTCCATGATGCGGGCGCTGATGTGGGGCTCGAGCGCCGCGTAGTCGTAGGGCAGGTCGGGAAGGCTGTAAACGGACATCACATGCTTTCTTGTCGCAGATGGTCCGAGACCGCGGTGGCGGCGGCCCCGCTGACGGCTGTCAGTCTACTGACGGCAACCGTTCAGGCCCCGGGGCTGTTCCCGATGCGCACCGGACGCTCAGCCTGCGCCCCGGTGCGATTCAGTCGTCGATGTCGGACGGCAGGTCGGCATCGGTGCCGGGGATGCCGAGCTGCTCGGCGCGCTTGTCGGCCATCGCGAGCAGACGACGGATGCGCCCAGCGACCGCGTCCTTCGTCATGGGCGGGTCAGCGTGGTGGCCGAGCTCGTCGAGGCTCGCATCGCGGTGATCGAGTCGCAGCTGGCCCGCGTAGCGCAGGTGCTCGGGGATGTCATCACCGAGGATGTCGAGCGCTCTCGCGACGCGCGCGCAGGCGGCGACCGCGGCCTGCGCCGACCGGCGCAGGTTCGCGTCGTCGAAGTTGACGAGGCGGTTCGCGGTGGCGCGCACCTCGCGGCGCTGCCGCAGCTCCTCCCACTCCGAGACGGTCTGACCGGCGCCCATGAGACGCAGCATCTGGCTGATCTTCTCACCGTCGCGAATGACGACGCGGTGCACGCCGCGCACTTCGCGGGCCTTGGCGGGCACCCCGAGGCGACCGGCGGCGCCTACGAGCGCCATGGCGGACTCGTTGCCGGGGCACGTGATCTCGAGCGAAGCCGATCGGCCCGGGTCGGTGAGCGAGCCGTGGGCGAGGAAGGCGCCGCGCCAGACGGCGGCCAGCTCCTCCTTCGACCCGGTCGTGAGCTTGTTGGGCAGGCCGCGCACGGGGCGACGGCGGGCGTCGAGCAGGCCCGTCTGACGGGCGAGCGTCTCGCCGCCCTCGAGCACGCGCACGACGTAGGCGGGAGTGCGGCGGATGCCACCGGGCGACATCATCGCGGCGTCGCTGCGCATGCCGTACAGCTCGGCGAGATCACGCCGCACGCGACGGGCGATCGTGGGGGCGTCGAGCTCGACCTCGACCGCGACGCGGCCCGAGATGAGGTGCAGCCCGCCGGCGAAGCGGAGGATCGTCGCAAGCTCTGCGGCGCGCACCGTGGTCTTGGTGACGGCCAGCTGTGCGAGTTCCTCTTTCACGTCGGCGGTCAGTGCCACAGGGGATCCTCTCGGTGAAGCGGGGGTGAACGGCTGCCCTCGTGGGGCGACAGTCGAGCCTACTCGCGTCCGAGGTCGCGATGCTTCACGGCGACTGCGACGCCGGGCATGCCCCGCAGGTGCGCCGCGAGGTCTTCGACGATCGCGACCGAGCGGTGCTTGCCGCCCGTGCACCCGACCGCGATGGTCGCGGTGCGCTTGTTCTCGCGGGCGTAGCCGCGCAGCACGGGCTGCAGGAGCCCGACGTAGCGGTCGACGAACTCGCGCGCGCCCTCCTGCGCGAGCACGAAGTCGCTCACGCGATCGTCGAGCCCGGTCAGGGAGCGCAGGGATTCCTGCCAGAACGGGTTGGGAAGGAACCGGGCATCCGCCACCATGTCGGCGTCGGTCGGCAGGCCGTACTTGAAGCCGAAGCTCTCGAGCGTCACGCGCACGGTCGACGCGCCCTCGGGCGAGAAGATCTCGGAGACGGTCGTCGCGAGCTGGTGGATGTTGAACTCGCTCGTGTCGATGATGATGTCGCTCATCTCGCGCACCTCGCGCATGCGCTCGCGCTCGCGCCCGATGCCGTCGAGCAGCGTGCCGTCGGCCTGCAGCGGGTGCGGTCGCCGAACCTGCTCGAAGCGGCGCACGAGCGCAGCATCCGTCGCCTCGAGGAAGAGCACGCGCACGCTCGCGCGATCGCGCAGCTCGTCGAGAATCATGCGCAGGTCGGCGAAGAGCTTGCCGCCGCGGACGTCGACCACGGCCGCCATCTTGGGCAGCTGATTGCCCGGATGCACGGCAAGATCGACGAGCGGGCGCAGCATCTGCGGCGGCAGGTTGTCGACGACGTACCAGCCGAGGTCTTCCAGGGCGTTGGCCACCGTGGAGCGGCCGGCACCCGACATGCCCGTGACGATGAGGATCTCGTGGGCAGGGCTGTCAGTCATCGTCGGGCCTCGTCGCGCTGGAAGGGGGTGCATTCAGCCTAGCCCGCGGAGCGCCGACCGCCTGCTGCACGGCCTCGGCGGTCTTGCGCCCGATGCCGTCGATCGCCATGAGCTCGTCGAGACTCGCAGTGCGCAGACGGGCGACCGATCCGAAGCGCGAGAGCAGCTCGCGCACGCGCGCGGGGCCCAGCCCCGGCACGCTCGACAGCTCGGTCGAGATCGACTGCTTGCGCTTGGTGCGCTGGTGCTTGAGGGCGAAGCGGTGCGCCTCGTCGCGCAGCCGCTGCAGAAGGAACAGGGCGTCGGATGCTCGCGGCAGGATCACCGGGAAGTCGCTGTCGGGCAGCCAGATCTCTTCGAGCCTCTTGGCGATGCCGCACACGGCGATATCGGTGATGCCGGCGTCGGCGAGAGCCCGCGCGGCCGCCTGCACCTGGGGCTGACCGCCGTCGATCACGAGCAGGCCGGGGCGGTAGTGGAACGACTTCTTCGAGCCCGCGGCGGGCGAGGGTGGTGCGAGGGGTGCGGTGGCGACGGACTCGGGGTCGGTGCTCGTGTCGGTCGGCACCTCGACGCCGTCGACGCCGGGCCGCAGGTAGGCGAGGCGGCGCGACAGCACCTGGTACACGGCGTCGGTGTCGTCGCGCGCGCTCGCGATCGAGAACGAGCGGTACTGGTCTTTGCGGGGCAGGCCGTCTTCGAAGACGACCATCGAGGCGACCTGATTCGTGCCGCCGAGGTGCGAGACGTCGAAGCACTCGAGTCGTAGGGGCGCCTCGTCGAGGCCGAGGGCCTCCTGGATGTCGGCGAGGGCCTGCGAGCGGGCGGTGAAGTCGCCGCTGCGCCTGGTCTTGTAGACCTGCAGGGCGCCGCGGGCGTTCGTCAGGGCGGTCTCGCTCAGCGATGCCTTGTCGCCGCGGAGGGCGGTGCGGACCACGACCGCGCCCTTCTCCCCCGCCGCGCGACGACGCTCGGTGAGGATCGTCTGGAGCGCTGCGGAGTCGTCGGGCACGGCTGGGACGAGGATCTCGCGCGCGGGCGGCTCGGCGTCGACGTAGGCGTTCTGCAGGACGGTGTCGACGAGCTCGGCGAGAGTGACGTCGAGCTCGGTGTCGACGACCCACCCGCGCACACCGCGAATGCGGCCGCCCCGCACGATGAAGAGCTGCACGGCGGCGGCGAGCTCGTCGTAGGCGATGCCGAAGACGTCGGCGTCGACATCGTCGGCGAGCACGAGCGTGCTCTTCGACAGCGCGGTCTCGAGCGCTCCGATCTGGTCGCGATATCGGGCGGCCGACTCGTAGTCGAGCTCAGCCGCGGCCGCGGCCATCTGCTCGCGGAGTCGACGCACGTAGGTCTGGTCGTTGCCGGCCATGAACGACGCGAAGTCGAGGGCGATCGACTTGTGCTCTTCAGGGGTCACGCGGCCGACGCAGGGTGCGGCGCACTTGCCGATGTCGCCGAGCAGGCAGGGTCGGTTGCGGTCGCGCGCGCGGGTGAAGGTCGTCTCGCTGCACGAGCGCACGGGGAAGGCCTTGAGCATGATGTCGACGGTCTCGCGCACCGCCCAGACCTTCGTGTACGGCCCGAAGTAGCGGGCGCCGGGGATGCCGCGGGTGCGCGTCACCATGACGCGCGGGAAGCGGTCGCCGAGGGTCACCGCGAGGTACGGGTACGTCTTGTCGTCGCGGAACTTGACGTTGAAGGGCGGGGCGAACTCCTTGATCCAGGTGTACTCGAGGCCGAGAGCCTCGAGCTCGCTGCCGACGACCGTCCACTCGACGCTGCGCGCCGTCGTCACCATGCGGCGCGTGCGGTCGTGCAGGGCGTGCAGCGGCTGGAAGTAGTTGCTCAGCCGCGAGCGCAGGTTCTTCGCCTTGCCGACGTAGAGCACGCGCCCCGACTCGTCGCGGAAGCGGTAGACGCCCGGCTCGGTCGGGATCTCGCCCCGACGCGGTCGCCAGGAGTCGCGCGTCTCGCTCGCGGTGGCCACGGTCGTGCGTCGGCTCAGCTGGCCGCTCGCGCGACCGCGGGCTCGGCTGCCGGCAGCAGCTCGGCGAGGAAGCGACCGGTGTGGCTGCCCTCGACCTCGGCGAGCTGCTCGGGAGTGCCCGCGGCGAGCACCTGGCCACCGCCTGAGCCGCCCTCAGGCCCCAGATCGATGAGCCAATCGGCGGCGCGGATGACGTCGAGGTTGTGCTCGATCACGACGACCGTGTTGCCCTTGTCGACCAGGCCGCCGAGCACGGCCAGGAGCTTGCGCACGTCTTCGAAGTGCAGACCCGTCGTGGGCTCGTCGAGCACGTAGATGCTGCGGCCGTTCGAGCGCTTCTGCAGCTCGGTCGCCAGCTTCACGCGCTGCGCCTCGCCACCGGAGAGCGTCGTGGCGCTCTGCCCGAGTCGCACGTAGCCGAGGCCGACGTCGACGAGCGTCTGCAGGAAGCGGTGGATCGCACTGATCGGCTTGAAGAACTCGGCCGCCTCTTCGATGGGCATGTCGAGCACCTCGGCAATGCTCTTGCCCTTGTAGTGCACGGCGAGCGTGTCGCGGTTGTAGCGGGCGCCGCCGCACACCTCGCACGCGACGTAGACGTCGGGCAGGAAGTTCATCTCGATCTTGATCGTGCCGTCGCCCGCGCAGTTCTCGCAGCGACCGCCCTTGACGTTGAAGCTGAAGCGGCCGGGGAGGTAGCCGCGCGACTTCGCCTCGACAGTCTCGGCGAAGAGCGCGCGGATGCGGTCGAAGACGCCCGTGTACGTCGCCGGATTCGAGCGCGGCGTGCGCCCGATGGGCGCCTGGTCGACGTGCACGACCTTGTCGAGGTGCTCGAGGCCGGTGATGCGCGTGTGCTTGCCCGGCACCTGGCGGGCGCCGTTGAGCTTGTTGGCGAGCACCTTGTAGAGGATGTCGTTCACGAGCGACGACTTGCCGGAGCCGCTCACGCCCGTCACGGCGACGAAGACGCCGAGCGGAATGTCGACCGTCACGTTCTGCAGGTTGTTGGCACGCGCGCCCTCGATGCGCAGCTGGCGCTGGGAGTCGAGCGGCCGTCTCGGAACCGACTCGACGACCTGCCGTCGACCGGCGAGGTAGTCGCCCGTGATCGACTCGCGGTTCGCGAGCAGCTCGTCGTATGAGCCGGAATGCACGACGCGACCGCCGTGCTCGCCGGCGCCGGGGCCGATGTCGACGATCCAGTCGGCGGTGCGGATGGTGTCTTCATCGTGCTCGACGACGATGAGGGTGTTGCCCAGGTTCTTGAGCTTGATGAGCGTGTCGATGAGGCGGCGATTGTCGCGCTGGTGGAGGCCGATCGAGGGCTCGTCGAGCACGTAGAGCACGCCCGTGAGGCCCGAGCCGATCTGCGTCGCGAGCCGGATGCGCTGCGCCTCGCCACCCGAGAGGGTGCCGGCCGCACGCGCCATGCTGAGGTACCCGAGGCCCACCTCGAGGAGGAACTCAAGGCGCGCGCGGATCTCGCGCAGCACCGCGGCGGCGATCGACGCCTCGCGCTCGGTGAGGCTGATGCCCTGCATGAAGGCGTAGGCGTCGTGGATGCTCAGCTCGGCCACCGACGAGATCGAGTGGCTGTCGACGAGCACCGAGAGCACCTCGGGCTTGAGCCGCGCGCCCTCGCACTCGGGGCACGGCACCTCGCGCAGGTACTCGGCGAACTTCTGCTGCGACCAGTCGCTCTCGGCCTCGGCGTACTTGCGCTCGATGTACGGGATGACGCCCTCGAAGCCCGTGGAGTACGTGACGTCGCGGCCGTAGCGGTTGCGCCACTTGACGCGCACCTCGAAGTCGTTACCGAGCAGGATCACCTGCTGCGTGCTCTCCTCCAGCTCGCCCCACGGGGTGTCGAGCGAGAAGCCGAGGTCGCGCGAGAGGCCCGCCAGGAGCTTCTGGAAGTAGCTGTAGAGCCCCTTGCCCTGCTGGTTCCACGGCAGGATGACGCCATCGTTGAGGCTCAGGCTCGGGTCGCCGATCAGGAGCTCCTGATCGACGGCCATGCGCGTGCCGAGGCCCGTGCAGACGGGGCAGGCGCCGAAGGGCGCGTTGAACGAGAACGTGCGCGGCTCGATCTCGGTGAGCTGCAGCGGGTGACGGTTCGGACAGGCTAGCTTCTCGCTGAAGGTGCGCGTGCGCTGAGGCGTGCCCTCCTTCTCGTCGACGAAGTCGATTGTGACGATGCCGTCGGTGAGGCGCAGGGCCGTCTCGAGGGAGTCGGTGAGGCGCGTCAGGATGTCGGCGTTGGCGACGAGGCGGTCGACGACGACCGCGATGTCGTGCTTGTTCTGCTTCTTGAGCGCGGGCGGCTCGGTGAGCTGGATGATCTCGCCGTCGACGACCGCGCGCGAGTAGCCGCTTGCGGCGAGCTCGGCGAAGAGGTCGACGAACTCGCCCTTCTTCTGGCTCACGACAGGGGCGAGGATCTGGAAGCGACGACCCTCATCGAGCGTCATGAGCTCGTCGGCGATCTGCTGCACGGTCTGGCGCTGGATGCGCTCACCGCACTCGGGGCAGTGCGGGATGCCGACGCGCGCCCAGAGGAGTCGCATGTAGTCGTAGATCTCGGTGATCGTGCCGACCGTGGAGCGCGGGTTGCGGTTGGTCGACTTCTGGTCGATCGAGACGGCGGGGCTCAGCC
>JAOASR010000094.1 GCA_030158585.1 Microcella sp.
CGACGACGTTGAGCACGCCGACGATGATCGCGAAGAGCATGACCTGGCCGAGCGAGAACACCGAGGCGATGCTCGCCGCATCGTCGCCGAGGATGTCGGTGAGCACCGAGTCGATGTCAGAGATGATGCCGATCGACTGCATGACGAGCCAGATGAAGAACGTGGCGACAAGCAGCACGATCGCACCGCACAGCGCGATGAGGAACGACAGCTTCACCGCAGACCAGAAGTCGATGTAGACGAGCTTCAGGCGCACCTGCTTGGTGGGGGTGGAGCGCTGCGACTTGCGCTGCAGCTTCTCGGCGACCGTGCTCACAGGGTGTCTTCCTTCCCGGAATCGGCTGCGGGCGCGGCCTCGGTTCCGTCGGTGGTCGAGTCGGTGTCGACGTCGGCCGTATCGGCGTCTGATTCTTCCAGGTTTCTCTCACTGTTGCGCGCGATCGCGATGATGCGGTCGTCGTCGTCGGGCCTGGCGAAGACGACGCCCATGGTGTCGCGGCCCTTGGCGGGAACCTCTGACACGGCCGAGCGCACGACCTTGCCGCCGGCGAGCACGACGAGAACCTCGTCGTCATCAGAGACGATGATTCCGCCGGCGAGCCCGCCTCGGTCGTCGTTGAGCTTCGCGACCTTGATGCCGAGGCCGCCGCGGCCCTGCACGCGGTACTGGTCGACGGCGGTGCGCTTGGCGTAGCCGCCCTCGGTGACGACGAAGACGTAGCCGTCATCGTGCACGACCGAGGCCGAGAGCAGGTGGTCGTCGCCGCGGAAGCTCATGCCCATGACGCCCGACGTCGAACGCCCCATGGGGCGTAGCGCCGAGTCGCTCGCGGTGAAGCGCACCGACATGCCGCCGCGCGAGATGAGCAGGATGTCGCTCTCCTCCTCGGCGAGCATCGCCGAGACGAGCTCGTCGCGCTCGCGCAGGTTGATGGCGATGATGCCGCCCGAGCGGTTGGTGTCGTACTCGGTGAGCGCCGTCTTCTTGACGAGTCCGTTGCGCGTCGCGAGCACGAGGTACTTCGCGGCCGCGTAGTCGCGGATGTCGAGGATCTGCGCGATCTCCTCCTCCGGCTGGAGGGCGAGGAGGTTCGCGACGTGCTGGCCCTTCGCGTCGCGGCCGGCCTCCTGGATCTCGTACGTCTTGAGGCGGTAGACCCGACCGGTCGTGGTGAAGAACAGCAGCCAGTGGTGGGTCGTCGTGACGAAGAAGTGCTCGACGACGTCGTCGGCCCGCAGCTGGGCGCCCTTGACGCCCTTGCCCCCGCGGTGCTGCGAGCGGTAGTTGTCGCTGCGCGTGCGCTTGATGTAGCCGCCGCGCGTGACGGTGACGACCATCTCCTCTTCGGGGATGAGGTCTTCGACGCTCATGTCGCCGTCGAAGCCGAACATGATCTCGGTGCGGCGGTCGTCGCCGTACTTGTCAACGATCTCGGTGAGCTCGTCGGCGACGATCGTGCGCTGACGCTGCGGGCTCGCGAGGATCTCCTGGTAGTCGGCGATGAGCCGTTCGAGCTCCTCCGCCTGCTCCTGGATCTTCTGCCGCTCGAGTGCCGCGAGGCGACGCAGCTGCAGGTTGAGGATGGCGGTGGCCTGCAGCTCGTCGACGGCGAGGAGCTGCATGAGCCCTTCGCGAGCCTCCTCGACGGTGGGCGAGCGACGGATCAGGGCGATGACCTCGTCGAGAGCATCCAGCGCCTTCAGGTAGCCGCGGAGGATGTGGGCGTCCGCCTCCGCCTTCTTGAGCCGGAAGGCCGTGCGTCGGACGATGACCTCGATCTGGTGGGCCGTCCAGTACGTGATGAAGCCGTCGATCGGGAGGGTGCGGGGCACGCCGTCGACGATCGCGAGCATGTTCGCGCCGAAGTTGTCCTGCAGCTGCGTCTGCTTGTAGAGGTTGTTGAGCACGACCTTGGCGACGGCATCGCGCTTGAGCACGATGACGAGGCGCTGGCCGGTGCGGCCCGACGACTCGTCGCGGATGTCGGCGATGCCCGCGAGCTTGCCCTCCTTGACGAGGTCGGCGATCTTGATCGCGAGGTTGTCGGGGTTGACCTGGTACGGCAGCTCGGTGATGACGAGGCACGTGCGGTTCTGGATCTC
>JAOASR010000095.1 GCA_030158585.1 Microcella sp.
GCCCGAAACAGCGCGGAGTGCGGCTGGATGCGACGCGCGAGCACCCCACGGGCGCGGCACGGCAGGCCGGGCTGCGCCGCGGCAGACCGAGCCGCGCCGCCGAAGGCCGGGTTGCGCCGCGGCAGACCGAGCCGCGCCGCCAAAGGCCCCGCTGCGCCGCGGCAGACAGGGCTACGCCGCGGTCGGCACCGTGAACCGCGAGCGGTAGCTCTGCACGAGCGACCGCATCCCGATGCCGCACACGCCCACAAGGTCGTCGCCGCGGAAGTACTCGACCACGCACTCGTCGCCGAGCGAGCCCGCCACGAGCTCAGCGCGATCGGCGAGGTACGTCATGCCGAAGGCGAGCAGGTGCATGTCGTACTGGTCGCTCCAGAACGACGGCAGCGGCGCGAAGCCGGCCGCCGCGAGCGGCTCGCAGTCGTCGCCGCGCAAGTGTGCCGCGATGAGCTGACCGGCGCGCTTGCCCGTCTCGGTCGGAAGGTTCCAGTGCTCGACCCGGCGTGCGACGTCGTCGAACAGCGGGTTCGGGTAGCGGGCCACATCGCCCACGGCGAAGACGTCAGGGCGCACCGCGCCGTCGATGCCGACCGCGCGCAGTCCGCCGTCGACGAGCACGCCGTCGCTCACGTCGAGCCCCGAGCCCTCGAGCCACTCGGTGTTCGGGTCGCTGCCGACCGCGACGACGAGCACGTCGCACTCGAGCATGACGCCGCTCGTGAGGATGACGCGCTCGACCGACTCCTCGCCGACGAGCCCGAACAGGCCGTCGCGCGTGAAGAAGTGCACACCGTGCGCTTCGTGGCGGCGGCGCACCTCGCCACCGAGCTCGGCTCCGAGCGCGCGCTCGAGAGGCACGGCGCTCTGGGTCACGATCGAGACCGAGCATCCGTTCTTCGCCGCCGTCGCCGCGATCTCGCAGCCGACGAAGCCCGACCCGAGAATGACGACGTTCGCGCCCGGCCGCAGCGCCGAGCGCAGGCCGACGGCGTCGTCGAGCGTGCGCAGCACGTGGATGCCCTGCAGCCCGTGCGTCGGGATCGGGCACGACTTCGGCCGCAGCCCCGTCGCGATCACGAGAGACGAGTACGGATGCTCCACCCCGGCCGAGTCGACGACGACCCGCCGCTCGGCATCGAGCGAGGCTGCCGCGCGCCCGAGCGTCCACGTGACGCCCTGCTCGAGCGCCGAGCGGATGGGGAAGGCCACCTCGTCGTGCCCGTGCCCCTCGGTCTGCAGCAGCTCCTTCGACAGCGGCGGCCGGTTGTACGGCGCGTGGTTCTCCTCACCGAGCAGCTCGATGGGGCCGTCGTAGCCGGCGCGTCGGGCGCCCTCCGCGGTGCGGAGGCCGGCCATCGAGGCGCCGACGATCAGGAGCGGGGCATCCGTCATCGAAAGCCCTAGGAGCGCGTGAGGATGATCGCCTGCATGGGGCAGACGTCGGCCGCGGCCTCGAGGTCGGCGAGCATCTCGTCGGGCGCCTCGGCGACGTACTCGAGCTTGTCGTCGGCGTTCAGCTGGAACACCTCAGGAGCCTCGAACACGCACTGGCCGTAGTGCTGGCACTTGTTCATGTCGACATCGATCTTGATCATGCGTCTTCTTCCTCCTGGACGGTGGACGGGTAGAGGTCTTTCGAGGGGGTGCGGATGCCGCGGAACTCCCAGTCGCCGCCGAGCGCGGTCGAGACGACCTCTTCGCTCTAGGTCGGCTGAGCGCCGACGTCGGTGCGGATCGGCTCGGGCCCTTCGACGATGGTGTTGGTGAGCCGGCCGAGGCCCTCGACCTCGACCTCGACGATGTCGCCGGGCTGCACGGGCCGCGAGTTCGCGGGGGTGCCCGAGAAGATCATGTCGCCCGGCACGAGGGTGATCGTGCGGGCGAGGTCGGCGACGAGGTAGTGCATGTCCCACTCCATCGTGTCGGTCGCGTCTTCTTGCACGACGATGCCGTTCACGAGGGTGCGGATGTTCTTGCCGCGGAAGTCCCAGTCGGTCACGAGGCCCGGCCCCACGGGCGCGAGCGTGTCGCTGCCCTTGACGCGCAGCATCGAGCCCGCATCCGTGTCGCGAAAATCGTGCAGCCCGTAGTCATTGCCCACCGAGTAGCCGGCGATGTAGTCGCCCGCTTCGGCCGGTGAGACGTTGCGGCAGGTGCGGCCGATGACGATTACGATCTCGCCCTCGTAGTTGAGCCACTTCAGGCCCGCAGGCCGCACGACGGAGCCCTTGTGGCTGTTGAGCGCCGTGATCGGCTTGTGGAAGTAGGTGGGCGCGGGCGGCAGCTTCGTCATGAACTCATCGCTGCGGCTCGGGTAGTTCAAGTGCACGGCGATGATCTTGGTCGGCTCGCTGGGCGGCAGGTGCACCGCTTCGTCGACCCCGATCGTGCGGCCATCGGATGCCCGCAGCTCGTCGCCGTGCCGCACCACCTGCACGGGGAAGCCGTCGAGCAGGATGCGCCGGTACTCGGTCACGCGGCGCTCCCTCGGGTGGCGGCGACGTCGCCGGTCGGGTCTTCGCGCGACAGCGTGACGTCTTTCGGCAGCGGGAAGCCGCCCTCGGGCTCGGGGAAGTAGATGTGCACTTGACCCGTGCCGATCGAGTTCTCGTACTCCGAGTACATGACGCCCTTCGCGGTGTTGGCCTCTTCGCCCGTGGCGCCCGCCATCTGCAGCCAGTGGCTGAAGTTGGCTTCGGGCTTGAACTGCTTGAACTCGGGCATGGTCTCGAGGATGCGCTTGTGGTCGCCCTGCTTCATCCACTCGACGCGGTCGAGGTCGGCCTGCAGTGCGCCCTCGCTGTAGATGTGGCTCGGGTCGCTCGCCTCGTGCTTGCGCAGGTCGCGCAGCTTGTAGAACGTGTGCGAGAGAGCGCCCGAGGCGAGCAGCAGCACCTTGCGGTCGCTGTCGCGGATGGCCTCGCCGAGGGCGCGGCCAGCGCGCAAGAAGTCGTCGGTCTGCGCCGTCTGGCAGACCGAGAGGCTCACCCAGCGCTTGTCGAGCCCGCGGCCGAGGTAGTGCCACAGGTTCACGGTGGCGTAGAAGATCGGCAGGTGCGGGTCGCTGATGGGCGTGACCCAGGTGCCGTTCTTCTCGTCGTACTCGGCGACCGCGTTCGCGAGCTCGGGGTCGCCGCGGAAGGCGTAGGGGATCTGCGACATGCCGCGCGGCAGCTCTTCACTCGTGAAGAGCCCGCTGCGCTCGGCCTGCGCCGTGATCACGAACTCGACGGTGGTCGCCCAGTGCGAGTCGAGCACGACGACGGTGTCGTAGTCGAGGGTCTCCATGACCTCCTCGCGCAGGCGCTTGAGGCCGGGGACGAGGCTGATCTCCTTGCCCCCGTTGAGGTCGTACCGCACATCCTGCGGGAGCATGATGGTGGGCACGTGAGCCAGGATGGCGGCTCCGACGACTCTTCCCATGGTGGTTATTCCTTCCAACCGGTCGGTGCGTAGACGGTGTTCTTGACGTCGGCGTAGAAGTCGAACGACCAGGTGCCGCCCTCGCGGCCGATGCCCGACTTCTTGCTGCCGCCGAAGGGTGCCGCGAGGTCGCGGACGAAGAAGCAGTTGACCCAGATGGTGCCGGCGACGAGGTTCTTGGTGAGGAGCTCGGCGCGCTGACGATCGCCGCAGACGACGACCGCGGCGAGACCGAACTCGGTGCCGTTGGCGAGCTCGACGGCCTCGTCATCAGAGCTGAAGGTCTGCATCGCGAGGACGGGCCCGAAGACCTCGGCCGTGAGGATCTCGCTGCCGGGGGCGGCGTCGACGACGAGCGTGGGCCGGTAGTACAGCCCGCCGAGCTCGTCGTTGGGGCCGCCGCCGAAGGCGATGCGCGCGCCGCCCTCGCGAGCACGCTCGACGAAGCCGTTGACGCGGTCGAAGTGCACGCGGTGGATCTGCGGGCCGATCTGCGTCTCCTCATCGCGCGGGTCGCCCTGGCGCAGGGCCGCCGCCCGCGCGGCGAAGGCCTCGCTGAAGCGCTCGGCGATGGCCTCGTGCACGAGAAGGCGCGTGCCCGAGAGGCACACCTGACCGGCGTTGTCGTACTGCTCGACCGCGAGCTCGACGGCGAGGTCGAGGTCGGCGTCGTCGGTGACGATGAGCGGGCTCTTGCCGCCGAGCTCGAAGCTCACGGGCGTCAGGTTGTCGGCCGCCGAGCGCGCGATCGCCTTGGCGGTCGGCACCGAGCCGGTGAACGAGATGCGCGCGATGCCGGGGTGGGCGACGAGCGCCGCTCCCGCCTCCGCGCCGAAGCCCTGCACGACGTTGAAGACACCGGCGGGGATGCCCGCCTCGAGCACGAGGTCTGCGAAGACGCTCGCCGACAGGGGCGTCCACTCGGCGGGCTTGAGCACGACCGTGTCGCCGGCGGCGAGCGCGGGGCCGATCTTCCAGGTCGCGAGCATGAGCGGCGCGTTCCACGGGGTGATGAGCGCAGCGACCCCGGAGGGATCCCACGAGACGTTGTTGTCGTGGCCGCGGGTCTGCCAGACCTCGTGGTGCAGTTTGGTTGTCGCCCAGTCGGCGAAGAAGCGGATGTTCATGGCCACGCGGGGCATGACGCCGCGGCGGTGGCTGCGCAGCAGCGAGCCGTTGTCGAGCGTCTCGAGGTTCGAGAGCTGCTCGTTGTTGGCCTCCACCAGGTCGGCGAGGCGGTGGAGGAGCTCGCCACGGCCCTCGGGCCCCAGGTCGCGCCAGGCCGGGAAGGCCGCGCGAGCGGCCTGCACGGCCGCATCCACCTCAGCGGCGCCGCCGCGAGAGATGTGCGCGAGAACCGAGCCGTCGATGGGCGAGACGCTCTCGAAGGTCTCGGCCGAGGCGATGCGCTCGCCGCCGATCGCGTGGCGGGTGTCGACGGTCAGGCCGGCGAGTTGCACCTGGTGCACGTGGCTGCTCCCTTGCAGTGACGGTGGCGATTCATTCGGATACGAATGACTGCGACGATACTAACCGAACCACCCCGCGCGCGACAGGCTCAGCGCTGGGATTCGATCTCGACCGTGATGCGGCGCAGCAGGTCGGCGAGCTCGGGGCGGGCGTCGCCCGCGGCCCCCGCGACCGTCTGCTCGTGCGCGTTGAACTCGGGGAAGAGCGACTGCATGAGCTCGCGCCCCGCGTCGGTCATCGACACGATCACGAGGCGCCCGTCGGTCGTGCTGCGCTCACGCTGCAGCAGTCCCTTGGTCTCGAGCGTGCCGAGCACTCCCGTGAGGGTGGCCTTCGAGAAGCCGCCCTCCTCCGCGATCTGGCGCGTCTCGATGGGCTCCCAGATCCATGTCACCCAGAGCACGACGAAGGCCGTCCACGAGAGGCCGTGGGGGGCGAGCACGGTGCGCTCGAGGTAGTTGCGAGTCGCATTGGCGGCGCGAAAGAGATTGGAGACGACGGCCATGGCCTCGAAGTCGATCGGCAGCCCGCCGAGCTTCTCGGCGACCTGCTGCTCGGTCTCGGTGAGCGTGTGGGGGCTGGGCATCGTCGATCCTCTCCACGAGCATCCAACCTCATTCGGGCCCGAAGCATGCTGAAGGCTCACCCGGCGCTCGCGATGGCGCGCCGACGAGATCGGGACTCGACGCAACCCTGGAAGATTGTTAGCATCCGAATAATCTCAGCCTCCGACGAAAGCAGGCGCCCCATGTCGACGACGACAGCCCTCACCCTCGCCGACCTCGATCTCTTCGCCCACGGCGCCCCGTGGCAGGTCTTCGAGGAGCTCCGCCGCACCCCCGGCCTGCACTTCTCGCAGGAGGAGGCGCCCAACCACGGCTTCTGGTCGGTCACCCGGTACCACGAGATCGTGCGCGTGCTGCGCGACACCGAGACCTTCACCTCGACGAAGTTCACCAACCTCGAAGAGGTCGACCCCGAGCTGCAGGAGCAGCGCCGCTCCCTGCTCGAGATGGACGGCCTGCGGCACCGCGCGCTGCGCCGCATGCTGCAGGGCGAGTTCACACCGCAGGCGGTCGCGAAGTACGAGACCTTCCTGCGCGGCATCACCGCCAAGACCCTCGACGACGCGCTCGCGAAGAAGGAGTTCGACTTCGTCGAGGAGGTCAGCGCCGACTTCCCGATCCGCGTGCTCGCCCGACTGCTCGGCGTGCCCGACAGCGACACCGGCCAGCTCATCGACTGGGGCAACCGCATGGTCGGCAACACCGACCCCGAGCACGCCGACGTGCTCGTCGACTCGGTCGACAGCGAGCAGTACAAGCACGTGCCGTTCCGCTCGCCGGCGGCGGTCGAGGTCTACGAGTACGGCCGGCACCTGAAGGCCGAGCGCACCGGCAAGGGCGGCACCGACCTCGTCTCGCTGCTCGCCGACGGCGTGCCGAACGACGGCAAGCAGCTGAGCGAGGACGAGTTCAACACGAACTTCCTGCTGCTCGTCGTGGCGGGCAACGAGACCACGCGCCACACGATCACGCACTCGATGAGCAACCTGCTCAACAACCCCGATCAGATGGCGCTGCTCAAGAACGACCCCTCGCTCATCCCGTGGGCCATCGAGGAGTTCCTGCGCTTCGCCTCGCCCGTGTACCACTTCCGCCGCACCGCGACGAAGGACGTCGAGTTCTCCGACACCCAGATCAAGGAGGGCGACAAGGTCGTCACGTGGTTCGCCTCGGGCAACCGCGACGACTCGGTCTTCGACGACCCGTACCGCTTCGACGTCACGCGCAACCCGAACGAGCACATGTCATTCGGCCGCGGCGGCCCGCACATGTGTCTCGGCAACGCGCTCGCGCGCATCGAGCTTCGCATCATGTTCGAAGACCTGCTGTCGCGCGACGTCGTGCTCGAGCGCACGGGCGACATCGACTACCTGCGCAGCAACTTCGTGCACGGCATCAAGCGCATGCCGGTGCGCGTCGCCTGATCCGATCCCACGTCGCGCCGGGGCTTTCCAGGGCCCCGGCGCTTCGTGCTGTCGGGGTGCCGCTGACGGCGCTCCTGCTGACGGCGCTCTCGCTGACGGCGGCGGATGCTGCGCTCAGGCCGCGGGGATCAGCACGCCGCCTCGGCCTTCGTCTCCCTCGCGCTCACCCCTGCCCACCGAGTTGCCTCGCGTACGCAGTTCAGGAAGAGCCGAGTCGCGAGCGCCCGACGAGCCCGGAAACCTCGGCGTGTCGCGCCTGCCGCTCGCGCCCCTTCCTGAATTGCGTACGCGAGGCGACGCGGCGCCGCAGCGCGCGGGGCGCAGCGCGCGGCGCGCCAGAGCGCACGGCTCCTGCGGCGGATGCTCGGCTCAGGCCGAGGGAACGAGACCTGCGACGCGCGAGAGGAACGCGTCGACGAGCGCGAAGGTGCGCTCGCGAGCCGTGGCCTGCTCGGCGCGGGTCTGCTCGAGCATGACCTTCGGGTCCTGCCCGTCCTCGCGCACCTTCGACGCGCCGCCCCAGTCGAGCCAGCCCTTGAGCCCTGCCGCATCGAGCTCGGGGTGGAACTGCACCGCGAGCGTTCGCTGAACAGTGAAGGCCTGCGACGCGACGGGGTTGCGCGCGATCTCGACGGCGCCGGGCGGCACCTGCCACCGGTCGTAGTGGAACTGGAACCACGGCCCCTGCCCGACGAGCGACGGCTCATCGCTCCAGATCGCCGTCCAGCCGATCTCGCCTTTCGGCCCCGGCGCGACCGAGCCGCCGAGCGCGCGGGCGACGAGCTGGCCGCCGAAGCAGATGCCGAGCACGGGCATCCCGCCCCGCACCGCGGCGCCGAGCCAGTCGAGCTCGCTGCGCAGCCACGTGCCGATGCACGCGTCGTCCCACGCGCCCCAGGGCGCTCCGAGCGGAACGACGACGTCGTAGTCGGCCAGGTCGGGGAAGTCGACGGCGATGTCGGGGGAGTGGAAGCTCTCCTCCGGCACGACGAGGAAGGTGTCGATCTCGAAGCCGTGCTGGGCGAAGCGCTCGCCGACGGGCCCGAGCGGGCTCACGTGGTCGTGCTGCACGAACAGAGCTCGCATTCGGCCCCTCCTCATCGACGGCGCTGGCATCGCTACTGTATCGTTTGAAGCCGAACGATCCAGAGTCGGATCACGAGTGCCACAAGGGAGTCGCACATGAGTCGGAGCCTCGTCAACCTGCAGAGCGAGCTCACGGAGGCGGGCATCGACGTGCTTCGCGTCATCTACGCCGACATCATCGGCACAGTCCGCTCGAAGGATCTGCTGGTGAGCCAGCTCGACAAGATCAGCCACGGCGGCCCGGCGTTCTGCCAGGGCGTGTGGGTCACGACAGCGCAGGGCGGCGTGCTCGACGGCGGCGACGTGCTGAGCGACGGTCTCGAAGACTTCATCAGCCAGATCGTTCCGCAGAGCTGGCGCGCGCTGCCGTGGGAGCCGGGCGTCGCCTACGTCGTCGCGGGCGCCAACAACCCCGACATGACGCCCAACGAGTTCTCGCCGCGCACGCTGCTCGAGCGCATCGTCGGTGAGTACACGGCCCTCGGCCTGCAGCCTGTCGTCGGCCCCGAGCTCGAGTTCTACATCGCCGACCGCAACGCCGACGGCACCTTCAGCCGCGCGCTCACCGCGCCGGGCCGCGTCTACACGAGCGGCGCGACGGTCGACCCCAAGGGCACCTTCCTGCACCTGCTGCGCATGCTCGACCAGCTGCGCATCGGCGTCTTCGCCGGCAACCACGAGTTCAGCCCCAGCCAGTACGAGATCAACATCTGGCACGGCGAGGCCCTCGACGCGTGCGACCGCATCTTCATGCTCAAGGCGGGCGTGAAAGACCTGATTGCGCGCATCGGCCAGGCGGCGACCTTCTCGGGCAAGCCCTGGAGCGACGAGGGCGGCAGCGGGTTCCACCTGCACGTCTCGCTCACCGACGCCGAGGGCGAGAACCTCATGCACGAGGGTCGCGACCTGAGCGCGCTCGCGAAGCACATGATCGCCGGCATCGTCGCGCACGCGCCGGCCCTCACGGCCCTGTGCAACCCGACGATCAACGCCTTCAAGCGCCTCGGCCCCGACACGCTCGCGCCCTACCGCGCCAACTGGGGCTACGACAACCGCAGCGCGATGCTCCGCGTCCCGCCGGAGCGCGGCGCCGGCACGCGCCTCGAGATGCGTCTCGCCGACGGCGCCGCCAACCCGTACCTCATGACCGCGGCGATCCTCGCGGCCGGCCTCGACGGCATCCGCCGCGAGCTCGACGCGCCTCCCGCGGCGGTCGGCTACTCCTACGAAGACGAATCGCAGACGATCCTGCCGATGAGCCTCGATGCTGCGCTGGATGCTCTGCGCGCCGATACCGCTCTCATCGAGATCCTCGGCGGCCCCCTCGTCGACGTCTTCGAGGTGCTCAAGCGCGATGAGCTCGAGCGCTACGCGGAGGCGGTCGACGACCCGACGACGCGCGACGTCACCGAGTGGGAAGTCAAGGAGTATTTCCTCGAGCTGTAGCTCGAGGAAGAAGCAGGCACAGCTGGAGCTGCAGCTCTGAAGGAGCACAGACGGGAAGGGCCCGGGAGCATCGCTCCCGGGCCCTTCCCGTTCGTTCGTAGTGTCTACACTGACGGCTCGGAGAAGTCCTTCACAAGCTTCCCCCCGTTGAACGTCACCCCCACCTCGCGGTAGTACGCGCCGATCTTCTCGCGCATCGGCAGGATCGAGGCGAGCTCGTCCCAGGGCGAGTCGTGCAGCTCGAGCTCGAAGTCGCCGCGCCAGGTGGCGCCGATCTCGGCGTCGGTCGTGCTCATGGTGATGAGCTGGTCGAGGCTGTTGCCGAGGCCGGGCGTGATGGAGGGCATCCACCGCGAATGCAGCATGGGGTGGCCGTTGACGAAGCCGTTCGACTCCGACGGCTCGCGCAGCGTCACGACGAGCGAGGCGAGGCGGTGGTCGTAGGCCGCGAGCGAGGCGCCGAGGCGAGCCCCGGGCGCGAGGCGCGGAGA
>JAOASR010000096.1 GCA_030158585.1 Microcella sp.
CAGCCGACCGGGAGGGATTCGGCGACCTGGTGGAGCGTGCGGCCCCAGCTGACGCCGAGGAGCCGGGGCACGGGGCGCACGCTCACGAGGTAGTCGGCGGCGGCCTCGGCGACGCGCGCCTGCAGCTCGATGGGGTCGGCGGGGGCGGGGACGACGATCGCATCCTTGAGGCCGAAGCGAGCGCCGAGCTCGCGCTCGAGGGCGAGCCGCCGGGCGCGCGGGTGCACGATCTCGATGCGGATGATGCCGCGCTCGCGTGCCTGGGCGAGCAGACGGCCGACCTTCCAGCGGGTGACGCGGAGGATCGCACCGATCTCGTCCTGCGTCTTGTTCTCCTCGTAGTACAGCTCGGCAGCGCGGACCGCGAGCAGCTCGTTGGCTGCGGCGCTCTCCGTGGACACCATGGTTCTCCGTCGGTCGAGGGTCGGCCGAGCGAGCGGCCGAGAGGTCGTACCGCTCCAGGCTAGGCGCGCACGAGGAGGTCGCCCAACATATGTTGCGCGACTGCTCAGATGAGCAGAGGCCCGCGTCGAGCATCCGAGGCGATCGCTACGCTGGGCACACCACCACCCCGCGCCCACGCGCTCGCGAGAGGATCCCCGCCTGTGACCGACTACGCCCTCGCCGTCGACCTCGGAGGCACCAAGGTCGAAGCCGCGCTCGTCGACGCCGCCGGGCAGGTGCTGCCAGGATCGCGGCACCGCCGGCCCACCGGCGCCACGTCGACCGCCCTCGAGCTCGCCGCATCGGTCACCGACGCCGTCGAGGCCGCCCTCGAGGCCGCCGCCACCGCCGACGTCGAGCTGCTGGGCGCCGGCATCGGCTCGGCAGGGCCCATCGCGGGCCGCACGGGCAACGTGTCGCCGCTCAACCTGCCGGCCTGGCGCGACTACCCGCTCGGCGAGCTCGTCGCCGACCTCCTGCCGGCGACCCTGCCGGTGACGTTGCGCATGGACGGCATCTGCATCGCCCTCGCCGAGGTGTGGGTCGGCGCCGCGAAGGGCGAGAAGAACGTCATGGGCATGATCGTGTCGACGGGCGTGGGCGGCGGGCTCATTCTCGACGGTCGCGTCATCGCCGGGCCCTCGGGCAACGCCGGCCACATCGGCCACGTCGCGATCGCCGGCTTCGACGACGCCTGCGCCTGCGGTGCGCTCGGCTGCCTCGAAGCGATCGCCTCCGGTCCGCGCAGCGTCGCCTGGGCTCGGGCTCAGGGCTTCACGGGTGCGACCGGCGAAGACCTCGCCGTCGCCGCGCGAGCGGGCGACCCCACGGCGCGCGCCGCGATCGAGCGCTCGGCGACCGCCGTCGGCCGGGCCGTCGCGAGCGCGAGCGCGCTCGTCGACCTCGACGTCGTCGCGATCGGCGGAGGCTTCAGTCACGCCGCCGACGACTACGTCGATCTCGTGCAGCGCGCGGTGACCGAGCACAGCGACTTCGGCTTCGTGACCTCGACGCGCGTCGTCTCCTCGGGCCTCAGCGGCGACGGCCCGCTCATCGGTGCCGCCGCGCTCGTGCACCAGGCGCACCTGGTCGGCTAGAGCCCGCGGCGCTCGAGCTCGTCGTCGATGATCTCGCCCGAGCGCAGCAGCGGAACCGCGACGAGAGTCGTGAGGGCTGCCACGAGCAGGATCACGAGCGCGGGCATCCAGCTGCCGGTGACCTCGTGCAGCAGGCCGAGGCCGAGCGGGGCCACGGCCGCGATCGCGTAGCCCACCGACTGCACGAATCCGCTCACGGTGACGGCGCGATGCGACGTGCGACTGCGCAGCGAGATGAGGGCGAGGCACATCGGGAAGAGGATCTGCCCGGCGCCGAGCGCGATCATCCAGAGCGGCGTCGCGAGCGTCGGCGCGAGCGCGAGACCGGCGAAGCCGATCGTGAAGGCGACCGCTCCCCCGACCATGATCGGCGCGGGCGAGGTGAGCCGTGCGGTGATGACGGGCGTGACGAGCGAGAGCGGCAGGCCGATGATCGCGAAGAGGCTGATGAGCGCTCCGGCCTGGCCGGCATCGAGGCCCGCGACGTCGTCGAGGATGAGCGGCATGAGCGCGAACGTCGAGTACGCCGTGATGCTCGAGACCGTGAACGGGATCGTGACGCCCCAGACTACGCGCGAACGGGCCAGGCGGCCGAACTGGCGGCGATCGGGCTCATCGACAGGCGCGTCGGCGTCGGCGTCATCGTCGCCGTCGCCGGGCCCGCCGCCGACGCCGTTGCGGACGTCGACGACCGCGATGGGCGCCGTGACGATCGGATGCGGCGGTCGCGCCGCGAGGACCACCCACGGCACGAGCGCGAGCAGCCCGGCCGCGCCCCACAGCGCGAGCGACAGGCGCCAGCTCGCCGCATCGGCCACGGGCACGGCGATGAGCGGCGGCAGCGCTGTCGAGATCGACATCATCGTCGCGTAGGCAGCGGTCACCGCGCCGATGCGCCCCGGCGCGTAGCGCTTGACGGCAGGCGGCAGCAGGATGTTCGCGAAGCCCGCACCCATGAGCACGAGCAGCGTGCTCGCGAAGAGCCCGAGGTAGTCGAGTGAGAGCCCGCGCAGCACGTGGCCGGCGATCATCGCGATGACGGCGATCAGCAGCGCGCGCTCGAGCCCCAGCCGATGCGCCACCCAGGGTGCGACGATGCCCGACACGGCGAACGCCACGGGCGGCACGATGCCGAGCAGGCCGATCGTCGTCGCATCGAGCGGGATGTCGGCGTCGATGCGGCTCGCGAGCGGCGACAGGCCGGCGACTGCCGTGCGGATGTTGAGCGCGAGCAGCACGATGCCGAGAACGCCGAGAACCCGGCCCCCGCGCGGCGAGAGAAGTCGAGCGGAGGGCACCGGTCGAGTCTAGGTGCGCGCCGCGGGCTCCTCGGGAGCGGTGACGCCCAGCACCTCGCGGATCTCGAGCTCGTCGAGCCCCATCTGCGTGGCGAGCGCGTCGGCCGAGGCGAACTTGCGCATGCCGCGCATCCAGCGCACGAACTCGAGCTCGACGGTCTTGCCGTACAGGTCGAGCGAGACGTCCATCGCGTGAGCCTCGACGGTCTTGTCGAGCACATCGCCGAACGTCGGGTTGTTGCCCACGCTCGTGGCCGCGGGGTACCGCACGCCGTCGACGTGCAGCCACGTCGCGTAGACGCCGTCGGCCGGGATGTACCCCTCGGCGTTGTGGGCGAGGTTCGCCGTCGGATACCCGAGATCGCGACCGCGCTGATGGCCCGGCACGACGAGCGAGCGGATGCGGGGGTGGCGGCCGAGAGCATCCGTCGCCTCATCGAGACGACCCGCATCGAGCGCCGCTCGAATGCCCGTCGACGACACGCGCTGACCGTCGTGCACGCACACGTCGTCGACGATCGAGACGGTGAAGCCGAAGCGCTCGCCCTCGTCGCGAAGCGTGTCGACCGTGCCGGCGCCGTGGGCGCCGTAGCGGAAGTCGGAGCCGACGAGCACCTCGTTCGCCCGCAGCCCGTCGACGAGCACGCGCGTCACGAAGTCGTCGGGGCTCCACGCTGCGAACTCGGCGGTGAAGGGCAGCACGACGACGAGATCGGCGCCGGCGGCCATGAGCTCTTCCGTCTTCTGCGCGACGCTCAGCAGCGGAGTCGGGGCGCGCTCGGGCGCGAGCACCGCCGCGGGGTGACGATCGAACGTGACGACGGCGACGCGCGCATCGCCCGCGCGCTCGCGCATGCTCGCGAGCACGGCGCGGTGACCGCGGTGCACCCCGTCGAACTTGCCGATCGTGACGATCGAGCGCCTGTCGTCGAGCGGAAGGCCATCGAGGCCGAGGACGACGGGCGGCGTCATGCCGAGACCTCGGTCGATGCGGCGCTGCGGGCCCGACTGACTCGGCGCAGCCACAGCAGGCCGAGCACGGGCAGCACGAGCGGGATGAACAGGTAGCCCTGCCCGAAGCGCGACCACACCGTGTCGTCGGGGAAGAGCACGGGATCGACGAGGCTCAGCACGCCCACGGCGAGAACGCCGACGAGCTCGAAGACGATCGCCGCGACGGCGACGCGGAAGGCCGAGCGGCCCCGCGCGACGAGGGCGACCGTGGCGACGATGTAGACGACGGCCGCGATCGCCGAGAGCGCGTACGCGACGGGCGCCTCGTCGAGCTTGGTGGCGATCTGGTACGCCGATCGGCCCGTCGCCGCGAGGGCGAGCACGCCGTAGACGACGACGAGAACGCGGCCGATTCCGGACGCGGTCGGGCGGGGTTCCTCGCTCACGGTGTTCAGCGTAGGTCAGGAATCCTGAGGGTCGCGGTCGCCCTCGCCTGGCTCGATCGCGGCGGCCTCATCGCCCTGCGTCACGGCGTCGCTCGAGGGTGCGGCATCGACCTGCTCGGCGACGACCTCGGCCTCGGCGAGTCGCTGCGAGGGCAGAGCCGTCGACCCGTCGATCGGCCCCGAGAGGGCGCGCACGAAGCGCTGCGCGATCGAGCGGCGCATCGCGCCCAGCGCGGGGTTCGCGACGGCCCAACCGAGATGAGCGGCGCGCGCGAAGCTGCGCACGGTGAGCCAGATACCGCCGTCGGCCTCGCGCTCGAGCAGGAACGATTCCTCGCCCGAGAGCGGATGCCCGGGCAGAGTTCCGACCGCGTACAGCACGCGGTTCTCGGCCTCCTCGCGCAGCACGACGCGGCCCGGAAGCGGATAGAGCATGCGACCCCTGACGGCAGGGCCGACGATGACGGTGTCGCCGGGTCGCACGTACCGCTCTCCCGAGGGCGAGAACTCGTCGTCGGGAACCTCGAGCGTCGCGGCCGCCACGGGCTGGCCGGTCTCGTCGTAGGAGACGGGCAGGTAGTGAGCGGCATCCTGCTCGCCGGTCGCCGGAATGATGCGTACGGCGAGGCCGGCTCCGCGGTAGACGCCGCCCGTCAGCAGCTGCTCGACGGCGTGATCCCAGCGCGCGTCGCCGTGGCCGACGCGGCCTCGCAGCTCGAGCGGGCGGTAGCCGCGCGGCGGGTAGGTCATGAGGTCGACGGCCTGCGTGCCTCCGACCGAGCCGTAGGTGACCGTGCGCTCCTCGAGGGGGCGACCGGACATGACTACTTCTTCTCCTTCTTCGTCTCGGTGTCGCCCGAGAGCGCGGCGATGAACGCCTCTTGAGGAACCTCGACGCGGCCCACCATCTTCATGCGCTTCTTGCCCTCCTTCTGCTTCTCGAGGAGCTTGCGCTTGCGGGTGATGTCACCGCCGTAGCACTTGGCGAGAACGTCTTTGCGCATCGCGCTGATCGACTCGCGCGCGATGATGCGAGCGCCGATCGCAGCCTGGATGGGCACCTCGAACTGCTGGCGCGGGATGAGCTTCTTGAGTCGCTCGGTCATGAGCACGCCGTAGGCGTAGGCCTTCTCGCGGTGCACGATCGCGCTGAACGCGTCGACCGCCTCGCCCTGGAGGAGGATGTCGACCTTGACGAGGTCGGCCTCCTGGTCGCCGGTCGGCTCGTAGTCGAGGCTCGCGTAGCCCGCGGTCTTGCTCTTGAGCTGGTCGAAGAAGTCGAAGACGATCTCGCCGAGCGGGATCGTGTACTTGATCTCGACGCGGTCTTCACCGAGGTAGTCCATGCCGATGAGGCTGCCGCGGCGGCTCTGGCAGAGCTCCATGATCGTGCCGACGTAGTCCTTCGGGGCCAGGATCGCCGCGCGCACCATGGGCTCACTGACGCTCGCGATCTTCGCGCCCGTCGGGAACTCGCTCGGGTTCGTGACGGTGAAGTGCTTCTTGTCGTCGGTCGTGACCTCGTAGGTCACGCTCGGCGCGGTCGAGATGAGGTCGAGACCGAACTCGCGCTCGAGTCGCTCGGTGACGATCTCGAGGTGCAGCAGGCCCAGGAACCCGCAGCGGAAGCCGAAGCCGAGCGCGACCGAGGTCTCGGGCTCGTAGTTGAGGGCGGCGTCAGAGAGCTTGAGCTTGTCGAGCGCCTCGCGCAGCACCGGGTAGTCGCTGCCGTCGATCGGGTAGAGCCCCGAGAACACCATGGGCTTGGGGTCGGTGTAGCCGGGAAGCGCGTTCGCGGCCGGCTTCTGCGCGTTAGTGACGGTGTCGCCGACCTTCGACTGGCGCACGTCTTTCACGCCCGTGATGAGGTAGCCCACCTCGCCGACGCCGAGGCCCTTGCTGGGGGTCGGCTCGGGCGCGCTGACGCCGATCTCGAGGAGCTCGTGCGTCGCCTTCGTCGACATCATCTGGATGCGCTCACGCGGGCTGAGCTTGCCGTCGACCATGCGCACATACGTGACCACGCCGCGGTAGGCGTCGTAGACGGAGTCGAAGATCATGGCGCGCGCGGGAGCGTTCGGGTCGCCGACGGGAGCAGGGATGAGCTCGACGACCCGATCGAGGAGCGCCTCGACGCCCTCGCCCGTCTTGCCGCTCACCCGCAGCACGTCGGCCGGGTCGCCGCCGATCAGCTGCGCGAGCTCGCGCGAGTACTTCTCGGGGTCGGCCGCCGGCAGATCGATCTTGTTGAGCACCGGGATGATCGTGAGGTCGTTCTCGAGCGCGAGGTAGAGGTTCGCGAGCGTCTGGGCCTCGATGCCCTGCGCCGCGTCGACGAGCAGGATCGCTCCCTCGCACGCGGCAAGGCTGCGGCTCACCTCGTAGGTGAAGTCGACGTGACCGGGCGTGTCGATCATGTTCAGGGCGTAGCTCTGCGGCTTCGCGCCCTCGATCGACCGCGCCCAGGGCATCCGCACCGCCTGGCTCTTGATGGTGATGCCGCGCTCGCGCTCGATGTCCATGCGGTCGAGGTACTGCGCCCGCATGTCGCGGTCGCTGACGACTCCGGTGATCTGCAGCATGCGGTCGGCGAGCGTCGACTTGCCGTGGTCGATGTGCGCGATGATGCAGAAGTTGCGGATCAGCGTCGGGTCGGTGGCCGCGGGGGCGAGCGGCGTGAGGGCGCGAGGAGACATGTCGGGCCATTCTCCCATGCCCGGGGTCGCGCGGACGCGCGGGAGGTCAGTCGCCGTCAGACGCCCGCTTCTGCAGGCGCGCCTCGCCCGCGAGGTAGGTCTGCCGAACGCCGATCGACGGCACCTCGAGCGGCGGGGCGTCGCGCGGATCGCGGTCGAGCCAGACGAGGTCGGCGCTGGCTCCCTGCGCGAGCTGGCCCCAGCCCGGCTTCGCCAGATCGGCGAAGGCCTGGTGGGCGACGCCCGAGGTGTAGGCGCGAAGCGCGAGCTCGACGGGAAGGATCTCGTCGGGCATCCACCCGCCCGCTGGCTCGCCCTCGGGAGTCTGGCGCGACGCCGCGACGGCGAGGCCCTCGCGCGGGTCGCCGCTCGAGACCGGCCAGTCGGAGCCGAACGCGAGCGCCGCGCCCGAGTCGACGAGGCTGCGCAGTCGGTACTGCTGCAGCGCCCGGTCGGGCCCGAGCCGCGGCACGGTCAGCTCGGTCATCGTGGCATCGAGCTGCGCCCACAGCGGCTGCATGTTCGGAATCACGCCGAGCCCGGCGAAGCGCGCCAGGTCGTCAGGGGCCACCAGCTGAGCGTGCGCGATGACGGGGCGGCGATCGCGCTCGCCGTTCTCGCGCTGCGCTCGCTCGATCGCGTCGAGGGCCTGACGCACGGCCTCGTCGCCGATCGCGTGGATGTGCGGCTGGAAACCCGCGGCGTCGACTGCGACGACCGCCTCGGCCAGCGCCTCGGCGCCCCACACCGACATGCCGTGGTCGTGCAGGCTGCCGCAGTACGGCTCGATCAGGGCGCCCGTCTCGTTCTCGATGACGCCGTCGGCGAAGAACTTGACCGTTCGGGCCGTGAGCATCGGGCGGCCGGCGCTCTCGACGCGCGCGCGGGCATCGAGGAAGGCGGGCAGCTGGTCGGCGAAGCGGCGCGGGTCGGCGTAGAGCGCGAGATTGACCCGCAGCGGCAGCCGGCCGGCCTCGGCGGCAGCGAGGTAGGCGTCGATGTCGTCGGGCTCGACCCACGCATCCTGCACCCACGTGACGCCGCGCTCGAGGAAGTACTGCCCGGCGCGCTCGAGCGCGCGGATGCGCGACTCGACGGAATGCCCGGGCACGGTGCTCGTGACGAGCTCGACCGCCCCCCACTCGCGCAGCGTGCCGAGCGGAGTGCCGTCGTCACGTCGCGTGATCTCACCGAGCTCGGGCTCGGGCGTGCTCGCGTCGATGCCGGCGAGCTCGAGCGCCGCCGAGTTGCACCAGACGGTGTGATAGTCGTTCGCCCGGAGGATGACGGGACGATCGCTCACGGCCTCGTCGAGCCAGCGCGCGTCGAACAGCCCCTCGGGCGCGAGGCTGCCGTCATAGGAGGCGCCGAGCACGACCGCGAGCTCGGGATGCTCGTCGGCGAAGCGGCGCACCGCCTCGACGATCTCGTCGACGCTCGTGCAGCCGGAGACGGGAGGACCCTCGGCCTCGAGCCCACCGAGCAGCGGATGCGCGTGCCCGTCGCCGAACGACGGTGCGAGAAACCCGCCCTCGAGGTCGACGCGCTGCACAGCACCGGCCCCCTCGACGGCCTCGATGGCCGCGGCCCGCGCCTGGGCGGCGAGGCCGATCTCGGCGACGACGCCGTCGGTCACGAGCAGCGCTGTGGTCGTGCCGTCGCTGTCGCCGGTCCAGACGGTTCCGCCGTGGAAGAGGATGCTCGGCACTCTCATGCTCCTTGCGCCGCGGCACGGCGGCATCGCGTGGGTACGAGTGAAGACGGCTCACCCGCGGGTGCCACCACGGTAGCGCGCGGCCTGGTAATGTTCTCCGTTGGCTTGCGTGTCAGGAAGCCCTCTCTCTTCCGACACGGATTGCGGCTGGGATTTCGCCACTGAGACTGCGCTCATCACAGAGCGCGTGCTCGCGGCACCCCACCCCCGGCCGCTTCACACACACCGACCGACTCGAAGAAAGACACTCATGGCGAACATCAAGTCGCAGATCAAGCGCATCAAGACCAACCTGAAGGCCCAGGAGCGCAACAAGGCCGTCAAGAGCGAGCTCAAGACCGCCGTGCGCCGCACGCGCGAGGCCGTCGCCGCGGGCGACAAGGCCGCTGCTGCCGAGGCTCTCGTCGTCGCGACGAAGAAGCTCGACAAGGCCGTCAGCAAGGGCGTCATCCACCAGAACCAGGCCGCGAACCGCAAGTCGGCGATCGCCAAGCAGGTCAGCGCCCTCTAAGTTCCTCCTCGGCGCTTCGCGCGCCGCCCTCGAAGCCCCGCTCCGCCCGTCGGCGAGCGGGGCTTCGTCGTTGCGCCGCGCCCGTCGCCGGTCGGCGTCTCCACAATTCAGGAGTCTCGCGCGCGGACGGCGTCGCGGGAGCCCTCCCACGGCGTGTCGGCGGGCGCGCGGCGGACAGGTTCCTGAGTTGTGGAGATCGCAGGGCTCGGCTGAGGCTGCCGCCCGGCGTGTGGGCGCGCGCAGCGCGAGAGGAGCCCGGCTCTGCGTCTCCACAATTCAGGAGTTGCGGGCGGCGGCAAGCCGTCGGCGGGCCCGCTGCGGCGTGTCGCGCCGTCTGCGAGCGCGGATCTCCTGAGTTGTGGAGGCGCGCCGGGAGCCGGCCCGGCGCGGGAGCGTGTGCGGGCGCACGACGTCGGGCGCGCGGGCGGGAGGGACGACGCGTCAGGCGGGCGGGACGACGCGTCAGGCGGGCGGGAGGCCGCGGGCCGCGACCGTGCGAACGAGCGTCTCGAGGGCGTAGATCGGGTCGCGTGAGGCGCCCTTGACCTGCGAGTCGGCGTCGGCGACGGCGAGGATCGCGCGGCCGAGACCCTCTTCGCTCCAGCCCTGCAGGTCTCGGCGGGCGCGGTCGATCTGCCAGGGAGCGAGCCCGAGCTGACCCGCGAGCTGCCCGCCCGATCCGCGCGAGCCGCCGACCTTCGCCATCGTGCGCAGCTTCATCGCGAACGCGGCGACCATCGG
>JAOASR010000097.1 GCA_030158585.1 Microcella sp.
GTCAGGTACAGCTGCTGCCCCTCGGTGTAGCGCGGCGCGAGGCTGTGCTCGCCGTCGCGCGCCCGCAGCCGCGCCTGCTGCACCTCGAGCGGAACGTCGAGCCAGACCGAGCGATGGAACAGCCCGCGCGTCTCGGGGCGGTGCAGGAAGATGCCGTCGAGCAGCAGGTAGGCATCGGCGGGGATGCTGCGCTCGCGCACCTCGAGAGGCTCATCATGAGCGCCGTCGAACACCTGCAGCGCGACCGAGTCGGCCCCCGACCTGAACGGCTCGACGAGCGCAGCCCGGAGCGCCGCGAGGTCGTGCGAATCGCGGTAGTACCCCTCGGCCGAGTCGCGGCCCCGCGCGTACCGCTCGTTCTTCGGCCTCAGGAAGTCGTCGATCGTCGCGCGCAGCACGTGCGCGCCGCGCTCGCGCAGCACGTCTCCCCACGCGTCGGCGAAGACGGTCTTGCCGGCCCCGTCGACGCCGTCGATCGCGACGATGATGCGGCCGCGCGGGTGCACGGCGAGCAGATCGGCGGTGAGCTGCTCGAGCAGGGCGCGCCGGGCATCCGTCGCTGCGTTCTGAGGGGTCTCGCTCATCGCGCCAGCCTAGGCTTGGGGCTCGTGACGGCGCCCGAGTCCTCCCCCGCCGCGCGCGTGGTGCCGTGGTTCGCCGAGCACGCGCGGCCGCTGCCGTGGCGGGCGCCCGGCTTCTCGCCCTGGGGCGTGCTCGTGAGCGAGATCATGCTGCAGCAGACCCCCGTCGCGCGGGTGATCCCCCGGCTCGATCAGTGGCTGAAGCGCTGGCCGACCCCCGACGCGCTCGCGGCCGATCCGCCGTCGGAGGCGGTGCGCGCGTGGGATCGCCTCGGCTACCCGCGCCGCGCCCTGCGCCTGCACGCCGCGGCCGTCGCGATCAGCGAGCAGCACGGCGGCGAGGTGCCCGGCGACGTCGACGCCCTGCTCGCCCTCCCCGGCATCGGCGACTACACCGCGCGCGCCGTCGCGGCCTTCGCCTTCGGCGTGCGCGCACCCGTCGTCGACGTCAACACGCGCCGCGTCATCGCGCGCGCCGTGCACGGTCGGGGCGAAGCGGGGCCAGCCCGCACGCGCGCGGATCTCGCCGACATGCAGGCCCTCCTCCCCGACGACACCGCGGATGCCCGCCTCATGAACGCCGGAATGATGGAGCTCGGCCAGGTCGTGTGCGTCGCCCGCACACCCCGCTGCGACGCGTGCCCGCTCGCCGACCTCTGCGCCTGGCGCGCCGCCGGATACCCCGAGTACGACGGCCCGCGGGCGCCGCGCCAGGCGCGCTTCGAGGGCAGCGATCGGCAGGTGCGGGGGCTCATCATGCGCGAGCTGAGGCAGGCCGACGAGCCCGTGCCCGCCGACGTCATCGAGACCCTGTGGCCGGATGCCCGGCAGCGCGAGCGCGCCCTGTCAGGCCTGCTCGCCGACGGCCTCGCGACCGGCTCGCGCGAGAGCGGCTACGCGCTGCCCGGCGACGCGCTGCCCGGCGCCTGACGGCGCGGCTCAGCCGGAGGAATTCACCTCACGAAGGTTCGGCGAGCGCCACGATGGTCGAGACCATCTTCGAGACCGCGACGGTCGTCGACACATCGCCGAACGCCCGCGAAGCCAGCCCGCGCGTCGGGACGTGTCGGCCGGCGCTCCACGTGGCCAGCCCGTGCGTGGCCCAGGAGATCTGCGTTGCGGTGAGCAAATACCCCGGGGTGAGGACGAACTCAGCGCGAGGCAGGTTCCCCGGGCCGAAGTCGAGCGGGTGAACGGTGCCGCGGTTGATATCGCGGACTGTCACTGAGAGCAGCGCGAGGTGGTATTCGAAGGTCGAGGTCAGCTGGTCGCCGTACCTATCGAGGACGAGATCTCCGGCCTGAGACGAGACGTGCGGGTAATTCACGACAAAATGCATTCCCTGCATTCGACGAGCCCACGTGACCTCAGCCTCAACAAAAGACCGCAGGCGTGCTCGCGGATCGGGCCGTGCGGTGCGAAAGGCGTCATCAACGTTCTGCGCCCACAAGCGAAACGCCCACCACGTCGCGTCGGCGAGCAGGCCGTCCCTGCCCCCGAAGTAGAAGCCGACCGTGGCGGCGTCGATGCCGAGCTGCTCGTAGATCCGCAGCATGTTGAAATCGGCTGGGCCTTCGCGGATGATCAGGTCGACTGCCAGCATGATGACCTTGTCGCGGGTCGTGGAGGACTCGCTTCCACCGAGTCCGCGCCAGAAAGCATCGCTAGGCTCCGCGATCGGTGCACCGAAGCTTCGGTCGTCCTTCGTGCTGTAGCTCACGCTCCCAAACTACGGTCCGCCGCCTGCGGAGGCTCATCAACCGCGCGGCTCACGTCGTATTCCGAGCAGAATCCGCGAGGATGTCCGTAGGCGCGCTCGCGCGTGCCTCACGAGTCCTCGTCACGCGTCGCGATCGCGGCGCACGCACCCCTCAGGAGCATCGATGCCCGCCCAGTCGCACCCCGCCCCCACCGCTCGCCGTGACGGCCTCGCGCAGATGGAGGGTCGACTCGACGGCAATGACAAGGTCGGGCCCGCCGAGGGCTTCCTGCTCGGCGTCGTAGGACTGATCGGCGGCATCATCGTCGTCGGCGGACTCGTGCTCTCGGTCGTCTCGATCGCCGTCGGCGACGGCCAGCTCTCGATCTTCACGCACAGCGAGTAGCACCGCTGCGAGCGGTGCGCCGCGGCGGTCGCGCTCAGGCGCGGCCGTCCGGCTCAGGCGCGGGTGTCGTCCTCGCCGAGGTCGTCGTCGTCCTGGTCATCGTCGTCCTCGTCGAACTCGCGCGGCTTGACGTAGGGGTCGGGGTCGCCGGCGTACTCGGCTGACGCCGCCTCGGCCTCGGTACGGGCATCCCGTTCGCGCGCCTCGCGCAGCAGCGCCTCGATCGCCGCAGCGTTCTCGGGGACGCCGTCGAGAATGAACTCGAGGCTCGGGGTCAGTCGCGTGTTGAGGTTGCGGCCCACCTCGGTGCGCAGCATGCCCGTCGCGGCCTTGAGAGCAGCGGCCGTGTCGGCGCGCTCCTCGTCGGTGCCGTACACGGTGTAGAAGACGCTCGCGTGCTGGAGGTCGCCCGTCACCTGCACGGCCGTGATGGTCGCGAAGCCCATGCGGGGGTCGCGAATGCCGCGCTCGAGGCGCTTGGCGATGACCTCGTGAATGCGGTCGGCGACCTTGCGGACGCGGGGGCTCTCACCCATGTCTTCTTCCCCTTGCTGATGGTGCTGGTAGTGGGACGGGCCCCCGCCTCGTGAGGAGGCGGGGGCCCGTGGCCGGCGTCATCAGACGCGCGGCTTCTCCTTCATCTCGATCGTCTCGATCTCGTCGCCGAGCTGGATGTCGTTGAACTTGCCCAGGCCGATGCCGCACTCGAAGTCGGTGCGGACCTCGGTGACGTCGTCCTTGAAACGACGCAGCGACTCGATCGCCAGGTTGTCGCCGACCACGACGCCGTCACGGATGACGCGCGCCTTGGCGTTGCGCGTGATCGTGCCGGAGCGGACGATGACACCGGCGATGTTGCCGAACTTCGACGAGCGGAAGATCTCGCGGATCTCGGCGACGCCCGACTGGACCTCTTCGAACTCCGGCTTGAGCATGCCCTTGAGCGAGCTCTCGATCTCCTCCAGCGCGGCGTAGATCACCGAGTAGAAGCGGATGTCGACGCCCTCGCGCTGAGCGCGCTCGCGCGCCTTCGTGTCGGGGCGCACGTTGAAGCCCACGATGATCGCGTTGTCGATCGTCGCGAGGTTGACGTCGCTCTCGGTGACGGCACCCACACCGCGGTGGATGATGCGCAGCTGCACGCTGTCGTCCACCTCGATCTTCATGAGCGACTCCTCGAGCGCCTCGACGGCACCCGACACGTCACCCTTGATGATGAGGTTGAGCGACTCGACCTTGCCGTCCTCCAGGGCCTTCGTGAAGTCCTCGAGGCTGATGCGCTTGCGCGCCTTCGCGAGCGACGCATTGCGCTCGGCGGCCTCGCGCTTCTCGGCGATCTGGCGGGCGGTGCGGTCGTCGTCGGTGACGATGAACGTGTCACCGGCGCGCGGAACGCTCGACAGACCCTGCACCTGCACCGGGCGCGACGGGTAGGCCTCTTCGACCTTCTCGCCGTTCTCGTCGGTCATCGCACGCACGCGGCCGTAAGCCGTACCGGCGACGATCGGGTCACCGACGCGCAGCGTTCCCGCCTGGATGAGCACCGTGGCGACCGAGCCGCGGCCCTTGTCGAGGCGCGCTTCGATCGCGACACCGCGGGCGTCGCGGTTCGGGTTGGCGCGCAGGTCGAGTCCAGCATCCGCCGTCAGGAGAACGGCATCGAGAAGCTCGGTGATGCCCTTCTTCTGCAGCGCCGAGACGTCGACGAACATCGTGTCGCCGCCGTACTCCTCGGCGACGAGACCGAACTCGGTGAGCTGCTGGCGCACCTTGGCGGGGTTGGCCCCCTCCTTGTCGACCTTGTTGACCGCGACGACGATCGGCACACCGGCGGCCTGGGCGTGGTTGAGCGCCTCGACCGTCTGCGGCATGATGCCGTCGTCGGCCGCGACCACGAGGATCGCGACGTCGGTCACCTGCGCACCACGGGCACGCATGGCCGTGAAGGCCTCGTGACCCGGGGTGTCGATGAAGGTGATCGCGCGCTCGATCTCTTCGTGCTCGGTCCAGACCTGGTACGCGCCGATGTGCTGCGTGATGCCACCGGCCTCGCCCGCGACGACGTTTGCCTCGCGGATCGCGTCGAGCAGCTTGGTCTTACCGTGGTCGACGTGACCCATGACGGTGACCACGGGAGGACGGATGACCAGGTCCTCTTCGTCGTCGACCTCGTCGAGGTCGATGTCGAAGCCCTCGAGGAGCTCCTTGTCCTCGTCCTCGGGCGAGACGATCTCGATGCGCCAGCCGAGCTCGGCGCCGAGCACCTCGAAGGTCGCGCCGTCGAGCGACTCGGTCGCGGTCGCCATCTCACCGAGGTGGAACAGCACCGTCACGAGGTTGCCGGGAGGGCAGTTCATGCCGCTAATCGTCTCGAGCTTGTCGGCGAAGTCGGTGATCGAGGCGCCCTGACGCAGTCGGACGATCGTCTTGCCGTCGCCGCGGGGAACGCTGACGCCGCCGACCGACGGGGCCTCCCGCATCTCGAACTCTTGCCGCTTCGTCCGCTTCGACTTGCGCGCCTTGCTCTTGCCGCCGCCGCGACCGAATGCGCCGGCCGTGCCGCCGCCGGGGCCGCGACCGCGACCGCCGCCGCCACCCGGGCGGGGGCCGCTGAAGCCGCCGCCAGGAGCGCCGCCGGGACGCTGGAAGCCGCCGCCCGCAGCGCCGCCGGGGCGGCCGGGGCCGCCCGTACGGGCCTGGAAGGGTGCGTTGGAGCGCGGTGCTCCGGGACGCGGCGAGCCCGGACGCGGAGCGCCGGGGCGCGGAGCTCCGGGACGGGGAGCGGTCGGGCGCGGGATCGCACCGGCGCCGCCACCCGGACGCGGCATGCCCTGCGTCGAGCTGAAGGGGTTGTTGCCCGGGCGGGGCTGGCCGGGACGGGCCATGCCCTGCTGCGAGGCGAAGGGGTTGTTGCCGGGGCGAGGAGCACCGGGCGCGGCGGGGCCGGCCGGCTTCTCGGCCGAGGTGGCGTCGGCAGCGGGAGCCGCCGGCTCGGCCGGGGCAGCAGGAGCCGCGGGCGCGGCGGGCGCCTCCGCAGCAGGCGCCGCAGGAGCAGCGGCCTCGGGCGCCTTCGGGGCGGCCGGGGTCGCGGGCTTCGCCGCGGGCTTGGCGGCCGGAGCCTCCTCAGTCTTGGGGGCGGTCACACCGGCAGCCTCGAGCGCCTGCCGCAGCTTGCGCGCGACGGGGGGCTCGATGGTCGACGACGGACCCTTGACGAATTCGCCGAGCTCTTTGAGCTTCTCGAGGGCGACCTTGCTTTCGATGCCGAGCTCGCTGGCGATCTCGTGCACGCGTGGTTTTCCAGCCACAATTCTCCTGTCTGGGGTCCGCTCCCAGGCAGGGGCGAACCGTTAGAGGTTGACGGAACTCATTTCGAGTCGCTCATTAGTTGTCCAAGAGCCGATCAGCCTGTTCTCTCGTGGATCCGACGGATCCGATGTGGGCCAGAACCGGACCCGCGTCGAGCGGACCAGCGACACGGAGCGCGCGAGCCCAGGCTCGCCGCGCAGTCGCGGTTTCGACGCAGTCGCGGGTGCTGTGCACCCACGCGCCTCGACCCGGCAAGCGGGTCAGGGCATCCGGCTCGACTGCCTCGCCACGCGCCACCACCCTCAGTAGTGAGGAGCGGGAGTCGCGTCGACGGCAGCCGATGCACGTTCTGACGGGTTCCATACTACCCCCTCCCCCGTCGCTGGCCCGAGCCGGGCGTGTCGCGTCGGAGGATCAGTCCTCCATGACGGAGTCGGGCTGGATGTCGATCTTGGCGCCAGTGAGCTTCGCGGCGAGGCGGGCGTTCTGGCCCTCCTTGCCGATCGCGAGCGACAGCTGGTAGTCGGGCACGAGCGCGCGCACGGCCTTCGTCGCCGGGTCGATGATGAACGCGTCGGTCACCTTCGCGGGCGACAGCGCGTTCTTCACGAAGGTCGCGAGGTCGTCGGAGTGGTCGACGATGTCGATCTTCTCCTCGCCGAGCTCGGCGGTGACGGCGCGCACGCGCTGCCCGAGCTCGCCGATGCACGCTCCCTTGGCGTTGACGCCGGGCTCGGTCGCGCGCACGGCGATCTTGGTGCGGTGGCCAGCCTCGCGGGCGAGCGCAGTGATCTCGACGACGCCGCTCGCGATCTCGGGCACCTCGAGGGCGAAGAGACGGCGCACGAGCGACGGGTGCGTGCGGCTCACGGTGATCGAGGGGCCCTTGAGGCCGCGCGAGACGCTCGTGACGTAGACACGGATGCGCTTGCCGTGCGAGTAGTCCTCGCCGGGCACCTGCTCCTCGGGCGGGAGGATCGCCTCGATCGCACCGAGGTCGATGTGGATCATGCGCGGGTTCGGCCCCTGCTGGATGATGCCGGCGATGATGTCGCCCTCGCGGCCCTTGAACTCGCCGAGCACCTTGTCGTCGCCGATGTCGCGCAGCCGCTGGTTGATGACCTGCTTGGCCGCGAAGGCGGCGATGCGACCGAAGTCGTCGGGGCTGTCGGGGGCCTCGCCGATGAGCTCGCCCTCGTCGTCGAACTCGGGCGCGTAGACGGTCACGTGACCGGTCTTGCGGTCGAGCTCGACGCGCGGCTGCGGCGCGTCCGAGCCGCGCTGGTCGGCCTGATCGGTGTGCTTGAGGTAGGCCGTGAGGATCGCCTGCTCGATGATCTGCACGAGCTCGTCGAACGGGATCTCCCGCTCGCGCTCCATCATCCTCAGGACTGCCAGGTCGATGTCCACGTGGGGTGCCTCCGCTATTCGATTGGGATCGCCCCGCGCGCATCCATCGAGCGGGGTCGGTCCTTCAACGGTACCGGACGACAGAGCACTCGCGGACGGGCCGACCGAGTCAGCCAGCAGCGCGAAGAGCCTCCGGCACCTCATGCAGAGCAACCTCGCGGCGCTCGCCCGTGCGGCGATCCCAGAACTCGACC
The DNA here is from genome assembly GCA_030158585.1 of Microcella sp. Lineage (GTDB taxonomy): Bacteria > Actinomycetota > Actinomycetes > Actinomycetales > Microbacteriaceae > Microcella. The sequence goes on from JAOASR010000097.1 coordinate 7,600, forward strand.
GTGCCCTCGGCGGCGGTGCGGCCGACGATGACCACGAGCGGCACCCCGAGCAGCTCGGCGTCGCCGAACTTGACGCCGGGCGAGACCTTCGGGCGGTCATCCAGCAAGACATCGACCCCCTGCCCCTCAAGCTGGCGCGCGAGCGTCTCGGCGATCTCGAACACGACCGGGTCCTTGCCCGTCGCGACGACGTGCACGTCGAACGGAGCGACGTTGCGGGGCCAGATGAGGCCGCGCTCGTCGTGGTTCGCCTCGGCGATCGCCGCGAGGATGCGCGTCACGCCGATGCCGTACGAGCCCATCGTGACGGTCACGAGCTTGCCGTTCTCGTCGAGCACCTTGAGGTCGAGCGCCTCGGCGTACTTGCGGCCGAGCTGGAACACGTGGCCGATCTCCATGCCGCGCGCGAGCTCGACCGGGCCCGAGCCGTCGGGCGCAGGGTCGCCCGCGCGCACCTCGGCGATGTCGGCGATGCCGTCGGCGACGAAGTCACGACCGGCGACGAGCGAGAGCACGTGCTTCTCGTCCTCGTTCGCGCCCGTGACCCACGCGGTGCCGTCGACGACGCGGGGGTCGACGAGAAAGCGGATGCCCGTGGTCGAGGTCTCGCCGAGCACCGGTCCCGCCGCCGACCACGGCCCGATGTAGCCCTTCACGAGGCCGCGGTGCTTCGCGAAGTCCTCGTCGGTGGCCGCGTCGACCGCGGCGGGAGCGAACGTCACCTCGGCGCGCTTCATGTCGACGTCGCGGTCGCCGGGCACGCCGACGATGACGAGCTCGGTCTCGCCCGAGAGGTGGGTGAGACGCAGCACGACGTTCTTCAGGGTGTCGGCCGCGCTCCAGGGTCGGTCGTCGCGAGCGTGACGCTCGTTCAGCAGAGCGACGAGCGTCGCGATCGTCGGCGTCTGGGGCGAGTCGACGACCTCGGCGGCGGGCTGACCGTCGATCGGCAGAGCCTCAGGCGCGAGCGAGCTGTAGGCCTCGACGTTGGCCGCGTAGCCGCCGGCCGAGCGCACGAACGTGTCTTCCCCGATCGGGGTCGGGTGCAGGAACTCCTCGCTGCGCGAGCCGCCCATCGCGCCCGCGTCGGCCTGCACGATGACGTACTCCATGCCCAGCCGCTGGAAGATGCGCTCATAGGCGCCGCGCTGCGCCGTGTAGGCGGCGTCGAGGCCAGCGTCGGTGTAGTCGAACGAGTACGCGTCCTTCATCGAGAATTCGCGGCCGCGCAGCAGGCCCGCACGGGGGCGCGCCTCGTCGCGGTACTTGTCCTGGATCTGGTAGATCGCGAGCGGCAGATCCTTGTAGCTCGAGTAGAGGTCCTTGACGAGCAGGGTGAAGACCTCCTCGTGCGTGGGAGCGAGCAGGTAGTCGGCGCCCTTGCGGTCCTTCAGGCGGAAGATGCCGTCGCCGTACTCCTCCCAGCGGCCGGTCGCCTCGTAGGGCTCGCGCGGCAGCAGCGCCGGGAAGAGCACCTCCTGCGCGCCGATCGCGGCCATCTCGTCGCGGATGACGTCTTCGACCTTGCGGCGCACGCGCAGCCCGAGCGGCAGCCACGCGAACACGCCGGGAGCCTGACGACGGATGTACCCGGCGCGGACGAGGAGGCGGTGGCTCGCGACCTCGGCGTCGGCCGGGTCGTCGCGGAGCGTGCGGACGAAGAGCTGCGAAAGACGGGTGGGCACCCGTTCAGCCTAGTTCGACACGGCACCCCCCGTTGTGGGGTACCGGCCGCGAACACGGCACAATGAGACAGGCCTGCGAGCGACGGCAAGGGGGGCTTGGGTCGCTCGCAGGCCCTTCCCGCCTGCGCGCTGATGCGCGCCGCGGGAAACCAGCTCGATGGAGGATGCCTCCTGACGACCCTCGCGGGTCGAACGCCGCCCCCCGGCGCCGTTCTCAGTTCGGCCTCCCCCGACCGATGTCCCCACTGTAGTGAGCGGGCGAGCGCGCCGATCAGTCCCCCAACAAGGGGCCAGATGGCAGTGCAGCAGCTCTCGCTGGGTCGGCTAGGCCGTGACGACCTCGGGCGACCCGAGCGGAGCATCCGGCATCGACGCCGCGAGGCGATTCGCCTCTTCGATGAGGGTCGCGACGATCTCGTTCTCGGGAACCGTCTTGATGACCTCGCCCTTGACGAAGATCTGACCCTTGCCGTTGCCGGAGGCGACGCCGAGGTCGGCCTCGCGGGCCTCGCCGGGGCCGTTGACGACGCAGCCCATGACGGCGACGCGCAGGGGCACAGTCATGCCCTCGAGGCCCTTCGTGACGTCCTCCGCGAGGGTGTAGACGTCGACCT
>JAOASR010000098.1 GCA_030158585.1 Microcella sp.
TCAGGCCGAACGCGACGTTCTCGAGGATCGTCATGTGCGGGAACAGCGCATAGCTCTGGAACACCGTGTTGACGGGGCGCTGGAACGCCTTCGTCGACGTGACGTCCTTTCCGCCGATGAGGATCCGACCGGCGGTCGGCTCCTCGAGGCCCGCGATGAGCCGGAGCGTCGTCGTCTTGCCGCAGCCCGAGGGGCCGAGGAGAGCGAAGAACGACCCGGCCGGGATGCGGAGATCGAGATCTTCGATGGCCGTGAAGCCGGGGAACCGCTTCGTGATGCCGACCAGTTCGAGGTCGGCACCGGCTTCGGCGAAGCCTCCCTGTGGGACAGCGCTGTTCGACACCAGGGTGGTGCTCCTTCGGGTGAGTGGGGTGGGAAGAAGTGCTACGAGCCGAGCAGGATGCTCTGGAACGCCGACTGGAACTCGTTCTCCTCCTGGGCCGAGAGGCCGCGGAAGATCTTCGCCTGCGCCAGCGTGTCGGCGTTCGGGAAGATGAGCTGGTTCTCGGCGAGCTCGGGGTCGATGGCGATCGCGGCCTCGTAGGCGCCCTCGACGGGAGTGATGTAGTTCACCCACGCGGCGACCTCGGCGGCGACCTCGGGCTCGTAGTAGTAGTTGATGAGCGTCTCGGCGTTCTTCTTGCGCGGCGAGCCGATCGGGATGAGGAAGTTGTCGTTCCAGAGAGTCGCGCCGCCCTCGGGGAGCACGAACTTCCACTTCTCGTAGCCGGCCTCGAAGTTGAGCAGCGTGATGTCGCCCGACCAGCAGATGGCGGCGAGGGTGTCGCCGTTGACGAGGTCTTCGGTGTACGCGTTGCCGCGGACGTTGCGGATCTGCCCGCCCTCGACCTGCTCGCGGAAGACATCGAGCGCGGCGTTGAACTCGTCGGCGCTGAAGTCGCTCGAGATGTCGACGCCGTTCTCGAGCATGATGACGCCGATCGTGTCGCGCATCTCGGAGAGCACGCCCACACGGCCGTTGAGGTCGGGGCGCCACAGGTCGCTCACCGAGCGCACCTCGCCGGTCTCCTCCACGTTGTAGGCGATGCCCGCAAAGCCGCCCTGCCACGGCAGCGAGTGCACGCGGCCCGGGTCGAAGTCGGGGTTGCGCAGGCTCTCGACGAGATTGCCGGCGTTGGGGATGTTGTCCTTGTTGAGCTCCTGCGTGTAGCCGAGCGAGATCCAGCGGTTGACCATCCAGTCGGTGAGGCAGACGGTGTCGGCGCCGATGTCCTGGCCGAGCGCGAGCTGGTCGCGCACCTTGGCGAAGTAGGAGTTGTTGTCGTCGACGTCGATGAGGTACGTGACCTCGATGCCCGTCTGCTCCTGGAAGCGCTCGAGGGTCGGGTAGCCGCCCTCCTCGTCCTCGTCGATGTAGAACGGCCAGTTGGCCCAGTTGAGCGTCTTGTCGGTGTCGGAGACGTCTTCGGCGGGCGAGAGCTCATCGGTGCCGGTCGAGCACGCGGCGAGCGCGAGGGCCGTGGCACCGGCACCGGTTCCGGCGAGCATCGCCCGGCGGCTGATCTGAGCCCGCTTGGCCTGTGCGATCAGGCTGCGGATCATCGGGTCTTCGGGAAGCGGACGGTGCATGGCGCTGCTCCTTAGGCGGTTCGAGGTACGACGGTGTACGGCAAAGCGGTGACGGTGGGTTGATACTGACACACCGTCGGAGCGACCGCACCCTGTGCGGCCCGATTCGTCCATTCTGAAACACAATCTTCACGAAATCAGCACCATTCGACGAAAAACAGTGCGGATTCCATCGCTGTTGAGCGCTACGCTGATCCTGCAGCGCACCGGAGCGTCGGCTCCGGATCGAGCGCTCGCCCGATCAGGAGTCAGAACATGAGAATCGCGGTTCCCGCAGAGGTCAAGAACAACGAGTTCCGGGTGGCGATCACGCCCGCCGGCGTGCACGACCTGTTCGCCCACGGCCACGAGGTCATCGTGCAGTCGGGCGCCGGTCTCGGCTCGTCGATCACCGACGAGGCCTATGCCGCTCAGGGCGCCCGCATCGTCGACGACGCCGCCGAGGTCTGGGGGCAGGCGGAGCTGCTGCTCAAGGTCAAGGAGCCGATCGCCTCGGAGTACGCGCACTTCCGGCCTGGCATGGTGATGTTCACCTATCTGCACCTCGCCGCTGAGAAGGAGCTCACGCACGCCCTGCTCGAGGCGAAGGTCACCGCGATCGCCTACGAGACCGTCCAGCTGCCGTCACGCGCCCTCCCCCTCCTGGCCCCGATGAGCGAGGTCGCCGGCCGACTCGCCCCGATCGTCGGCGCGAATGCGATGATGCGCCCGAACGGCGGGCCCGGCCTGCTCGTCTCCGGCGTTCCCGGCACCCACCCGGCCAATGTCGTCGTGCTCGGCGGCGGCGTCGCCGGAACGAACGCCGTCGCCATGGCCGTGGGCCTCGGCGCGGACGTGACGGTGCTCGACACGAACATCCAGCGCCTGCGCGAGCTGGACGCCCTGTACAGCGGTCGCATCAAGACGATCGCCTCGAACGGCTACGAGATCGAGCGCGCCGCCGTGCAGGCCGACATGCTCATCGGCTCCGTCCTCATCCCCGGCGCGAAGGCTCCCAAGCTCGTGAGCAACGAGCTCGTGTCGCGCATGAAGCCGGGCAGCGTGCTCGTCGACATCGCCGTCGACCAGGGCGGCTGCTTCGCCGACTCGCGACCCACGACTCACGCAGAGCCGACCTTCGCGGTGCACGACAGCATCTTCTACTGCGTGGCGAACATGCCGGGCGCGGTGCCGTCGACGTCGACGCACGCTCTCACCAACGCGACCATGCCGTACGTGCGGGCGATCGCGAACCGTGGTTGGCTCGACGCGCTGCGGGCCGACGGCTCGCTCGCGCTCGGACTGAACACGCACGACGGTCACGTGACCTACGAGCCGGTCGGCACGGCTCACGGCCTGCCGTCGGTCGAGCTCGCGACCGCGCTGGCCTGATAGCGCCTCGACCCGCGTCTCAGCCGCTGCGGCGCAGCGGCGGTGCACCGCTCGTGCCGAGTGCGCTCCACAGCGCTCGGCACGGCGGCTCGCCGGCCTCGACGAGCACGATCTCGTCAGACCCCGGGCCGCGGAGGGGCAGGTCGCTGCGCGGGCCGAGCACGAGTCGAGCATCCGCCGCCGACGCATCGGCGACCACGATGACTCCCTCGCGCCGCACCGCAGCGAGTGCCGCCCACGACGCCTGCCAGGTCTCGGCGTCGGCGACGACGACGCGCGCGTGCGTCGCGCCGCTGCGCGCGCTGTCGCGACGGTCGAGAGCCATCGGGTCGTGCGAGACCTCCCACCCGGCCTGCTCGAGCCGCCGAGTCGTGCGGGCGGGCCGCGCCGTCACGACGGCGACGGGTTCGCCCGCGCGCGGCTCCCACGCGCGAAGTGTCGGACGCCGCGAGGGAGGCAGCGGCTCGTCCTGATCGACGAGCTGGAGAGCGCGACCCTGCCAGCGACCGCGCCCGCGGGGCGCATCGGGATCGAAGTCGCTCGCGCCGCCGCCCGCTGCCCGGTGGTCGTCGAGCGACGTCGCGCGCAGCAGAAGCACGGAGTCGAATCGGCCGATGACTCCTGAACGGGCGCGCAGCACCGACTCGGCGCTCGCGACGAAGGCCCCTCCCCCGCGGCGAAGGCGCCGTGCGACCGCGTCGAGCGCGTCGAGGAGCTCGAGGGCAGCATCGCCCGCCTCGGCGACGAGCGCATCGATCTCGGGCACGACGAGCAGCAGAGGAGCGGGATCGTCATCGAGCTCGTCGCGGAGCTCATCGAGAGTGCCGAGGGCATCGGGCAGGTCGGAGGGGAGCACGATCGTGTGCAGAGACACGGTCGAGGCTTCTCGAGCGATGACCGCGAGGGCATCGTCGGTGCCGCTGCCGGGAGCCCCGACGACGAGCAGCGAGCCGTCGCGGGTCGGCCGCCACACCGCGCGGACGCGACGCTGGTGGTCAGGATCGTCGAGAGCACCGAGGAGGATCGCCAGGGCGTCGGAGACGGCGCACTCGCCCGATGCCTCTGCTTGTTCCTCCGGCAGCGCGTCGAGGTCGGCTCCGGGCAGGGGCGAGGGAAGGGGCGGAAGCCACGGCCTCGGAGCCGGGGGCGAGCCCACCCATCGTGCCGCGACGGCCGCGACGTCGCTGGGAGCGATGACGGCGATCTGGGTCGGCACGACGCGCCCCGCTGCCGAGACGACAGCGCGGCCGGCAGGAGCGTCGGAGGGCGGCGGGTCGCACGGCAGAAGACCTGCGGCGTCGGCGGGTGCGGACATGCGGAACGCCACGCGGATACCGCAGTTCGCGGCGACCGCATCGCGAACGACGCCGGAAGGCCGCTGCGTGCAGAGGACGAGATGGATGCCGAGCGAGCGGCCCCGCGCTGCGAGATCGGCGACCATGGGCTGGAGCTCGGGGAAGGTCTCGACGAGCGCCGCGTACTCGTCGACGAGCACGAGCAGCCGCGAGAGAGAGCCCGCCGCTGCGTCACGGATGTCTCGCGCGCCGAGCTCGAGCAGGAGAGCCTCTCGGCGGCGCAGCTCAGCGCGGAGACTGCGCAGCGCGCGTTCGGCGCCGCTCGCATCGAGATCGGTGATGACGCCGACGACGTGGGGCAGCGCGGCGAGCTCGGAGAACGCCGAGCCTCCTTTGAAATCGACGAGCAGGATCGAGCGCTCGCGCGGCGGCGCGCCGACCGCCCAGGACAGTGCGAGGGTGCGCAGGAACTCGCTCTTACCACTGCCGGTCGTTCCGCCGATGAGAGCGTGAGGAGCGTCGCCGAGCAGGTCGAGAGCGAGTGCGCCACCGGGGCCGAGGCCGATCGTTCCCGGGTCGAGAGGTCGCCCCGCCCGTGCTGCGTCGGCGGCGATCGCCGACCACGCCGCCGACACCGGCAGAGCGTCGTCTGCCGAGACGCGTCGTCTCTGGATCACCTCGAGCTCGCAGCGGGTCGCGCCCTCCGGCCGAACGATCCTCTCTCGTCCGTCAGGGGTGCGGAGTCGCGCCCTCGTCGGCGACTCGACGATGATCTCGGTCTCGAGCAAGAGCGGACCCGCCCCGCTGGGACCCGAGGCCCTCTCGAGGCTGCACGCGGGATGCGCGGCGATGCGTCGCGCGACCGCGTCGGCGGCGCGGCCCCGGCCCACGACACGGATGGCGGCCGGCGCGATGAGGACCGGGAGCTGTGGATGCGTGCGCGCGAGTGCGAGGAGACCCTCGAGGCGCGCGCTCGACGCGTCATCGGCCCCGGCGTGCACGCAATCGAGCACGATGCCGCTCGGGGCGGGAGCCGTTCCGACGCGGAGAGGGGCATCGGCGGGATACGGCGACGGAGCACGGGCGAGCGCCCCGATCGGCGGATGCTCGGCGTCGGCCTGCGCGCGCTCGAGCGCGTGCAGCTCGGGCACTCGGGCCGCCCACGACGCGCACTCGCGATCGAAGCGGGCTGCCTCGTCACGGCGGTGACGGCGGGACTGGCGCCGGGCATCCAGCGCCGTAGCGATCGCGATGAGCGGGCTCAGCGCCGCGAAGACGAGGACGAAGAGCGAGCCGGTGATCGCGGAGATGACGATCGCGCCGACGGCGGGCGCGATGACCGCGATGACCGGGAACGGCGTGCGGGGCGGCCGAGCGGGCGGCACCGGCAGAGGCGGGAAGCGGAGCATGCCCGAGAGTGAAGCCGAGCAGGTGCACGCACCGGCAGGCGCCGCCGCCGGGCGGGGGCGGCCGAGGCGGGAGTGAGGATGGGGAGGAGCGGCGGAGGGCCCGAGGTCAGCTGACGATGACGAACTGCTCGCCGATGTCGATGCGGGTGCCGCGCACGACGCGATAGCGACGGCCGGGTTCGCAGTACCGGGGCTCGGAGCCGGGCTCGCGAATGACCGAGCCGTTGCCCGAGTGCCGATCGCTCACCCAGAAGACGCCGTTGTCCTGCCCGAACTCGAGGTGCGATTTCGACACGGACCGACCCGGATCGACGATCGTGACGATGTGGTCGACCGCCTCGCCCGGCTCGGGAGCGGGATTGCGACCGATGATGCCCGAGCCGAGCACGGTGTAGCTCTCGCCGGTCGAGAATTGCAGCACGAAGCGCGCGCCTGTCGAGCCCCGCGGAACGAGCCTCGTGTTCTCGGTATCGGGGTCGAGGGTCGACTCGTGCAGAGGCGCGGGAGGCGGGGACGGCAAGGGTGCGGGAGCCACAGCGGGCGGTGCCGGCTCAGGGGCGCGGGCCGGTCCCGGTGCGACCGCTGGAGCCGACGTCGCCGCATCCGGCGGGGGCGGCACCGCGAGAGGCGCGTGGGCGATGCGGGGCGCCGACGGCACCGAGCCCGTCGACCCGAGCGACCACGCGAGCGTCGCCGGTGCTGAGCTCGGTGTCGCCCCCGTCGCTGAGGTCGGGCGAGCGATCGTGGCGTCATGGGGACTCGTGAGCGACTCGCCGCACGTGCCGCAGAAGATGTCTCCCGGCTCGGCGGCCGTTCCGCAGCGCGGGCAGCTGTCAGCGCCCGGGCGCAGGGCCTCTGCGAAGCGGTCTCCGTCAACTGACGCCGCGCGGGGCGGCGCGACGGGCGACACGGGGGTAGCGGTGGGTGCGCCGGCCGCCTCAGGAACGGCCGCGAGGTTCGGGGACGCAGGAGCGAGGGGGGCGGTCGGCACCGAGACCGGGCGCGCGAGCGGCGGATCATCGGGCTCCGGCGGCGTGGCCGGCGTGATGGAGAGCGGCTCGCTCGCCGAGAAGGGCATGGCCGCCGAGGTGAGTGTGACGGGAGGAACGACGGGGCCTCTCGCCGCCACGGAGCGACCGCATTCGCCGCAGAACATCGCGATGGGCGGCAGCGCGGCGCCGCAGTGCTGGCAGATCACGGTGCTCGCCTCCCCCGCTTGCTCGTCGAGCCGCCAGGATACCGGCGCAGAGAGCGGGTCGAGACCGCGGCGCGCCACCGGTCGCGACGGCGGGTGCCGGCATCGAGGCCCGCGCGCACGGCGTCGACGGCGGTCCAGACTCGATCGGCCTCTCCAGGCCGGGGCGGCTCGGGCGCGTAGTCGACGCGATCGGCGACACGCGCGAGAACGGCCGCCTGCGGCTGAGCGATGATCCCGGCGACCTCGCGACGAGTCGCGCCGAGAGGCAGCGCGACGCCGTGATCGGCCGCCGCGTCGGTGAGCTCGCGCCAGCCGCCGAGGATGCGGAGAGTCGGGTCGCTCGCGCGCCTGCGCCGACGGCGACGCGTGGCCTTCGCCGCGACGACGCCGACGAACGGCGCGGCGACGAGCGCGGCGATGGCGAGGATGATGCCGACGATCCGGGCGATCGCGAGCAGGATCGCGAGCACGCCGTCATCATCGGGCCGCTCGCTGGGCTCGATCGCGGGCGGCGCCTGCTCCTCGGGCGCGGGCGGCACCTCGACGGGCGGCTGCACCGCGTTCTGCGGCCGGGACACGGGAACGGGCTCCTGCGGCTCGGCGGGCGGGATCTCGCGCTCGGGCGGGAGCACGTCGACGCTCGTCCAGCCCGCACCGGCGAGGTCGACCTCGATCCAGGCGGAGAGATCATCCGAGCGCAGCTCGACCTCGGACGCCGACACCGGTCCGTAGCCGAGGACGACGCGCGACGGGAACCCGAGCTCACGGGCGACGAGTGCCGCGAGCACCGAGTACTGCTCGGCATCGCCGACCATCGGTCGACGCGTCAGCAGCTCGACGATGCGATCGATCGAGTGCCCGGAGCGGCTCGCCGGCCCGTCGGGATCGACCCCGTGCGAGATGTAGCCCTGCTCGCGGATGGCGTCGAGGGCCGCATCGAGTCGAGGGCCGGGACCCTCGACGCCCAAGGTGACGCCGTCGAGCCACGCGCGCAGCTCGTCGGGAACAGCCGAGATGCCGGGCACGGCCGACGACCCCGGCGCGGCGTCGGCGAGTCGCGGAGCGGAGTCGTCAGCGACGACCGCGTCGAGCACGTACGCGGTGCCGCTCGTCGTGCCGCCGATGAGCGCGGCCGTGCCGGTCGTCGTGTTGAGGCGCACGCGGTCGCGCACGTCGGCCGCGTCGTCGCCGAGGAACCGGACGCCGCGGAAGACCCCTACGGTCGGCAGCCACGAGCCGGTCGATTCGAGAAGCTCGACCTCGATGTCGACGCGTGCTCCTGACGCCTCGACATCTCGCTCGGTCGGGATGCGCACGAAGCGCCCCGACGCCGCCGAGACGGCATCGCTGCCGACCGCGAACACCACGCCGTCGTAGCTGTCGAGCGTCGCGAGGCGCACTCGAGCGCCGTCGGGGATGCCCGACACGCGCATCACGAAGGCGTCGGCCTCGGCGGGCTGGAAGGCCGCCCGATAGGCGGCGAGAGGGCTCGGAAGGTCGCGCGGGTCGAACGGCCGCTCGGCCAGAGTGCGCAGGACGACGCGCTCGGATTCGGGCGCGATGGTCGTCGCCGCAGCCACTCCTGCGATGCCGGCGACGAGGAGGAGGACCACGGCCGACGCGAACCCGCGCAGCACCGCGCTGCGAGCATCCAGAGGGTTTGCCGCTCCCCCCGCACGGAGCGCGTCGGTGCGTCGGTGGCGTCGCAGGAGCGCCATCCAGAGCATGAGCACGACCCCCAGTCCGGCGGCGTTGCCGAGCGGGAGGGGCGCGTCGGCACGGCCGACAGCGATCGCGAGGAGGAAGCCGAGCGCCGGGATCGCGGCCGCGAGTGCGGGTCTCCGCGTTCGTAGAGCGATCACCGTGGTGATCACCGGGCCCACGAACAGCAGCACGAGCGCGGGCACGAGCAGCGCCTGGTACGAGCCGACGGGGAGCTCGATCGTGAGCAGCTGGCGCCAGCCGAGCGCGACGCCCGCATAGAGCTCGAGAAGGCCGGCGGGCTCGGGCAGAACTCCGTAGACCGTGCGGCCCGGCACCGCGAGAGGAACGCCGATGATCGTGAACACCGCGACCGCTGCGAGAAGGATGCCCCAGGAGGGCCAGCGGAGCACCGACGCGAGAGCGGTCACCGCGATGCCGGCGGTGATGGCGACCGAGGCCAGCACGACGAAAGGCAGTGCGCGGTACACGGGCCAGAGGGCGACCGCGACGAGGGTCCACGAGGCGCCCGTCATGATGACCGCTGAAGCGAGCACCGACGCGCGAGGAACCGGGCGCGGCACGGGGCGGGCAGAGCGCGAGGGGCGTCGACCGCGTGCGGCAGCGCCTCCGGCGAGCCCTCGGCTCACCACTCGTCGCCGCCGCGCATCGCCCGTCGCAGGTCGGAGAGCGAGCCGACCGTGATGACGGTGAGGCCGCTGAGCCGACGGCGCCCCGGGATGTGCTCGGGATCGCACTGGATCGCGACGACCTCGACGGAGGGCGGATAGGCCGCGGCGGCGGTGCGCAGCCTCGATGGCCGCACGCTCGAGCCGATGATGAGGAAGGCGACGGAGACGCCGCGCGCTGAGCTGCCCGCCAGTCTGCTGACGTCGACGATACCGAGGGCCGACGGGCTCAGCTCGACGAGAGCGAGATCGTCGAGCAGTCGAGCGGGGGCGACCGTGGCGAGACCCCTCGTCGCGACCACGGTGCGCTTGGCGAACTCGGGGGTGAGAGCCGAGACGACGACCGAGACCTCGCGCGCGTCGCGGATCGCGCGCGCACCGAGGCTGCCGGCGACGCTGACGGCGAGCTCGAACTCCGCCTCCGAGCCGAAGTCGATGCTCGCGATGCTCAGCGCCACGACGAGGTGCGAGCGCCGGGTCTCTTCGAACTGGCGCACCATGAACGTGCCGGTCTTGGCCGTCGACTTCCAGTGCACGCGGCGCAGGTCGTCGCCGATGCGGTACT